>NZ_JBJNOA010000009.1:0-247401 GCF_052166845.1 Serratia sp. CY71090 | reverse complement strand
TCGGCGCCGGCGGAGCAGCTGTTCGCCGAGTTCGGCTTCACCGTGGACAACGTGGTGGCGAAGGCGCAGGCGCTGCTGAAGTAAGCGGCCTGGCGCCAGCCGATAAAAAAGCCGGTCATGATGACCGGCTTTTTTTATGGGCGGAAATCGCGCTTAAGACGCGGCCTTGACGCTTTCGGCGCTGCGCAACCGGTCGTAAGCGGCCGTCAGCAACAGCACCAACAGCGTAGGCTGCAGCCAGACCAGACCCTGCTCGGCCAGCGGCAGCTTATCGAACCAGGCGGGCAGCAGGCCGCTGAAGCTGGAAGCCTTCAGGCCGTCGGCGAGGCCAAACACCAGGCTGGTGGCGATCACTGGCGCAAAGACGCGCCTGGCGCTGCGCCAGCGGTTCTGGCTGAAGCTGAGCAACACCAGCGCGATGCAGGGCGGGTAGATCGCCGTCAGCACCGGCAGCGAGACGCGGATAAGATTGGCCAGCCCCATGTTGGAGACCAGCATGGCGAAGAGGGCGAGGATGACCACCAGCGTGCGGTAAGAGAGCGGCAGGTAGCGGGAGAAGAAGTCCGCGCAGGCGCAGGTCATGCCGACCGCTGTCACCAGGCAGGCGATGAACATCAGCACCGCCATAAAGACGCTGCCCAGATCGCCGAAGGTGTGCTGTACATAGGCGTGCAGGATTGCCGCGCCATCCTGAGCGCCATTCTCGATTAGGCTGCCGCTGCCGGCGCCGAGTTTGAACATGCAGATATAGACCAGCGTCAGGCCGACGCCGGCGATCAGGCTGGCCCACAGCGTATAACGCAGCAGCAACCCGCTGTCGCTGACGCCACGCGAGCGGGCGGCGGTAACGATAATCGAACCGAACATCAGCGCCGACAGCGTGTCCATGGTTTGATAACCCTGTACGAAGCCGGTGGAAAACGCCGCGGCCTGATAGCTGCCGACGGCGGAGAGCGGCGCGCCTGCGGGCCAGATCAGGGCGGCGATGCCGAGCGCGGCCAGCGCCAGAATTTTCAGCGGCGCCAGAATATGGCCGACGTTATCGAGCAACCGTCCGGGATATAGCGACACAATCATCGCCAGGGTAAAGAACAGCAGGCTGTAGATGAACTGCGGCAGGGCGCCGTCGCCGGTGAAAGGCGCAATGCCGAGGGCGAAAGAGACATTGGCGGTTCGCGGCGTGGCGAACAGCGGGCCGAGCGCCAGATAGCAGACGGTCGCCAGCAGCAGGCCGGCGGTGCGGCCGATGGGGCCGGTAAGCAGGCTGATGCTGCCGCCGACGCGCGCCAACGCGATCACGGCGATCACCGGCAGGGCGACGGCGGTCACCATAAACCCGAGGGCGGCCGGCCACAGATGTTCGCCGGACTGCAGCCCCACCAGCGGCGGGAAAATGATGTTGCCGGCGCCGACAAACAGGGCAAAGGTCATAAAGCCCAGGGCGATAATGTCTTTCGGGGATAAACTCTTGGTCATAACGGTATGGCACTGCCTGTATTCATGAAATAAACGGCCCGCCTGCAGAGGGCTGGCGCGTGGGGCAGCGAGCGCCCGCAAAAATTTTCGTCCGGCAGGATATAATAATTCGGCGACAAAAACCTGATTAATCCAGCGTTGTTTATCCTGGCGTGAACCGGCCGCACAGAGGGATCCTGGCGGCCGGCCCGGCAGCGCGTTAGCGCGCCACCATGTCTATCGACAGCGGGATTTCGATATGCGGCTTGAAAGAGTCGTATGCGAAAGAGACGTGGCCGTCTTCGACCGGTTTGCGGGTGAAAAAGATCAGCATATCGCGGGTTGAATCCTTACGTTTGTCCTGCGCTTTTACCGGAGAGAGGCTGTGTTTGCGCTCGTGGTCGACAATCAGCAGGGTGTCGAGGAAATGCCGATGCTGTATTTCGCCCAAAATCCATTCCGGCCGGGCCCGATCGAATTTGATCCCGCTGGTTTCGCGCATATCGTGAATAAAGGTCTTGGCGCTGTCGTCGGTCATGTTGTCGCAGCCGAGGAAGGTTGTCATGGTGTGGTCGACGCCGTCGCTGTGCACACCTTCCAGCGCCGGTTCGCCCAGCATCTGCGGCGTGGTGACGGTGCGCAGGTTGAACACGGTGCAGACGAACTTGTTGATCTCCTGATTAAGCCGGGGGCGCGGCGTCACGCTCACGCCATCGATCACGTAGGCTTTGAATTTCATCAGCGCCTGAAAGGCCGTATTCAACTGCAGATCGTCGTTGATGCCGCGGAAATGGCGCACCTTTCCCGAATCGTAGCGGATGAAGTCTTCCTCGACCGAGAGCACGAAAGGCTGGAACTCCAGCCGCTCAATCCGGGCGCGATCGAAGTCGAAACAGAAACGGCCGTTTCTGGACTTGCGGAAAGGCAGCGTGGGATCGTCCGCCAGATTGGCGCTGACCTGCTGCAGCCTGGCGAAATCTTCCGGCCGCGCGCCCAGCGCCAGCAGGATTGCCTGCATGGTAGCGCCGGGGATAAAGGCTGAACGGTGTTCCTGGTATGCCTTCTTAACTTCATCAAGCAGAGATAACTGTCGCATTTCTCGGTGGCCTCACGAATGATGGGGCGGTTATAAAATCTTGCTGCCGATCTCCACGTCGAAATCGGGTTTCAGCAAGACGGTGCCTTGATCCCTGGTGACCGCGGCAAGAACCAGCACTTCGGATTTAAATCCGGCAACTCGCCTGGCGGGGAAATTAACGACGGAGATGACTTTTCTGCCAAGCAGGTCATCTTCCTGATAGTTTTCGCATAATTGTGCCGAGCTGTTTTTAATGCCAATTTCCTCGCCGAAATCAATGCGCAGCTTATAGGCGGGTTTTAACGCCTTGTCGTTATATTCCACGGAAATAATTTCGCCAATACGCATATCCAGTTTCATAAAATCAGTGATTTCGGCCATGAGTCAGTCCCGTTAATTAAATGGCTTCAGAAAGGCTAGCAAAGGGGAATTATCCCGACAATGTCGCCAAGAGGGGAATATTTATACCCGATGTAGCAATTAATTTACATTGTCGTAACGTAGCGTAATTAATTATAAGCTTGATGAATTATATGAAATTGAAACTTCATTATTCACCGGTAATTATGTGCACCATCTGAACTTGGGCGTCCGCTCGGCACTGTTAAGCCCGTGTTAAATTGGTTAGTATGCCTTCATTCATCAACCGCATTCTTTCAGGTAGTGATATGGAAATAACCCCGCGTGAAAAACGCGATCGGCGAAAGGCATTTATCGCGCCGTTTTTCCTGATATTAATTTGGTCGACGGGTTTTATTGCCGCGCGGGCGGTGGTGGATCATGCCGATCCCAACCTTTTCCTGACCTTTCGCTTTTTGATCGCCGCCGCGGTATTCGCTTTGCTGGCATTGCACTGCGCCTGGCCCAAGGGGCGGCAGTTCGTGATGCACCTGCTGACCGGCATGTTGATGAATGGCGTTTATCTCGCTGCAAGCTGGTGGGCGGTAGCGAACGGCCTGGCGGCCGGGGTGATGTCGCTGATCGGCGGCTTGCAGCCGCTGTTCACCGCGCTGATTTTCGCGTTGGTGCTGCGCAAATCGATAGGGTTACGCTCCTGGGCCGGGCTGGCGATCGGCTTTATCGGCGTTGCGCTGGTGCTTTCTCCCCGGCTGACCGGCATTGATGTCGGCAATATGGCGCTGTTGCCGATCCTGATGGGGTTTGGCAGCATCGTCGCGCTGACGATCGGCATCATGGTGCAGAAGTCTTCGCTGGCGGCGGCCGATCTGCGGGCGGCGGGCGCCATTCAGCACCTCGGCGCGGCGATCGTGACCGGCGCGTTGGCGGCCGTGATGGGCTCCGGCGCCTGGGACAATTCGCCGACGCTGTGGTTCTCGCTGCTGTGGTCGGCCGGCGTGTTGTCGCTGGGCGGCACCGCGCTGTTCATCTGGATGGTGCGCCACGGCGATTTGACTCGCATTACCGCGCTGATGCTGCTGGTGCCGCCGGCGGCAGCGCTGCAGGCTTATGCGCTGTTTGGCGAGGCGCTGTCGCTGGTGCAGTTGGCGGGGTTTGCCCTGACCCTGCTGGGGGTCGCCATCGTACAGCGAATTCGCCTGCTGCGGCGTTCTCGCCTGGCCGAATAGTTTGCGACTGGAAGCGCCGTAAAGCCCGCGCTGCCGGGCTTTTTATTGGCTGAAAAACGTCCAACCTCACAAAACCGAAAGATAACAAAGCAACGCCGTTGCTACGTCTCAGTTATTAACTATATGTTAATTTTTGGTTTATTAAATGTGATCAGGGGATGGATGATGATGATGAAAAAAATCAGCGCGACCGTAGCGGCAATCACCTTGCTGGGCTCCGTTTCCGCCTATGCGGCCTTCCCGGCGGGCTACCCCGCCGACTATCAGAAACTGGTCGACGGCGCGAAGAAAGAAGGCAAGGTGGTGATTTACTCGACCACCGACACCAAGGCGGCGGCGCCGTTGATCCAGGGGTTTGAGGCGTTGTATCCGGGCATCAAGGTCGAATACAACGACATGAACAGCACCGAACTGTATAACCGCTTTATCAGCGAGCAGGCGGCCGGCGGCACCAGCGGCGACGTGGTGTGGAGCTCGTCGATGGACACCATTTTGAAACTGGCGGGCGATTACGCGCAGGAATATGCCTCCCCTGAGCAGGCTCAGCTGCCGAAATGGGCGGTATGGCAAGAGAAGGTGTATGGCACCACCTACGAGCCGGTGGTGTTTATCTATAACAAACGCCTGATCCCGCAAGGCGATGTGCCGGATTCGCATGCGGCGCTGGCCAAGCTGATCGCCGGCCAGACGGACAAATTCAAGAAGAAAGTCACCACCTACGACATCGAAAAATCCGGCGTCGGCTTCATGCTGTCGGTGCAGGACTTCAAGGCCGATCCCAACTACTTCAAAACGCTGGCCGATGTGGCCAAGGGCGGGTTGGCGGTGCAATCCTCCACCGGCACCATGATGGAACGCGTTTCCTCCGGTGAAAACCTGATCGGCTTCAATATCCTCGGTTCGTACGCCGAGGCTCGCGCCAAGAGCGACCCGTCGCTCGGCATTGTCTATCCGAAAGACTATACCCTGGTGCTGTCGCGCGTGAGCTTCATCGGCAAAGAGGCCGGCAACCCTAACGCCGCCAAGCTGTGGTTCGACTACGTGCTGTCGGAGAAAGGGCAAAATATTCTCGCCAATCAGGCGGATATCCCCTCGATCCGCAACGACATCGAAGGCAAGAACGACATCGATGGTATGACCAAGCTGTTGGGTAACGCGCTCAAGCCGATCCCGGTCGATGACAGCCTGCTGGAATATCTGCAGCCGGCCAAGCGTCTCGACTACATCAAACAATGGCGCGCCGCCGCGGCGAAATAACAGGGACTGCATTCGGACGCACGCCTGTCGCACGGGCGCGCGCCCTTTGGTCGTCGTTTACAACCATAGGGAGCATTTATGCAAGCATGGCGCAGAAAGTGGCAGAGCCTGCCGCGCGGCCTGGTGGTGTTGATAACCGCGCTGGTTATCTATGTCCCCCTGTCGTTTATCATCATTCAAAGCTTCCTCTCGGCACCGTTTTTCTCTCCTTCCAAGGTCTTCAGCCTTGAGGCCTTCGAGTTCATCTTTACCGATCCGGATTTTTACAAAGCGCTGAAAAGCGGCTTTATTCTGGCATTCGGCCTGGTGATTATCGCCATCCCGCTCGGCGGTGTTTTGGCCTTCCTGATGGTGCGCACCGATCTGCCGGGGCGGCGAATCATCGAACCGCTGATTCTGGTGCCGATCTTCGTGTCGCCGATGGTACTGGGTTTCGGTTACGTGGTGGCGGCGGGGCCGGTAGGCTTCTTCTCGCTGTGGGCGGAGGCGCTGCTGGGCTTCGTGCCGTGGAATATCTACTCAATGGCCAGCATCGTGGTGATAGCCGGATTGACGCACGTGCCCCACGCCTACCTGTACATCTCCTCGGCGCTGCGCAGCGTGGGCTCCGACGTTGAAGAAGCGGCGCGCACCGCCGGCGCCACGCCGCTGCAGGTGATGACCGCCGTTAGTCTGCCGATGGTGCGGCCGTCTATCTTGTACGCCGGGGTGTTGCTGTTCTTCCTCGGGCTGGAAGTGTTCGGCCTGATGCTGGTGCTGGGCGATCCGGAAGGCAACCTGGTGCTGGCGACCTACCTGTACCAGTTGACCAACAAGCTGGGCACGCCGTCTTACCATCTGATGGCGGCGGTGGCGGTGGTGCTGATTTGCATCACTATTCCGTTGGTGATGCTGCAGCGCCGGCTGATGCGCACCGCCAACCGCTTTGTCACCGTCAAGGGCAAAGCCTCGCAGGCCCGCGCTCTGCCGCTGGGTAAATGGCGCTGGGTGGCCGGCGCGGTGGTGGTATTCTGGCTGACCGTGACCATCGGCGTGCCGCTGATCGGCGTGGTGCTGCGCGCCTTTATCTCCAACTGGGGCGTGGGCGTGTCAGTCTGGGACGAACTGTCGATCAACACCTTTCGCACCATCTGGGCGCAGCCCAACCTGCTGCGCGCCATCGTCAACTCGATGGCGATCGGGGTGATCGGCGGGGCGCTGGCGGTGGCGTGCTACCTGTTTATCGGCATCGCCATGCACCGCAAGCCGGATGGCGCCACGCGCTTCCTCGACTACAGCGTGCTGGTGCCGCGCGCGGTGCCGGGGCTGCTGGCCGGTCTGGCATTCCTGTGGGTGTTCCTGTTCCTGCCGATGTGGCTGGACAAATCGCTCAAGGAAGGCTGGCTGTCGGCGTTGCCGATGGCCGAGTGGCTGCGTGCTAACTGGATTGTCTGGCTGCGTTCGCTGCGCAGCACCATCTTCAGCGTCTGGCTGGCCTACACCGTGGTGTGGATGGCCTACGGCCTGCGGCTGATCTCTTCCACGTTGCTGCAGGTGGGGCCGGAGCTGGAAGAGGCGGCGCGTAGCGCCGGCGCCAGCCGCGGCCAGATCACCCGCCACGTCACCATTCCGCTGTCGCGCTATGGCCTGATCGGCTCCTGGTTGCTGATGTTCCTGATTTTTGAACGCGAATATTCCACCGGGGTGTACCTGCTGTCTCCGGGCACGGAAACCATCGGCTCGATGCTGGTTTCTCTGTGGGCCGCGGGCGCTATCGATATCGTCGCCGCGCTGTCGTTCATCAATATTCTGCTGGTGGTGCTGGGGCTGGGGATCGCCTTGCGCTTTGGAGTGAAATTACATGATTGAACTTTCGGTAGAGAATCTGCATTTGACCTATGGCGACAACCCGGTGCTGAAAGGGGTGTCGATGGATCTAAAACGGGGCGAAGTGGTCTCGCTGCTGGGCCCGTCGGGCAGTGGCAAAACCACGCTGCTGCGGGCGGTGGCCGGGCTGGAGAAACCGAGCCAGGGGCGGATCGTCATCGGCAATAACCCCGTGTACAACGGCAGCGCGCGCAGCGAAATTCCCGCCGAAGAGCGCAATCTGGGGCTGGTGTTTCAGTCCTATGCCCTGTGGCCGCATAAAACGGTGTTTGAAAACGTCGCTTACCCGCTGAAGCTGCGTAAGACCGGCTCGGCGGAAATCGCCCAGCGAGTGCAGGCGGTACTGGATCAGCTCGGGTTGGGGCATCTGGCCAAGCGGCACCCGCACCAGCTTTCCGGCGGCCAGCAGCAGCGCGTGGCGATCGGGCGTGCGCTGGTCTACAACCCGCCGGTGATCCTGCTGGATGAGCCGCTGTCCAACCTCGATGCCAAGCTGCGTGAAGAGGCGCGGGTATTCCTGCGCGAGCTGATCATCAAGCTCGGTCTGTCGGCGCTGATGGTGACCCACGATCAGAACGAGGCGATGGCCATTTCCGATCGCATCCTGCTGCTCAATAACGGCAAAATCGAACAGCAGGGCACGCCGCAGGAGATGTACGGCTCGCCCACCACGCTGTTCACCGCCGAGTTCATGGGCAGCAACAACCGCTTGCCGGGCAAGGTTGTCGCGCTGGAAGGCGACCGGGCGCGCATCGAAGGCAAGGATTGGGCGCTGTGGGGCAAAGCGGGCGCAGGCGTGCAGGTTGGGCAGGAGGGCACGGCGGTGATCCGCGTGGAGCGCGTGCGGTTGGGCGAAGATCCGCAGGGCAACCAGCTTGAGCTGCCGTTGCTGACCAGCATGTATCTCGGCGATCGCTGGGAATACCTGTTCCGCACCGTGGCCGAAGACTTCGTGGTGCGCGCCTATGGCCACGAGGCGCGCGATCGGGCGCTGTGCCGGCTCTCCCTGCCGGCCGATCATCTGTGGATATTCCCGAAAGCCTAATCAGGACGCCCGCTGGTGCGGGCGTTCCGTTTACAGAGTTAAACCGCTAGCGGTGTACGTTTCCCGGCTGGCAACGTCGGCGAAAGTGCGGGTGACGGTCGAATTTTTGCGCGACTATTTTCGTGAGCACTACGGCGAAACGGGGGCGGCGAGCGAAAATCCGTCGCGGTCTTGAGGCCAAAAATGTGCGCCAGATCATCTTATGCTCGTAAAACTCCCCTCCGTTACCTGAGGAACTGTTGCACCTGTTCCTTTTGCCAAAACTTTGGTTTATGCTCAGCTGAAGCGTTTCAGTTGAAGCACTCTTCAACAGAAATGCCGATGTGACGGCGGTGAAAAACCGCTGAAGCGCGGGAATAATGCAAACTCGGCGATTCACAGCGGGCGGTACGATCCACTACTCTATGCGGGTTAGTGAGACAACCAGTCAGCGCCGGGCGGCGCCGGTGAGTCACCCGGCGTGGACGGCCCTTTTTCAGGAGCAGCATGACCATCCGCATAGCGATAAACGGCTTTGGCCGCATCGGCCGCAGCGTATTGCGCGCACTGTACGAATCGGGACGACGGGCGGAAATCTCCGTGGTGGCGATCAACGAGCTGGCGAACGCCGAGGGCATGGCCCATCTGCTGAAGTACGACTCCAGCCACGGCCGCTTCGCCTGGGATGTGCGGCAGGAGTGCGACACGCTGAGCGTCGGGGACGACGCGATTCGCCTGTTGCATCAGCCGGCGGTGGAGCAGTTGCCCTGGGGCGAACTGGGCGTCGACGTGGTGCTGGACTGCAGCGGCGTGTACGGCAGCCGGGCGGATGGCGAAGCCCATCTGGCGGCGGGGGCGAAGAAAGTGCTGTTCGCCCACCCGGGCGGCAACGATCTGGACGCCACCATCGTGTTCGGCGTCAACCATCAGACGCTGCTGGCGGAACATCGCATCGTGTCCAACGCCTCGTGCACCACCAACTGCATTATTCCGGTGATCAAGCTGCTGGACGACGCCTACAGCATCGAATCCGGCACCGTGACCACCATTCACTCGGCGATGAACGATCAGCCGGTGATCGACGCGTATCACGCGGATTTACGGCGCACCCGCGCGGCGAGCCAGTCGATCATTCCGGTCGATACCAAGCTGGCTGCGGGCATCACCCGTATCTTCCCGCAGTTTTGCGACCGCTTCGAGGCGATCTCGGTGCGCGTGCCGACCATTAACGTGACGGCTATCGATCTGAGCGTCAGCGTGAGCGCCGCGGTGAAGGTGGCGGAGGTCAACCAGCTGTTGCAAAAGGCCGCACGGGAATCATTTCGTGGTATAGTTGACTACACGGAATTACCATTGGTCTCGATCGATTTTAACCATGACCCGCACAGCGCTATCGTCGACGGTACGCAGACCCGGGTCAGCGGGCAGCACCTGATAAAGACCTTGGTCTGGTGCGACAATGAATGGGGCTTTGCCAATCGGATGTTGGATACAACACGGGCAATGGCCGCCAGCGGTTTCTAGTACGGCGGCGCCGGCGTGATTGGCGCGCTGCTCAGGCAATTTTATAGAGATTCAATAAAGAGGGTTCACCATGTCTGTAATTAAGATGACCGATCTGGATCTGGCGGGTAAACGCGTACTGATCCGCTCCGATCTGAACGTGCCGGTAAAAGACGGTAAAGTGACTTCCGACGCGCGTATCCGCGCTTCCCTGCCGACTATCGAAGCTGCGCTGAAGCAAGGCGCCCGCGTGATGGTAACCTCCCACCTGGGTCGTCCTACCGAAGGCGAGTACAACGAAGAATTCTCCCTGCTGCCTGTGGTCAACTACCTGAAAGACCACCTGAAATCCCCAGTGCGTCTGGCGAAGGATTACCTGGATGGCGTCGACGTCGCCGAAGGCGAACTGGTGGTGCTGGAAAACGTCCGCTTCAACAAGGGCGAGAAGAAAGACGACGAAACCCTGTCCAAGAAATACGCGGCGCTGTGCGACGTGTACGTGATGGATGCATTCGGCACCGCGCACCGCGCGCAAGCTTCCACCCACGGCGTGGGCAAGTTCGCGCCTGTCGCCTGTGCCGGCCCGCTGCTGTCCGCCGAACTGGAAGCGCTGGGCAAAGCGCTGGGCAACCCGGCCCGTCCGATGGTCGCCATCGTGGGCGGTTCTAAAGTCTCCACCAAACTGACCGTGCTGGATTCCCTGTCCAAAATCGCCGATCAGCTGATCGTCGGCGGCGGCATCGCCAACACCTTCGTGGCGGCGCAGGGCAACAACGTGGGCCAGTCCCTGTACGAACCTGACCTGATCCCGAACGCGCAGAAACTGCTGGAAACCTGCGACATTCCGGTGCCGACCGACGTGCGCGTAGCGACCGAGTTCTCCGAAACCGCAACCGCGACCGTGAAGCCGGCGAGCGAGATCCAGGACAACGAGCAAATTCTGGATATGGGCGACGTCTCTGCCGAGCGTCTGGCCGTTATCCTGAAGAACGCCAAGACCATTCTGTGGAATGGCCCGGTTGGCGTATTCGAGTTCCCTAACTTCCGTAAGGGCACCGAAATTGTCGCCCGCGCGATCGCCGATAGCGACGCTTTCTCTATCGCTGGCGGCGGCGACACTCTGGCAGCCATCGATCTGTTCGGTATCGCTGACAAAATTTCCTACATCTCCACCGGCGGTGGCGCATTCCTGGAATTCGTTGAAGGGAAACCGCTGCCTGCAGTCGTGATGCTGGAAGAGCGCGCTAAGCAGTAATTCAGACAACGGGAGGCGAAAGCCGCCCGTTTGTTTTATACCGCGCGGCTAACGCTGCGCGGCGTGAAAATATCGATTTACATCCATCTACGGCCGACGAAACAGGACAAAGTAACATGTCTAAAATTTTTGATTTCGTAAAACCGGGTGTCATCACGGGTGATGACGTTCAGAAAGTCTTCGCAGTTGCTAAAGAGAACAACTTTGCGCTGCCAGCGGTAAACTGCGTGGGTACCGACTCCATCAACGCAGTGCTGGAAGCTGCGGCTAAAG
Source organism: Serratia sp. CY71090 (assembly GCF_052166845.1). Taxonomy (NCBI): domain Bacteria; kingdom Pseudomonadati; phylum Pseudomonadota; class Gammaproteobacteria; order Enterobacterales; family Yersiniaceae; genus Serratia; species Serratia sp. CY71090. The sequence goes on along the minus strand of NZ_JBJNOA010000009.1, from coordinate 236,104 downwards.
TGCGCGCGCCGGTCATCGTTCAGTTCTCCAACGGCGGCGCCGCGTTTATCGCCGGCAAAGGCGTGAAGACCGATGTGCCTCAGGGCGCAGCGATTCTGGGCGCTATCTCCGGCGCACACCACGTTCACCAGATGGCTGAACACTACGGCGTGCCGGTGATCCTGCACACCGACCACTGCGCGAAGAAACTGCTGCCATGGCTGGACGGCCTGCTGGACGCCGGCGAGAAGCACTTCGCCGCTACCGGCAAACCGCTGTTCTCTTCCCACATGATCGATCTGTCTGAAGAATCTCTGGAAGAAAACATCGAGATCTGCAGTGCCTACCTGAAGCGCATGGCCAAAATCGGCATGACGCTGGAAATCGAACTGGGCTGCACCGGCGGTGAAGAAGACGGCGTGGACAACAGCCATATGGACGCTTCCGCGCTGTACACCCAGCCGGAAGACGTGGCTTACGCGTACGAAAAACTGAACGCCATCAGCCCGCGCTTCACCATCGCAGCCTCGTTCGGTAACGTGCACGGCGTGTACAAGCCAGGTAACGTTAAGCTGACTCCGACCATCCTGCGCGATTCTCAGAAATACGTTTCCGAGAAATTCAACCTGCCGCATAACAGCCTGAACTTCGTGTTCCACGGCGGTTCCGGTTCCAGCGATGCGGAAATCAAAGAGTCCGTCAGCTACGGCGTGATCAAGATGAACATCGACACCGACACCCAATGGGCGACCTGGGACGGCATCCTGCAGTACTACAAAGCGAACGAAGCTTACCTGCAGGGCCAGCTGGGCAACCCGAAAGGCGCCGATCAGCCGAACAAGAAATACTACGATCCACGCGTCTGGCTGCGCGCAGCACAGACCAGCATGGTGACGCGTCTGGAGCAGGCCTTCAAAGATCTGAACGCGGTAGACGTTCTGTAATCTTCGCCAGCTGTTGCACGATGCAAAAGGCTCCCTGCGGGGAGCCTTTTTCGTTTTCAGCTCAGCAAGCCGGCACCCACGTTGATGGACAGGCCCAGGATCAGCATGTTGAACACGAACGAAATAACCGACTGCACGAGCGCGATTTTACGCACCTCCGCGGCGCCGACCGCCACGTCGGCGGTTTGCGACGCGACCGCGATGGTGAAGGAGAAGTAGGCGAAGTCCAGATAGGTCGGCTCGGTGAGATTGCCGGGAAACAGCAGCGGCAAAGGATCCTGTTGTGCGCCCTGACGATAAAACTGATGAGCATAGTGCATGGTGAAGGCGGTCGGCAGCAGCAGCCAGGAGACTGCCAGCGTGGCGCCGGTTAGTGCCAGATGCAGGGTTTTCAGCGAGTCGCTGGCCTGTTTGGCGCTGCTCAATTCGAACAGGATCGCCAGAATGCTCACCAGACAACCGAAACTGACCAGCGCCAACACCGTGCTGGCGCTTTCATCCTGTCGCCGAGCGATCTGGCGAATGTGCTGCGGCGTGCTGACCAGCATCAGCCGCCAGAGAAACAGCAGATAGAGCCAGGCCAGTGTATTCCAGCCGATCATCAGGCGCTGCAGCAACGAGAGCTGGGCCGGCAGCAGCAAAAAGCACAGCAGCCCGGCGCCGACGGAAAACAGCAGCCTGGGTCGCACTTGCCAATAGTGTTTAAGCGAAGAGCGAATGTGCATGAAGAACGGATCCCTTGTCGTGAAATGGCCAACGCGCTGTTTTCAGCATAGAAGACGCGGCGGGCGGTTTCGGCTATTTTTAACGCTGACGGTTGGCATGAGCCTTTAATGTTGGTTACCCTTAGGCGGTGGTTTCCTACTGGCTGCCGAAGCCAGTGTATTTTTGCGAGTTTCTCCCGTTAGGGACTGAGTTAGGACGACACGAATGAAAGATTTGAATGTAGTAGACGGCATCAACGGTGCCGGCGACTGGTTGGTGAAGAACCAGGATCTGTTGATCCAGTATGCGGTGAATATCGTCGCCGCCATCGTTATCCTGATCATCGGTTCGATCGTGGCCCGCGTGGTCGGTAATGCGCTGAACCGCGTGATGAAACTGCGCGGCATCGACGCCACGGTGGCGGACTTCCTGTCGGCGATCGTACGTTACGGCGTGCTGGCGTTCACCTTCATCGCGGTGCTGGGGCGCGTCGGCGTGCAGACCACCTCGGTGATCGCCGTGCTGGGTGCCGCCGGTTTGGCCGTCGGCCTGGCGTTGCAAGGCTCGCTGTCCAACTTCGCCGCCGGCGTGCTGCTGGTGATCTTCCGCCCGCTGCGCGTGGGTGAGTATGTCGATCTGGGCGGCGTGGCCGGTACCGTCGATCAGGTGCAGATTTTCTCCACCACCCTGCGTACCGCAGACAACAAAACCATCGTGGTGCCGAACGGTAAAATCATCGCCGGCAACATCATCAACTACTCCCGCGAACCGAACCGCCGCGTGGACATAGTGGTAGGCGTGGCCTACAACGCCGATATCGACGTGGTGAAGAAGGTGTTGGGCGACGTGATCGCCGCCGACAAGCGCATCATGCACGCTAAAGGCGTGACCGTGCGTCTGAACGAGATGGCGCCGTCCTCTCTGAACTTCGTGACCCGTTCCTGGACCACCAACGCGGAATACTGGAACGTGTACTTCGATCTGATGGAAAACTTTAAGCGCGCGCTGGATGCCCACAACATCGGCATTCCGTTCCCGCAAATGGACGTGCACCTGTATCGCACCGAAGACGCTTCCGCCAAGGCGGAATAACAGAGAAGGGGGCCTTGACCCCCTTTTTTATTGTCATTTTCCCCGTATTAGCCAGACAGCCACTCAATCTGTCTCCACTGTATCGATATTGGCGCCAAGCCGATATGCGCCTTCGGAAATTGCGGCCTATGACAAATAGATGTGGGCGTAATAACGAGAAGCTCAATAAGTCGCGATAAAAACGACTTTTCGTTGTTACTGTTTCCTCCTCTGATACCATAGCTTTCTTGTGGATTGTCGATAGGAAAGGGATGAAATGAAAAGGGCTGTTATTGCCGCATTATTGAGCGTATTGATCTCTGGATGCGGGCCAAAAGCATTGTCGCCTGAACAAATACAGCAAGTAGCCGATTTAAAGTCAGAGCTGGTGAGTACGGATGCCGAGATTGAAAACGCAGCTAAACAGCAGGACACGTTAAACGGCGGCTTGATTAAATCTCTGGTGATGGCGCGACTGGAAATTCTGAAAACGAACAAGGCGCTTATTCAGCAACGAATCAATGCGATCGAGTCTGGATCAAAGGTTGAGATTGTCACGAACCAGACCGCGCCAGATCTGAAGCTGGCGGAAAAACTCACCGCTGAGTTGACAATGCTGACTCGGGAAATATCGACCGCTAAACAAGAGGCCGCACAATACGATGGTGGTCTGGTGGGGGCGATAAAAAAGGCAACGATAGCCACTCAAGAGCAAAGTCTGGCGATGTTGCAGCAAAAATTGCTGTCGGCGAAATATGGCCTGGCCGTCCCGACGATAGCCGATCATGCAACATCAACCGCTTCAAAATCCAATCAGCAGGAAGAACCGGTGGCGAAAGACGCGTTGCTTCCGCCCGGCATTGGGCCGTTTGGCCTGCAAATGGGGTTAACGAAAAAGAACGTCGAGGACATGACAGGTGTTACCTTAACGGCAATACCGAATCGTCTTAATATTTATACTACGGAGGTCGTCCCCAAAACGTATTACGCCTTTGAAACCTACATTTTGCTCATCTCTCCCAAGGTTGGTTTATGCCGAATTCGCGCGCTTAGCGGTGATATCAATACAGACAGTTATGGGGTGGCGTTAAAGTCCAAGGTGAAGGACATTGCTGAATCATTGACCGCTAATTATGGCAAAGGAAAAGCCACTGATGTGCTGCTGCCGGGGTCGTTATGGAAAGAACCTGGTGATTGGATGATAGGGCTGCTTAAAAAAGAACGCTATTTCGGTTTTGACTGGGAAGAGAAAAAAGATAAACCGTTCAAGAACGATTTGCAGGGGATTATGCTTGAAACGACCGCCGTCAATAGTGGGGTTGGGAGCGTTTATCTGCAATATGATTTTAAAAATGTCGATGAGTGCATAAAGGAAGCCAATGACAAGGAAAACAGTGCGCTATAGCGGCAAGCGCTTTTGAAAAATAACCGATAGGTTAAGGGTTTTTCATGAGAGGCCGAAACGCCATCGATGGCGTTTCGGCCTTTTCTTTTCAGGGCGGTCAGATGTCCGCTGCTGGCTCCGTGAGCGGCGCGCGGCGGCGCAGGCTGAGGCGATAAAGCAGGAAGATGGCGACGGCGCCCAGCAGCGCCGGCAGCGCCAGCCAGAGGAAGAACACTTCCGGCGAACCGGCGGCGGTCATCATCCAGGCGCCGAGCATCGAGCCGACGATCGAGCCGAAGCGGCCATTGGCCATGGCCCAGCTGACGCCGGTCACGCGGGCTGCGGTCGGGTAAAGGGTGGCGGAAACCAGATTCAGGCCGTTTTGCGCGCCGGCCACGCCGAAGCCGATCAGGAACACGACGGCGGCCAGCGTGTATGCGTCGCCCATCAGGTAACCGGTAGCGCCGATCACCAGCGCGGCGCCCAGGTAGGAGAAGGCCAGCACGCGATAGGGCCCGACCCGATCCATCAGCAGCGCCATCAGGATGGCGCCCAGGGTGCCGCCGAGCGGCACCATCGCGCCGATGCGCGAGGCGTGGGCGATATCGAAACCGGCGTCTTTGAGGATCGTCGGCAGCCAACTGGTGAGCAGGTAGAACACGAACAGCGAACAGAAGAATGCCGCCCACAGCAGCAGGGTGCGCACGGCGCGCCCTTCGATAAACAGGTGCGAGATCGGCGACCTGGCCTGCGCCGGGCGCTCGTCATCGACAATGGATCCCCCCGTCCAACGCTGGCCGGTGATACGCTCGACCACCCGGCGCAGCCGATCGGCATGTTTGGCGCTGGCGGCCATAAAGCGCACCGACTCGGGCATCTGCCAGGCCAACAGCGGCAGCAGCGCCAACGGTGCAATGCCGCCGACCAGCAGCAGGCCGCGCCAGCCGAACGCCGGGATGATCTGCCCGGCCAGCAGGCCGCCCAGGGCCAGCCCGGCGGTAAAGCCGCTCCAGCTCAGGGTGACCATCAGCATGCGCCGGCGCGCCGGTGAGTACTCAGAGCTGAGGGTGATGCAGGTCGGTATCGCGCCCCCGAGGCCAATGCCGGTGATAAAGCGCAGCAGGGTCAGGGATTCGATCGAATGCGCATAGGCTGAAGCCAGGGTGCAGCCGCCAAACACCAGCACCGCGACGAGCAGCACGCGCTTGCGGCCGATAGCGTCGGCGAGCGGCCCGAACAGCAGGCTGCCGATCAGCAGACCGAACAATCCCGCACCGAAGGCGGGGGAGAGCTGCGCTGGCTGCAGGCCCCACTCTTCGCGCAGCGCCGGGGCGATATAGCCGATGATGGCGGTATCGAACCCGTCCAGCAGGGCGATGAGGAAACATAAGGTCAGGATCAGGATTTGATAAGGCGAGATCCTGGCGCGATCGATGATTTCGCTGATGCGAGCGGTATCTGGGCTCATGAGGGTTCCACTGTTATTAAGCTGTTGTGGGCTGGCTGAGGGGCCGTTCAGGCCGCTGTGGCTGGCATCGCGTAGAAACCCGAGTATACACCAGAGGGGGGGCGTTGCGGGGAGCGGGAGACGATGATCATCGCCCGCCACAGGAGGCTACTGCGGCGGGCGCTGGTGCGGTTATTTGGCCAACAGTTCCCGGCGCACGATCTCGGCGCCTGCACTTAAGGCATTCAGCTTGCCGCGGGCGACCTGACGAGGCAGAGGGGCCATGCCGCAGTTGGTCGACGGATAGAGCTTGTCGGCATCGACAAACTGCAGCGCCTTACGCAGCGTAGCGGCCACTTCTTCCGGCGTCTCGACGGCATGATTCGCTACATCAATGGCGCCGACCATCACCTTTTTACCGCGGATCAGTTCAAGCAGGTCCATCGGCACGTGCGAGTTATGGCATTCCAGCGAGATAATATCGATAGTCGACGTTTGCAGCTTGGGAAACGCCTCTTCATATTGCCGCCACTCAGAGCCCAGCGTCTTTTTCCAGTCGGTATTGGCCTTAATGCCGTATCCATAGCAGATATGTACGGCCGTTTCACACTTAAGCCCTTCAACGGCTCTTTCCAGGGCGGCGATGCCCCAGTCATTCACCTCGTCAAAGAACACGTTAAATGCGGGCTCATCAAACTGAATAATGTCGACGCCGGCGGCCTCAAGCTCTTTGGCTTCCTGATTGAGGATCTTGGCGAACTCCCAGGCCAATTTCTCGCGGCTTTTATAGTGGTTGTCATAAAGCGTGTCGATCATGGTCATCGGCCCCGGCAGGGCCCATTTAATCGGCTGCTGGGTCAGCTGGCGTAAAAATTTGGCGTCTTCAACGAAAACGGGCTTTTGACGCGAGACCGCCCCCACCACGGTTGGCACGCTCGCCTCGTAGCGATTGCGGATTTTAACCACTTCGCGTTTCTCGAAATCGACGCCGCTGAGGTGTTCGATAAACGTCGTGACGAAGTGCTGGCGCGTTTGCTCGCCATCGCTGACGATATCGATGCCGGCCTGTTGTTGCTCTGCCAGCGACAAACGCAGGGCGTCTTGCTTGCCTTCGATTAATTCTTCATTTTGCAATTTCCAGGGCGACCACAGGGTTTCCGGTTGGGCCAGCCAGACCGGTTTGGGTAAGCTGCCGGCGGTCGATGTGGGGAGCAATATTTTCATGATAGGTGACCTGTATTTAAGTGAATCAAAGCGCGTAGTGGGCAGACCATTGCTCAAGAATAGGTTTGTAGGGTTTGATAAATTGCTCTTCCGTAAATTTCCCCTGCTCAATCGCCAACTGGCTACGCTCTTCGCGATCGTAAACAATCTTGGTTAATGAATGATCCTGGTTATTCAGGCTTGGCTGATAGCATTGCCCCGCCGCCGAGTTGGCATTGTAAATTTCAGGCCGATAGATTTTTTGGAAGGTCTCCATCGTGCTGATGGTGCCAATCAGCTCCAGATCGGTGTAATCGCTCAGCAAATCCCCGGGGAAATAAAACGCCAGGGGCGCGACGCTATTTTTCGGCATGAAATAGCGCACCTGCAGGCCCATTTTTTTAAAATACCGGTCGGTCAGCGAAGCGCCGTCTTGCCGATACTCGTCGCCCAAGACCGGGTGTTGATTGCCCGTCCGATGATAGGTGTCTTTGCTGGACACGCTGAGGCAGATCACCGGCGGTTTGCTGAAATTCTCATGGTATTCGTTTGAATTGACGAAGTGCTTAAAGATATTGCCGTGCAAATCGCCGAAATCATCCGGAATGGTAAATTCCGCCGTGTTTTTATTGTGCGCCGGCAGCAAGACGCTAAAGTCGTAATCGCGCACGTAAGAGGAGAAATTGTTCCCGACGATGCCCTCGATACGCGTTTGCGTTTTTTTATCAAGGATGTTGGTTTTCAGGATTTCTATTACCGGGAAGCTGGCGCTGTGATCTTCAATGCGCATCTCAACCGAAATGATTTCAAGCTCGACCGCATAGCGATCGGCCTTGGGGTTATCCCAATGCGCCAACGAATTGAAGCGGTTGTTAATCATCACCAGCGTGTTGCGCAGGTTCTCCCGGCGGTTTTCCCCTCTGGCCAAATTGGCGAAGTTGGTGGTGATACGCGTATTTTCAGAAGGGTTATAATCTTCATCGAAAGAACTGCTCTTAATCGTAAAGGTAAAGTCTCTATTCATCGTCTTATAGCATCCTGTTATATGATATGAGGGCTGGGTTTATCCATTTATTTCAATGGCTTGTTTTTCTATTTTTTCATTCAGCCGATTTCATATTGTCTGTCGTTAATGAGGTCTATTTTTGCCAGAGTCCCGGTGGGAGTGAAAGAGACTTAATTTCATTACCACATGAGCCACATTCATGATCTGGGGTTCAGGTGGGTTTGCCGCCGTTGCCCTGCGGTGCAGCCGCCCGGCAAGCTGGTGCAGCCTGAAAAATTACGGGTATAATCCCACCATGACCCCAAGGCTTCAGACACGAACATGACAAAACTCACCTTACAAGAGCAGATGCTCAAAGCGGGCTTGGTAACCAGCAAGAAAATGGCCAAAGTCCAGAGAACGGCTAAAAAATCACGCGTTCAGGCGCGCGAGGCCAGAGAGGCGGTGGAAGAGAATAAAAAGGCGCAGCTTGAGCGCGATAAGCAACTGAGCGAGCAGCAAAAGCAGGCCGCGCTGTCCAAAGAATACAAGGCGCAGGTGAAGCAGCTGATCGAGATGAACCGCATCGTCCTGGCGAAAGGCGATATCGGTTTCAACTTCACCGACGGTAACCTGATCAAGAAAATCCTGGTGGATAAAGCGACCCAGACGCAGCTGATCAATGGCCGCCTCGCCATTGCCCGCTTGGTTGTCGAGAGCCGCGAAGAGTGTGAATACGCGATTATCCCCGCGAGCGTCGCCGATAAAATCGCGCAGCGTGATGCGGCCAGCATAGTGCTGCACAGCGCGCTGAGTCAGGAAGAGCAGGATGAAGACGATCCGTACGCCGACTTTAAAGTGCCCGACGATTTGATGTGGTAAGCCGCGTTCAGAACGGCGCGGCGTGACGAGCGGCTATCCGCTCTCCGCTGATGGGGTGCACAAAGTTCAGCTTGCTGGCGTGCAGCATCAGCCGCGGCGTCTGCTCGGTACCCGGCAGCAGGCGCCCGCCATACAGATCGCAACCTAAAATAGGATGGCCCAATTGCCGGCTGTGAATACGCAGCTGGTGGGTGCGTCCGGTCTCCGGGGTGAGCTGCACCCGCGTCAGCGGCAGCGAGATCCCGCCTTCCATTTCACGATAAAAACGTTCGACGACCCGATAGCGGGAGCGGGCGGGCTTGCCGTGGAGGGCGCAAATCGACATCAGCGGGAACAGCGCCGGATCTTTGGCGATCGCCGCGTCTATTACCCCTTCGTTATCCGCCAGATGGCCGCAGAGCAGCGCGCTGTACACTTTGCCGACGGTGCGTTCGCTGAACTGCCGGCAGAGCGCTGCGTTGACGGCCTTGTTGCGGGCCACCACCATCAAACCGGACGTGCCGAAATCCAGGCGGTGCGCCAGGGCGCAGCCGGGGAACAGCTGTACCAGCCGGTGGTGTACCGAATCGAGATTCTGCGGATTTTTGCCCGAGAGGCTGAGCAGCCCGGCCGGCTTATTGATCAGCGCCAGATGATCGTCCTGATAGAGGATCTCTATCTGGTCATGGCATGGCGGGGCGATAAAGGTATCGGTGATCGTAGACATCAGGCGGCCGGCTGGAGGGTGGGTGCGGATGATAGCGAATTTCGCGTCGATGAGCGAATGCGGTTTTCGCTACACTGCGCCTCATGCCCGTTGGCACCCGATGCGGCAAAGAATCGGGTGCCACGGTTAAAGCCCCGGCGCGCTACTGCCCGTAGTAGGCGTGTTGGCCGTGTTTGCGCAGGTAGTGTTTGTCCAACAGTTCGCGCTGCATGCTGTGAATGCCCGGCGTCAGCTGGCGCGAGAAAATGCCCATGTAGGCAATTTCTTCCAGCACCACCGCATTATGCACCGCATTGTGGGCGTCTTTGCCCCAGGCGAAGGGGCCGTGGGCGTTGACCAGTACCGCCGGGATCGCGTTGGGATTGATATCGCGCCGGCGGAAGGTTTCGATAATCACCTTGCCGGTCTCCCGTTCGTAATCGTGCTCAATTTCTTCCTGGGTCATCAGGCGCGTGCAGGGGATCGCGCCATAAAAGTAGTCGGCATGGGTGGTTCCCCAGGCGGGGATATCCAGCCCGGCCTGCGCCCAGATGGTGGCGTGGCGCGAATGGGTGTGGACGATGCCGCCGATATCGGCGAATTCGCGGTACAGCGCCAGATGGGTGGCGGTGTCCGACGACGGTTTTTTGGCCCCCTCGACGGTGCGGCCGCTGGCCAGATCGACCACCACCATATCCTCCGCCGTCATATGCTCGTATTCAACGCCGGAAGGCTTGATCACCACCAGGCCGCGTTCGCGATCCACCGCGCTGACGTTGCCCCAGGTAAAGGTCACCAGCTTATGGCGCGGCAGATCGAGATTGGCCTCCAGCACCTGTTGTTTTAACTGAGTCAGCATGTCATGCCCCCTTGTTGCATTTTCTGTTCGATCCAGCGGCGGGCCTGAACGATCTCGGCCACCGGCTCCTCGGCTTTTTCGGTCCACATCTCAATCAGGAATGCGCCGCGGTAATTGAGGCGCTGCAGCGTGCGAAACACCTCGACGAAGTCGACGCAGCCTTCGCCAAACGGCACGTCGCGGAATTGTCCCGGCGAAGCGGCGGTGACCGGGTAGGTGTCTTTCAGGTGAATGGCGGCGATGCGATCGATGCCCAGCTCCAGCTCGCGCGGCACGTCATTGCCCCAGGCGCTGAGGTTGCCGACGTCCGGATATACCGTGAACCACGGCGAGGCCAGCAGGGCGTCCCAGGCTTTCCATTTACCGATCGAGTTCATAAAGGCGGTATCCATGATTTCCACCGCCAGCATCACCTGGGCGGCGGCGGCACGCTCTACCGCCCACTGCATGCCTTCGCTAAAGCGCGCCAGCGTCCCCTCGTCCTGCTCTTCGTAATACACGTCGTAGCCGGCCAGCTGGATGGTGCGGATACCAACGTCTTTGGCCAGCTGAATGGCCTGTTCCATCACGTCGAAGGCGCGCTGGCGCAGCGCCGGATCGTGGCTGCCAAACGGAAAGCGCCGGTGGCCGGAGAGGCACATCGACGGGATGCGGATGCCGGTTTCCAGCACGGCTTCCACCAGCGCCAAGCGCTGCGCCTTGCTCCAGCTCAGGCGCGCCAGGCGTTCATCGCTTTCGTCCACCGACATTTCGACGAAGTCGAAGCCGCAGGCCTTGGCCAGCGCCAGGCGCTCGGGCCAGCTCAGGTGTTTCGGCAGTGCTTTCTCGTAGATTCCCAACGGGTGCTGACGCATATCATGATCTCCAGATGTCATCGATGGCGGCGCGGAACTGCCTGGCGGCCGCCGGCGGATCGCCGGCCTCGGCCAGCGCGCGGCCGGCGATAAAGGCGGTGACGGCGATCTCTTTAAACAGCGGCAGGTCGGCGGGCGTGATGCCGCCGGTCACCGACAGCTCGATGCCCAGATCGGACAGCGCCTTCATCCGATCCAGATCCTGTCGGCCCCAGGTTTGCCCGCTGGCCTGCGCGTCGCGGCCGCGGTGATAGATCGCCTGGCGAATGCCAAGGCCGTGCCATTGCCGCGCATCCTCCAATGTCCAGCGGCCGAACAGTTCGATCTGGATTTCGCCGCCGTGACGCTCGGCGACCTCCCGCGCGCTGGCCATGGTGGCCAACGGCGCGGCGCAGATCACCGTCATCCAGTCCGCGCCCTGGCCGAAGGCCTGCTCGGCCAGCGTCGCACCGGCGTCGGCCACCTTGAGATCGGCCACCAGCGTGTGCTGCGGACAGCGCTCGCGCAGCGCGCTAACCGCCTGAATGCCGGCGCTGATGCACAAAATGGTACCGGCCTCGATGATGTCCACATGGGGACTGAGGGTCTCGGCGGTGCGCAGCGCCGTATCCAAACGGGTTTGATCGAGCGCCAGCTGCAGGCGCGGTTTCGTGCTCATGGGGCCTCCTTGTTGGCGGGCTGCAGATGTTGCAATGCAGCAATCAGCGCCTGATAACGTTGGTGTTTGTGGTCGTAAGCTTCGGCGGCGGCCGCATCAGGCAGCAGCCGCTCGATACGCGGCGCCAGCCGGCGCTGGGCGGCGGTGAAATCGCTGAAGACGCCGCTGCCGACCATGGCCGCCATCGCCGCGCCCAGACAGCCGGTTTCTTCCACCTGCGGCAGCTCAACCGGCAGGCCGCTGACGTCGGCGAACATTTGCATCCAGGGGAGGGATTTGGCGGGGCCGCCGGTCACGCGCAGCGCCTGCGCCTCAGGAAAACGCCGGCGCATGCGGTTAAGGTGCGTCATGTGGCAGAACACCACGCCTTCGTAGATCGCCTGCACCAGGTGCTCGCGTTGGTGGAAGGCCTGCAGGCCGTAGAAGCTGGCGCTCAGCCCCAGGCCGGCGTTGGAGCCATACAGGAAAGGGGCGAACAGCAGATCGCCGGCGGCTTTCGGCAGGGCGGCGACCCAGCGGTTAAGCTGGTCGTAGTCCTGCAGTCCCCATTGGTGACAGAACCATTCCAGGTTGGCGGCGGAAGTGGGGCTGGCTTCGTGTACGATGTATTGGCCGTTTTCGGCGTGGCGGCCATAGACAAAGGGATGATCGAAACCCTCGACGATGGCATCGGTGATGCCGCTGGTGACCGACCAGGTCCCCATCACCGCGTTGAGCCGGGTTTCGTCCTGCAGGCCGGCGCACAACGCGGTGGACACCACGTCGAACAACCCGCCGACTACCGGGGTGCCGATTTGCAGGCCGGTAATGGCCGCGGCGTTTGCCGCGACGCGCCCGGCGATATCGGCCGAACCGACAATCGTCGGAAGGGCGGGCATGATGTCGCCGATGCCCAGCAGCTGCGCCAGCGCCGGGTCATAGCGTCCGCTGCGCATCTGATACAGGTTGGATTCGGAGATATTGGTTTCTTCGCAGGCCAGCTCGCCGGTCAGGCAATAGCGCAGGTAGTCGTGCGCCATCAGCACGCTGCCGATGCGGGCGTAACGTTCCGGCTGATGCCGCTTCAGCCAGCGCAGCAGCGAGACCGGGTGCCCGGTCCACAGCGTTTGGCGCGTTTGCGGATACAGCGCTTGCGGCACGCCCTGCCGTTGCCATTCCTGCACCAGCGCCAGCGCGCGCTGATCGGAAGAGAGCATGGCGTTGCCCAGCGGCTGCCCCTGTTTATCCAGCAGAAACGCGCCCTTGCCCTGCGCCGAGATGCCGATGGCCTGGATGGCGCCGGCGACGACGCCGCTGGCGGACAGCACTTCACGGATCACCTCGGCGGCGGTGTGCCACAGCGATGCCATATCGCGCTCGGCCCAGCCAGGCTGTGGCGCGACGATCGCCAGATTACGCCGCGCAACGCCGTGTTCATGGCCCCTGCGGTCGTATAAACCCGCCTTGATGAAGGTGCCGCCGCAGTCGAGCCCCAGCCAATATTCCATCATTCGCTCCTCGTACTGTGGTCGCATTTATTGGGCAGCATCAACGCCAGCACGGAGGCGATCGCCAACGAGGCAGCCAGGCTGTAGACACCGACATCCTTGTTGAACAGGCTGATCAGGACGCCGACCATATACGGGCCGCAAAAGCCGCCGAGGTTGCCCAGCGCATTGATCACGCCGCGCGCGCCGCCGGCCACTTCGGCGTTGAACAATTTGGGCGGGATGGTCCAGAACACCCCGGCCGCCGCCTGAATAAATACGCCGCAGCCGACCAGCGCAGCGTAAGACCACCAGATGTGATCCTTCAGCAGCACCGACAGCGCCATGCAGGCGGCAAAGCAGGCCAGCGGCAGGGCGACGAAGACTTTGCGCTTACCGGTGCGATCGGAGAGGGTGGAGATGATCAGCATGCCGAAGATGGCGCCGATATAGGGCAAGATAGCCAGCAGGCCCACTTGTTCCATATCGCCGTGGGTCAGCCCTTTCAAAATGGTCGGCAGCCACAGGGTGTAGCCGTAGATACCGGTCTGGTAGAAAAAATTCACCAGGATCAGCTGCCACATGATCCGGTCGCCCAGCACCCGGCGCAGTGAGGCGTTGCGCACCGTTTTTCCTTTGATCAGCAGCTGTTCGTCGTGCAGGGTCTTCACCAGATACTCTTTCTCCGCCTGCGAGATCCATTTGGCCTCCTGGGGCCGGTTGCTGATGGTGAAGTACCACAGCGCCATGACGACCAGCGACAGAGCGCCCTCCACCAGAAACAGCATGCGCCAGTCCCAGGCGGTGATGATCCAACCCGACAGCGGGGCGGTGAGAATGCCGGCGATCGGCACGAACATGATGACGATGGCGTTGGCGCGGCCGCGCTCCTTATCCGGGAACCAGTTACTGATCATGGTCAGCACCACCGGCAGCATGCCGCCTTCGGAAACGCCGAGGGCGAAGCGCAGGAACAGCAGCTGGTACTGGTTGGTGACCAGCCCGGTCAGCACCGAGATCACCGCCCAGGCCAACAGTGACCAGCCGATGAATTTCTTGCCGTTGCCGTATACCGCCAGCTTGCCGCCGGGCACCTGCAGAAACAGGTAACCGATGAAGAAGATGCCGCCGGCCAGCCCGGCCATCGAGGCGGTGATGCCGAGTTCGTCATCCATGCCGCCGGGCATGGCGAAGGCGATGTTGACCCGGTCCATGTAAGAAATGATGCAGGTGATGAGGATCGGCGGCACGATCCTCAGCCAGCGGAGCTTGGGGATCACCTGGCTTTGGCTGACGGAAACGGAGGCTGTATTCATAAGGACCTCTTTCGATGTTCGCTTTTTTGTAGGGTCGGGCGTTATTGTTTTGCTTGATTTGGGCGCAGGGGCGCCCGCACAGGCCCATGGACCGGTGTTGTTATCGTTACGGTGTGGCGGCTATCAGGCGCTAAACGACGCCAGCGGTATTTTCACCACCACCTTGCGTATCGCGCTGGGGCGTTGGTTAATGCAGGCCGGGCGATGCACGTCCTGTGGGAAAAATACCGCGAAGTTGCCGGGCCGCATCGTGAGCCAGGATTCGTCGGCCACGTCCTGATAAAACAGGATGTCGCGCTGCGCCAGCAGCTCCTGATGAACGACGTTGTCGCCATTGTCTGTCGCTACGCCGATAAGTTCGGTGCCGCTGACCAGAAACTGCACGTCGACGTTTTGCCGGTGGACTTCCGGGCGCAGCGCATCCGGTGGTTGGGTATGCAGATCCAGCACTTGCACCACGTAGCCGGTGGCGGGATCTTCATAGCGCCCTGCGGGCAAGACGCTGAAATCGGTGCGCTGCAAATAGGCGACGGCGTTGGCGACCGGCGTCGGGTACTGCTCGGGCGCGGTGTTGGCGATGTGGCCGAATATCATGATGCTCCTCCCGTTACAGCGCCTGAATGCGCGCCCAGACTCGTTCGTCGACCGGAATGCCGTCGCGCAGGTTTTCTGCCAGAATGCGCGGGAACTTGTGGCCCGGCAGGCGAATGGCGACGTCGGGGGTGTCCCGTTCGGCGCTGGTGACGTAATCCATGATGCGCTGCAGTTTTTGATCGCGGCTGTCGCCGTCGATCAACCGGTCTATCTCAATCGCGATGAACACCTGCGAGACGCCGTATTCGTCGCGGTGATCCTCCGTCACTTCTGCCACCGAGGCGCCGCCTGACAGCAGGGTGGCAATCATGTCCAGCACGATCGACAGCGCCGATCCTTTCCAGTACCCCATCGGCAAAATGCGCCGATTCTCTTCGATGGTGGCCGGATCGCGGGTCAGACGGCCGTCGTTGTCGAAGCCGCCGTCCACCGGCAGGGTTTTGCCCGCCAGCCGGTTCAGCTCCAGCGCGCCGTAGGAAAACATCGACATCGACATGTCCACCATGGTGATCGGGTTGCCGGGCACGGCGACGATCAAAGGGTTGGTGCCGATACGGCACGTTTTGGCGCCCCACGGCGGCATCACGGCGATCGAGTTGGTCCAGCAAATGCCGATATAGCCTTTCTCCGCCGCCTGCCAGCCGTAACCGCCGCCGCGCATCCAGTGGTTGGCGTTGCGCAGCGCCACCAAGCCGATGCCATGATCGTCGGCCAACTGCATGGCGCGATCCATCATGCGGCGGGCGGTAAGGTTGCCGATGCCCTGGTGCGCATCCCATTGCTCGATCGCCCCCAGAGACAACAGTTTGCTGGGTTCGGCGTCCGGCACGATATCGCCGGCGTCCAACTGCTGAATAAAGCGCGGAAAGCGGTTAACGCCGTGGGAGTAAACGCCGCTGGCGGTGGTGTCGGCGAACATGCCGGCGCAGTCGTCGGCGAGATGTTCCGCCACGCCGCGCGCCAGCAGCACGCGTTTGAATTGCTGTTTTAACTCGCTGTAACTCACTCTCATGCCGGTTCTCCGCCTGTGCGAATCGTCTATTTTTGGCTCGCTAAATTTCAATATGCGAAATTGCATTTCAAATAAATGCTATCCCGGCGGTTCAGGGAAGTCAAAGCAAGGGGGAGTAAAATTATTCATGAAAAACATGACGTTAAAATTGAGTGGTGATTTTGTGATCGCCGCCACGTTTTGGTGGGGATGGCGTGCTTCAGACGTGACAAAGCAGGGCGGATCGAAACCCACCCTGCGTCTTGCAAGACCCCGGCTAACCGCGAGTGTTCAGCACCATGCGGTAGAGCGAGGTGGTGGCGGTGATATAGAGCTCATCGCCGTTCGGGCCGCCGAAGGTACAATTGGAGACGCGTTCCGGCACGCTGATTTTGTCGATCTGTCGCCCCTCTGGATCAAAGACCAGCACGCCGTCGGCGCAGCTGCAAAACAGATTGCCGGCCCGGTCGACGCAGAACCCGTCCGGGAAACCGGGCTCCACCGTCGCGAAACGGCGGCCGGCTTCCAGCTCGCGGCCGTTGACCGCATAGACGCGCAGCTCGCGGCGGCCCAGCGTCGGGAAATCCACGATCGACATGTCCGCCACGTACAGCCATTTTTCATCCGGTGAAAACGCCAGGCCGTTCGGGCGTTGCAGGTCGCAGGCGGCGATGGTCAGCGAACCGTCGCGCGGATCGAAGCTGTAGAGGTAACAGCCGATCACCTGGCTTTCCGATTTGTAACCCTCTTCGTCGCCGATGATGCCGTAGGGCGGATCGGTGAACCACAGGGTGCCGTCGGAACGCACCGCCACGTCGTTCGGCGAGTTAAAGCGCTTACCGTCGACGCGGTCGATCAACAGGCGCACTTCGCCATCGCTTTCGGTGCGGCTGATGCCGCGCCGCCCGTGTTCGCAGCTGACCACGCGCCCCTCGCCGTCGCGCGCATTGCCGTTGGCGTAGTGCGACGGCGAGCGGTATAGGCTCAGCTCACCCCGGCGCGACCAGCGGAACATGCGATTGCCTTTCACGTCGCTGAACACCACCGTATCCTCCTGCGGCAGCCAGACCGGCCCTTCGGCCCAAATCGCCGGTGAGCACAAGCGCTCGAGCTGAGCGTGCGTGCGCAATGAATGCCGAATGCCGCCGTTCACTTCACGCCCCAGATCGCTTTGTAATGGCCCTGATAATCATTTTGCGGGTCATACAGGTTATTGGCGCCGCCGTCGGCGGCGATATTGTCGCGTGTCACCAGGTGCGCCGGCGTGACGTAGCCGGAAGGCGGCTGCTTGGCGAAGGCGCGGTTGAATTCGTCCAGCAGTTGCCAACCGTGCAGTTTCAAGGGCTCCGGCACCGTCGCCGACTGGCTGTCGCCTGACCGGATACGCTGGTAAGCGGAGATCGAACCGTCGCCGGCCGACACGTTGTAAGGCGCGTTCTTGCCGCCTTTGCCGGCAGTCTTCAGCGCCGGAGCCATAAAGTCGAAGTACAGATCGTTGATCGCCAGCGCATATTGGAATTTGTCGCCGTACTTCTGCAGCAGGCTGAAGGTCATCGCCGGCATGCGGTTGGCGGTATCGGCCAGCGGCGTGTCGATGAATTCCAGCAGCGTGCAGCCGCTGCATTTGGCGATCTCTTCTTTCATGACGTTGGCCTTGTCCAACGCGATTTGGTACAGCGAGTCGGTGAAGATCAAGACGCTCGCCTTGCCGCCGGACTGCACCACCGCGTATTGCGCGGCGATGCGCGCCACTTCGTTGGAATCCGACGTGACGTTATAGAACACGTTGTATTTGGCGATGGGGCCCGGTTCCGGCACCGCGTGCCAGGCGGTCAGCACGATGCCCTGCTGTACGGCCTTTTTCAGCGGGATCTTGGCGACGTTAGGGTTCCAGCCGCCGATCACGATGCCGTCCGGTTTCTGGGCGATGGCCTGATTGAGCGATGCCAGCTGATCTTTCACCGAGCCGCCGCCGTCGAGCGTTTCCAGCCTCCAGCCGGCGGCTTTCGCCGCTTCGCTCAACCCCTGTTGCACCCCTTGCACGCCGCCGTTCTTCATGTCGGAGGCGATAAAAATGATCTTCTTGTTGGCCTGCAGCTGCGGGCCGCTGGTGGGGCCGTCCCACTGGGTGGCGCTGGCGGTGGCCTTCGCGACGGCGGCGGTGGCCTGATCGAGATAGGCGTCGGCCCAGGCCGGCGATGCGGCGAGCAGCAAGGTCGTGAACCCCGGTAACAGCCAAATGCGTTTCATGGTGTGCTCCTGGTTTAAGGGTGGGTCGCTGTCTGATTGTTGTTGTCAGCCGGCGTCGCCTGGCTGCGTTGTACCGCTTTCTGATTGAGCAGCCGACGGCGTTGGGCATAGCCGGCCAGGGTGATCGACAGCAACAGCGTCGCGCCGTTGAACAGCGGCTCGACCCAGAATTCGCCGCCGAACTGCTGAATGCCGGCGATGCCGATTGCCAGAATGGCGATGCCGACCACGGTGCCCCAGACGTTGACGCGCCCTGGGCGAATGGTGGTGCTGCCGAGGAAGGCGCCGACCAGCGCCGGCAGCAGATAGTCCATGCCGACGCTGGCCTGGCCGACGCCCTGTTCGGCGGCGATCAATACGCCGCTGAAACCGGTGAGCACGCTGGAGGCGATGAAGGCGCCGATGGTAAAGCGATTGACCGAGATGCCGTTCAGACGCGCCGCCGCCGGGTTGCCGCCCACCGCATACATGCAGCGGCCGAGCGGGGTATGTTCGGTGATGAGCCAGAGCACCACCGCGACGATCAGCACGTAAAACGCCACGATCGGAATGCCGGCGATCTCGGTGTGGTGCAGCGCGATAAAGGCATCCGGCAAGTCGCCGACGATCTGCCGCCCGCCGGAGTGCCACAGGGCAATGGCGTACAGTACGGTGCCGGAGCCGAGGGTGGCGACGAAGCTGTCGATATCGGCCAGTGCCACCAGAATGCCGTTCAGCAACCCGTACAGCGCCGAAATCGCCAGCACCGTCAGCACCGCCATCTGCCAGGAGAAGCCGTATTCCACCTGCAGCGTGATCGCCAGGATGTGCCACAGCACAATGCCGAAGCCGACGTTAAGATCGATCTTGCCCACGATCATCGGGATGGTCGCCGCCAGCGCCAACAGGGCGATTTTGGCCTTGCTCGACAGGATCGCCTGCAGCGTCAGCATCGATGCGAAGGAGGGGGTGAGCAGTGAGAACAGCACGACCAGCGCGATGCACAGCAGCAGCAGGCCATAGCGGGTGAGAACCTGCATCAGCCACGGGCCGGCGCCGTCCTGCGCCAGGCTGACGCGCTGCTCCAGCGCGGTTGATTTAACGGATGTTTTAGACATGGCCTACCTCGGATTCTGACGTGATTGCGACGCTTTCCCCGGTGCTGGCGGAGGCCAGCTCCAATAAATTGGCGAATGACACCTGTTGATTTTTCAATTCGCCGACCACTTTCCCGCGGTTGAATACCAGCGTGCGGTTGCAAATATGGGCGATCTCCTCGAAATCGTTGGAGATCACCAGCACCGCCACGCCTTCCGCCAGGGATTTATTCAACAGGTGGTAGATTTCCGCTCGTGCGCCGACGTCCACGCCGGCGGTGGGATCTTCCAGGATCAGCAGCGGCGCCCCCAGGTGCATCCAGCGCGCCATCACCACCTTTTGCTGGTTGCCGCCGGACAGCGCGCTGATATCGATATTGACGTCCTTGGGGCGTACGTCGAACAGCTGCACCTTCCACCAACTGGCGCCGATCTCCGCTCGCCGCCCGTAGCGGGAGAGCAGCCGGTGGCCGCTGGCGCAGGGGTTGATAAACAGGTTTTCACGCACGCTCATCGACATCACCAGGCTTTCACCGGTGCGATCGCCCGCCACCAGTGAAACGCCGCAGGCCATCGCCTGCTGCGGGGAGCTCGCCAGATAGGGCCGATCGCGAAACTGAATCGCGCCGCCGTCGGCCTGACGCAACCCGAACAGCAGCCGGCCAATCTCTTCTTGCCCGGCCCCGCGCAGGCCGGCCAACGCCAGCATCTCGCCCGGCTGCAACTCGAAGCTCACCGGGCCGATGTCGCCCACCGTGACGCTATCGAGCTGCAGCACCGGCGGACGATGCTCCGGCAGCGGTTTGCGCTGATCGTCCGCCATCGCTTCGCCGACGATGGTTTGCACCAGATCGCGCAGCGAGTAGTCGGCGGTGTGGCCGCCGGCGACATAGCGCCCGTCGCGCATCACGCAGACCCGATCGGCGATTTCGATCACTTCGTCCAGACGGTGGGTGACATAAATCATGCCGACCTTTTTGGCGCGCAGCCGGTTGATCACGGCGAACAGATGACGCACGTCGTTGGCGGGCAGGGAGGCGGTCGGTTCATCCAGCACCAGCAGCTCGGCGTTGACCGCCACCGCGCGGGCGATCGCCAGCAGCGATTTTTCGGTGCGAGACAGTTCGAAGACGCGCGCATCGGGATCGAGCGCGATGCCGACGTCTTGCAGCGCCTGCGCCGCCCGGCGGCGAATGGCGCGCCAGTCGATCAACCCAAAGCGGCGGGGAAACCCCATCACCAGCGCCATGTTTTCCGCCACCGTCATCCATTCGATCAGGCCGAGATCCTGATGAATAAAGGCGATCGGCTGGCGGCTGGCGCTTTTTATCGCGGCGGCGGAGGCGATGCTTGCGCCCTGAAAGCGAATATCGCCGCCGTCACGCGGGTAGACGCCCGCCAGCACTTTGATCAGCGTCGATTTGCCGGCGCCGTTTTCGCCCAGCAGCGCCAGAACCTCGCCCGGCATCACCTGCAGGCTGACGTCGTTGACCGCCACGTTGCCGCCAAATCGTTTGACGATGTGGCTGAGGGTAAGGATGGGTTGTGCCGCATTATCGATAGTCATGTGATGCGCCCCTGGTGTTGCGCCCGTGCGAAGATGCCGGGCAAATCAGCTAAACCGCTGGTGGTTATCTGGCCTTTAAATTTCAACATGCGAAATTCAATTTCAAAAATAATATGACGTTCGTTGCGCTAAATCAAAGGCGATGAGGTTTTAATTACTGTTATTAAACAATGGGTTATTTTTTACTTTGCGGAAGTGTGACCGATGGCTCACTTCAATGCGGGGGAAATATTGCGGATTTTTGGCCCGCTGCGGACAATGAAACGGCGTTCCGTCTTCACCTGATGCGGGCCTTGGGGTAACATGCCCGGCAAAGAGCCTGCTGACTTCGCCGCAGCGCCGGTTGGCGGTTCGACACTGGAGAGATTTTCGCTATGAGCCTGAAAGCCGTCGACGAGAAAGATGACAAGAAAGACAAACCGCTGGGCAGCCAAAGCCTGTTCCGCGGTTTGCAGTTGATTGAGATCCTGAGCAATTTTCCCAACGGGTGCCCACTGGCGCATCTGTCTGAGCTGGCCGGCATGAACAAGAGCACGGTGCATCGTCTGCTGCAGGGGTTGCACACCAGCGGCTATGTGACCCAGGCGCCGTCGCCGGGCAGTTACCGTCTGACCACCAAGTTCATTTCCATCGGCCAGAAGGCGCTGTCGTCACTCAACATCATCCACGTGGCTGCGCCGCATTTGGAGCAGCTGAACCTGGAAGTGGGGGAGACGGTCAACTTCTCCAGCCGCGAAGACGACCACGTCATCCTGATCTACAAGCTGGAGCCGACCACCGGCATGATGCGCACTCGCGCCTATATCGGCCAGCATATGCCGCTGTACTGTTCGGCGATGGGTAAAATCTTCATGGCCTACGGCAACGACGATTATCCGGCTCACTACTGGCAGACTCACCAGCAGGAGATTCAGACGCTGACGCGCAATACCATTACCGAGCTGCCGAAGATGTATGAGGAACTGGCCGATATTCGCCAGCGCGGCTTGGCGATGGATCGCGAGGAAAACGAGCTGGGGGTCTCCTGCGTGGCGGCACCGGTGTTCGATATTCAACAGCGCGTGCCTTATGCGGTGTCAGTTTCTCTGCCGACCGCCAAGCTGCAGCAGATCGGCGTCAAAAGCCTGATCAAACCGGTGCTGGCCACCGCGCAACGCATCTCGCAGGAGCTGGGGTTCGTCACGCCGATTTGAGTATTAGTGCTTCTGATACTGGATTAGAAACATCAATTTCACCTAATGATCGCTTCCTCGTATGATGCGCGTGTTAACCGATACGCGCCCACGTCCGGCGCCTTTTATCATTCGAGGAATCTCCCATGTTAGCCGTCTTCCTGCAGGGCTTTGCCCTGAGCGCCGCCATGATCCTGCCGCTGGGCCCGCAGAATGTATTCGTGATGAATCAGGGCATTCGCCGTCAGTATCATTTGATGATCGCCTCATTGTGCGCACTGAGCGATATCGTGCTGATCTGCGCCGGTATTTTCGGCGGCAGCGCGTTGCTGACCCGCTCGCCGCTGCTGTTAGCGCTGGTCACCTGGGGCGGTGTGGCGTTTCTGCTGTGGTACGGCTGGGGCGCGTTCCGTTCCGCCTTCAGCCCGCAACCGGCGCAGGCCGCGGCGCAGGAGTTGGCGCAGAGCCGCTGGCGCATCGTGGTCACCATGCTGGCGGTCACCTGGCTGAATCCGCACGTCTATCTGGACACTTTCGTGGTGCTCGGCAGCCTGGGTGGACAGCTGACGGCGGATGTCCGCTCCTGGTTCGCGCTTGGCGCGGTCAGCGCGTCGGCGGTGTGGTTCTTTGGCCTGGCGCTGCTGGCCTCCTGGCTGGCGCCGTGGCTGAATACGCAGCGGGCGCAGCGCATCATCAATGCGCTGGTCGGGCTGGTGATGTGGGGCATCGCGCTGCAGCTGACCTGGCAGGGGGCAAATTTATAAGAATTTGTCACTAATCCGAATTCAAAACGCCGTGCGATATGCTACGTTTGATGCCAGGAATCCGGCGGTTCTCGCAGGGAAAAGCCGGCGATCAGAGACAGCCTGTCATTAAGGAGACACTGTGAAGCTAAAAGCATTGGCTATGGCCGCAATGGTCGGATTAGGGACGTTACCGATGGCGCTGCAGGCGGCTGAAGTGCCTGAAGGGCCGCACGTCGTCACCTCCGGCACCGCCAGCGTGGACGCCACGCCGGATATCGCCACCCTGGCGATCGAAGTGAGCGTTTCCTCCAAAGACGCCGCCCAGGCGAAGAAGCAGGTGGACGAGCGCGTGGCGCAGTACTTTGATTTCCTGCAGAAAAACAACATCGAGAAGAAAGACATCAGCGCCGCCAACCTGCGCACTCAGCCGGAATACGACTACCTGAAAACCGGCGAGTCGGTGCTGAAGGGCTACCGGGCGGTGCGCCAGGTGCAGGTCACCCTGCGCCAGTTGGACAAGCTGAACGAGCTGCTGGACGGCGCGCTGAAATCCGGTCTGAACGAGATCCGCGCGGTGGAGCTGGGCGTCGCCAAGCCGGACGTGTATCGCGAGCAGGCGCGGCAAAAAGCGATCGAGAACGCGACTCAGCAGGCCGAATCCCTGGCCAAGGGCTTCCACGCCAAGCTGGGGCCGGTGTACAGCATTCGCTACCGGGTCGCCAACTACCAGCCGATGCCGGTGGCGCGGATGTATAAGGCGGCCGGCGCGGCGGCGGAAAACGACGCGGCGCAAACCTATGAACAGCAAAGCATTCACTTCGACGATCAGGTGGATGTGGTGTTTGAGCTGCAGCGTAACGCCGCGCAGTAAGGGTGTGGCATTGAAGAAAAGGTTCGCCGCGGCGAACCTTTTTTCGTTTTAATCCTGGCGCAATACCTGGTGACCGTGCTCCAGCAACGCGTCGGTCACTTTACGCATCATGCGGCTCTCCGGCGCGAAGCGGTGCCAGTACAGCATGCGGCGCTGGTACAGCCCCGGCGTCAGATCGATCAGTTCGCCGGATGCCAGCTCCTTTTCGATCTGCAGATGCGGGATCATACAGCAGGTGGTGCCCTGACGCGCCAGCTGCACGAAGGCTTCCGATGAGTTCACGATGTGGCAGGGCACGCTGCCCGGCGACAGATCGAAGTTCTGCTGCAGGAATGCCTGGTGCATGTCGTCGAGATGGTCGAAGGCCACCGCCGGCGCTTTCAACAGCGCGGAACGGGTGACGCCGTTCGGGAAATAGCGCTCGGCGAAGCCGCTGGAGGCCACAAACAGGTAGTCCAGCGCCCCCAGCCGATCCACCAGGCAGCTCGGCAGCGGCTGCGGCTGAATACTCACCGCGCCCACCACTTCACCGCGGCGCAGCCGCTCCTGGGTGCGGGTTTCATCTTCCACCTGCAGATTCAGGCGAATGGGGGAGTCCGCCAGCACCGGCTTCAGCGCCGGCAGCAGCCAGGTAGCCAGACTGTCGGCGTTGACCGCCAGCGACAGCAGCAGCGGCGTATCGACGCCGGTGTCGTTGCCCAGCCACTCTTCTTCCAGCAGCTCCACCTGATGCAGCAGCGCCAGCAGCTTTTGCCCCTGTTCGGTCGGGCGCGGCGGCACGGTACGAACCAGCAGCGGTTGGCCGAACAGGTTTTCCAGCTGTTTGATGCGTTGGGATACCGCCGATTGCGTGATACAGAGTTTTTGCGCGGCGCGCTCGAAGCCGCGCTCACGGATCACCGCGTCCAGCGCTTGCAGCGTACGATAGTCTGGGCGTTTCATCGGAAAGATATCCCTTAAATTAGAATGATACCGGCACTATGCCACATTTTACGCATGGCGCAGGTGGAAAAATCACGCCCCCAGCTCGCCGCCAAGCGGGTAAAAATGCGGGCTGCGGTAAATAAGTGTGATCCTGCCGGCGTGAAAAACAGCGTTTTACCCTATAATACGCACACGTTTTCGTACAGAGGCAAGGGACATATTATGACGCAGGATGAACTGAAAAAAGCGGTGGGCTGGGCGGCGCTGGAATACGTGACGCCGGGCACCATCGTCGGGGTCGGCACCGGCTCTACCGCCGCCCACTTTATTGACGCGCTGGGCTCTATCAAGCACCAGATCGAAGGCGCGGTGTCCAGCTCCGATGCCTCCACCGCCAAGCTGAAAAGCCTCGGCATCCACGTGTTCGACAGCAACGAAGTGGACTCGCTCGATATCTACGTGGACGGCGCGGACGAAATCAACGGCCATATGCAGATGATCAAGGGCGGCGGCGCGGCGCTGACGCGCGAGAAGATCATTGCCGCCATCGCCAAGAAATTTATCTGCATCGTCGACGCCAGCAAGCAGGTGGACGTGCTGGGCAAATTCCCGCTGCCGGTGGAAGTGATCCCGATGGCTCGCTCTTACGTGGCGCGTGAGCTGGTGAAACTCGGCGGCCTGCCGGAGTATCGCCAGAACGTGGTGACCGACAACGGCAACGTGATCCTCGATGTGCATAACCTGAGCATTACCGACGCCGTGGCGCTGGAGAACAGGATCAACGGCATCGCCGGCGTGGTGACCGTGGGGCTGTTCGCCAACCGTGGCGCGGACGTGGCGCTGGTCGGCACCCCGGAAGGCGTGAAAGTGGTCAAATAAGCTTCTGCCGTTTGTGGCCCGGCGGTGCCGGGCCGCATAATTCTTCGGTTAAAATATCTTTTCTGAAAAACGGCAAATTTGGTGACTTATGTCACATTGTGAAAACTGACTCCCCAAAGCTTCTGCCGAAAACTTTCCCTATGGCATTTTCTGCCGTAAACCGCCATCGACGCTGCGCCTTGTCCTGCCAAGCAGGCAATCGTTTGTATTGCCGCCCGCGTTATTTTTGTTATGTTGGATGGGAGCTGTGTCGTCACAGCCGCTTCTGAAGTCTGAACATAGGGTCGGGTAAATGGCAAAAGTATCATTGGAGAAAGACAGGATTAAATTCCTGTTGGTGGAAGGGGTTCATCAGAGCACGGTCGATAATTTGCGTGCCGCCGGTTATACCAACATCGAATACCACAAGGGTGCGTTAGACACCGAATCGTTGAAGGCATCCATCCGCGATGCACACTTCGTCGGCATCCGATCGCGTACGCATCTGACTGAAGAGGTGTTCGCCGCCGCAGAAAAACTGGTGGCGGTGGGCTGCTTCTGCATCGGCACCAACCAGGTTGATCTGAAAGCGGCGACCAAACGCGGTATTCCGGTCTTCAACGCCCCCTTCTCCAATACCCGATCCGTGGCCGAAATGGTGCTGGGCGAGCTGCTGTTGATGCTGCGCGGCATTCCGGCCGCCAACGCCAAGGCGCACCGCGGCGTGTGGCACAAACTGGCCGTGGGCTCCTATGAGGCGCGCGGCAAAAAGCTGGGCATCATCGGCTACGGCCATATCGGTACCCAACTGGGTATTCTGGCCGAAGGGTTGGGCATGAAGGTGTTCTTCTATGACATCGAGAACAAGCTGCCGCTGGGCAATGCGCAGCAGGTGCGCCATCTGTCCGATCTGCTCAATATGAGCGACGTGGTGACGCTGCACGTGCCGGAAACGCCATCGACCAAAAATATGATGGGGGCGGAAGAGCTGGCGCTGATGAAACCGGGCGCCATTCTGATCAACGCCTCGCGCGGCACCGTGGTGGATATTCCCGCGCTGTGCGACGCGCTGGCCAGCAATCACCTGGCAGGCGCGGCGATCGACGTCTTCCCGGAAGAGCCTGCGACCAACAGCGATCCGTTCAATTCGCCGCTGTGTGAGTTCGACAACGTGCTGCTGACGCCGCACATCGGCGGTTCCACTCAGGAAGCGCAGGAGAACATCGGCGACGAAGTGGCCGGCAAGCTGGCGAAATACTCCGACAACGGATCGACTCTGTCCGCCGTCAACTTCCCGGAAGTGTCGCTGCCGGCGCATGGCCCGAACGCCAGCCGCCTGCTGCACATCCACGAAAACCGTCCGGGCGTGCTGACGCAGATTAACCAGATCTTTGCCGAAGAGGGGGTTAACATCGCCGCACA
This sequence comes from Serratia sp. CY71090, assembly GCF_052166845.1. Lineage (NCBI taxonomy): Bacteria > Pseudomonadati > Pseudomonadota > Gammaproteobacteria > Enterobacterales > Yersiniaceae > Serratia > Serratia sp. CY71090. Next base: position 209,195 of record NZ_JBJNOA010000009.1, on the reverse strand, counting down.
GTATTTGCAAACCGGGCCGGAAATCGGCTATGTGGTGATCGACATCGAAGCGGAAACCGCGCGCGCCGACGCCGCGCTGCAGCGTATGAAAGCCATCGACGGCACCATCCGCGCCCGCCTGCTGTTCTGATTCGGCGGCATGCCGCAACGAAAAAGGCCGGAGCGATCCGGCCTTTTGCTATTTTGGCTCATGCCATGCCCAGCTGCAGAGCGGGGTGAGGATTTCCGGCAGCGGGATATCCCAGTGTTCGGTCGGCAGATGTTCCACCTGCTGGCAATCATGAGCCAGGCCGATGGGATAGGGGCCGCCGCTGCGCCAGTTTTGCAGGGTGCGATCGTAAAAGCCGCCGCCCATGCCCAGACGCTGCCCGGTATGATCGAACGCCACCAGCGGTGTCAGCACCACTTCCAGTTCACCCAGCGGCAACACCTTGCGCACATCGAGGCGCGGTTCGAGAATATTGAAGCGATTGCGCACCAGCGGCGTTTCCGGCGCATAGCGCAGGAACAGCAGGTGGCCCGGGCTGAACGGATGCAGCACCGGTAGGTAAACCCGTTTGCCGAGCGTCCACAGCCGCTCGATCAGCGGCCCGGTATCGAGTTCGCCGTCAAACGACAAAAACACCGCGATGCTGTGCGCCGCCTGAATGCGTTCATGCGTGACGAGGCGTTCGGCTATCTTTTCTGCGGCAAAGCGTTGCTGGCCCGGCGTAAGCTCGCGCCGACGTTGGCGAATGAGTTGACGAATGGTTTGGCGCTGCTGCGCGAATTGGGGTTGAAAAGGCATCGTATCAGGCTTGCTCTGTGTGGTGTTCAGCACACATAAACCGCTGAGAAGGGGAATCTCCGAGATGCCGTCGCAGGCTGTAACCCTTGAACCCATGGTTCAAGGTGAACGTGCCGTCGCAATCTTAAGGCTTCTCGGCGCACCGAGCGTGCTCACCGATCGCGGAGCAACACATTCTGTTTGTACTAAATATCGGCTCAGGGGACTGGCCCGCTGGCGAACATCTCAGAGAAATTTTGTACTCGTTGCCGAAACTTTAATTTCAACAACTTAAGTTATTCGAATTGTGCATCCTGACGTTCAGAGATGCGACCTTGTTCAAGCAGCGCTTGTTCAATGGTCTGCTGCAGCATCCGTATGCGTTGTTCCATATTGGACGCGTAGTCACGGGTTTTCAACCGTTCTTGAGCAAGTTCGTGACAGACGTTCAATGCCGCGATGAAAACCAGTTGCTCAGTATTGGAGACTCTAGTGCGAACTTTAAGATCTTGCAACCGTTGGTTAAGATCGTCCGCCGCCATATTCAACGCATCTTGTTGTTCTGGCGGGCAATTGACTCTTAACGAGCGGCCAAAAATTTGAATATCTACCGGTTGTGCAGACATGCCACCTTCCTGCCTAAATTTCGCGCCAGCCTTGTCCGCCCTGGCCGGGCTGTCAAAGCGGGCGCCACTATATATACCTCGGTACCAAGATACAACCCCTTTTTCAGTACCTGGTTGTAATCTACTGTGGCGCACATTGCCAGTCAAAAAAGGGTTTCAAAATGCGTATTTACCGCACTTTCGTCACCCGCCGGCGCAGTGTGAAACCTGCCACATCGCGATTATAACTAGCCACTGAGGTGTCGCGCTTATCTGGTATAGCGACGGACCTTGGTGGTAGCATAACACGAACTTATCCTGCCAACGATGACGAATGCGCATGTCTATACAGAATACATTTCCAAGTTACCAATCTTTAACCGTGGCCCTCAACCAGCAGTCGGTGGCGTTGACCGCGGCAGAAATGCACGGCCTGATCAGCGGCCTGCTGTGTGGCGGCAGCCGTGACGCCGGCTGGCAGGCGCTGGTGCACGATCTGACCAACGAAGGCGTGGCCTTCCCACAGGCGCTCAGCCAACCGTTGCAGCAGCTGTATGAAGCGACGCGTGACACGCTGGAAGATGACGAATTCCTGTTCCAACTGATGCTGCCTGAAGGGGAGATCGTCAGCGTGTTCGATCGCGCCGACGCGCTGGCCGGTTGGGTCAACCACTTCCTGCTCGGTCTGGGCATGATGCAGCCGAAGCTGGCCCAGGTAAAAGACGAGGTCGGTGAAGCGATCGACGATCTGCGCAACATCGCGCAACTGGGCTACGACGAAGACGAAGATCAGGAAGAATTGGAACAGTCGTTGGAAGAAGTGGCGGAGTATGTGCGGGTCGCCGCCATCATGTGCCACGGCGAATTCACCCGTCACAAACCGACGGCGCCGGAAAATATCAAACCGACGCTGCACTAAACGTTCTATCGCCCCTCCGCCGGCGGTGCGGATGGCATGATTTCAGGAGAAGGTAATGACTCAGCAGGAATTCAACAACCGCCGCCAGGCGCTGTTGGCGAAAATGGCGCCGGCCAGCGCGGCGGTTATTTTCTCTGCGCCGGAAACGACGCGCAGTGCAGATTCAGACTATCCCTACCGGCAGAACAGCGATTTTTGGTACCTGACCGGCTTCAATGAGCCGGAAGCGGTGCTGGTGCTGATTAAAAGCGACGAAACGCACAACCACAGCGTGTTGTTCAACCGGGTGCGCGATTTGACGGCGGAAATCTGGTTTGGCCGCCGCCTGGGGCAAGACGCCGCACCGGCAAAGCTGGGCGTGGATCGCGCGCTGCCGTTCGATGAAATCAATGACCAACTGCACCTGCTGCTCAACGGCCTGGATGCGGTCTACCACGCGCAGGGCGAATACGCCTATGCCGATCAGATCCTGTTCGGCGCGCTGGACAAGCTGCGCAAGGGGTTCCGCCAGAATCTGCAGGCGCCTGCCACCGTGACCGACTGGCGGCCGTGGCTGCACGACATGCGCCTGTTCAAATCGCCGGAAGAGCTGGCGGTGATGCGCCGCGCCGGTGAGATCAGCGCGTTGGCGCATACCCGCGCGATGGAAAAATGCCGCCCGGGCATGTTCGAATATCAGCTGGAAGCGGAAATTCATCATGAGTTCACCCGCCTCGGCGCTCGCTACCCGTCTTACAACACCATCGTCGGCAGCGGCGAAAACGGCTGCATCCTGCACTACACCGAGAACGAGAGCCAGATGCGCGACGGCGATCTGGTGCTGATCGACGCCGGTTGCGAGTTCCAGGGGTATGCCGGCGACATCACCCGCACCTTCCCGGTCAACGGCAAGTTCAGCCGGCCGCAGCGCGCAGTGTACGATATCGTGCTGGCGTCGCTGCAGCGTGCGCTGGAGCTGTTTAAGCCCGGCACCAGCATCCGCGAAGTCAACGACGAAGTGGTGCGCATCATGGTGGTCGGGCTGGTGGAGCTGGGCGTATTGAAAGGTGAAGTCGATCAATTGATCGCCGAGCAGGCTCACCGTCAGTTCTTTATGCATGGGTTGAGCCACTGGTTGGGTCTCGACGTGCACGACGTTGGCCACTATGGCACGCCGAGCCGCGATCGGCTGCTGGAGCCGGGCATGGTGCTGACCGTGGAACCGGGGCTGTATATCGCGCCGGATGCGGACGTGCCGGAGGAATACCGCGGCATCGGCATCCGCATCGAGGACGACATCGTGATCACCGCCGACGGCAATGAAAACCTGACCGCCACCGTGGTGAAAGACGCCGATGCCATCGAAGCGTTGATGGCGGCGGCAAGGTCATAGCATGAGCGTCATTATCGTTGGTGGCGGTATGGCGGGCGCGACGTTGGCGCTGGCCATTTCGTCGCTCACTCAGGGAAGAATGGCGGTGGATCTGGTCGAGGCGACCCGGCCGGACGACCGCAGCCATCCTGGCTTTGACGCCCGCGCCATCGCTTTGGCACAGGGCACCTGCCAACAGCTGGCGCGCATCGGCGTTTGGCCGGCGCTGCGCGACTGCGCCACGCCGATCACTCAGGTGCACGTCAGCGATCGCGGTCACGCCGGTTTCGTTAATCTGCAGGCGCAGGATTATCAGGTCGATGCGCTCGGCCAGGTGATCGAACTGCACGACGCCGGGAAGCGGCTGTTTGCGCTGCTGGCGAAGGCGCCGGGCGTCACGCTGCACTGCCCCGCGCGGGTGGTGGACGTGATCCGCACCGCGGAGCGGGCGGAAGTGCGGCTGGACAACGGCCAGCGTCTGCGCGGGCAGCTGCTGGTGGCGGCCGACGGCTCGCGTTCGGCGCTGGCGCAGGCCTGCAACGTGCAGTGGCGGCAGGAGGACTATCCGCAGTTCGCCACCATCGCCAACGTCACCACGGCGGAAGATCCGCAGGGGCGAGCTTTCGAGCGCTTTACCCGCTATGGGCCGCTGGCGCTGCTGCCGATGTCGCAGGGGCGCAGTTCACTGGTGTGGTGCCATGCGCGCGAAGATCGCGCCCAAGTGGATGCCTGGGACGACGCGCGTTTTATCGCCGAGCTGCAACAGGCCTTCGGCTGGCGGCTGGGTCGCATCCTCAAGGCCGGTAAGCGGCACAGTTATCCACTTGGCCTGCTGACCGCCGATCGTCATGTCAGCCACCGGCTGGCGCTGGTGGGCAACGCGGCGCAGACGCTGCATCCGATCGCCGGGCAGGGGTTCAACCTTGGTCTGCGCGATGTGATGTCGCTGGCGGAAACGCTGGCGGAAGCGATGAACAACGGCGAAGACGCCGGCGGTTATGCGCTGCTGAGCCGCTATCAGCAGCGGCGGCAAAACGATCAGCAGGCGACGATCGGCGTGACCGACGGATTGATTCGCCTGTTCGCCAACCGTTATGCCCCGCTGGTGGTCGGCCGCAATCTGGGGCTGATGGCGATGGCGCGTTTGCCGGCGGTGCGCGACACCTTTGCCAAGCGCACATTGGGCTGGGTGGAACGTTAGACACAGAATCGGGCGCCCTGTGGCGCACCCAAAAACGCGGCGTGGCAAGGCGTCGCGCGTTATTTAAGGAAATCGAGCAGCATGCAATCATTTGACGTGATTATCGCCGGTGGCGGTATGGTGGGGCTGGCGTTGGCCTGCGGCCTGCAGGGCAGCGGGCTGCGCGTGGCGGTGCTGGAGCAGCGCCAGCCGGATATGGCGCCGCCGTCGGAGCAGCCCGCGCTGCGCGTTTCCGCCATCAATGCCGCCAGCGAGCGTTTGCTGCAGCATATCGGCGTGTGGAACGACATCCTCCAGCAGCGCGCCAGCGCCTACAACGCGATGGAAGTGTGGGATCGCGATAGCTTCGGCAAAATCGCCTTCCGCGGCGACGAGTGCGGTTTCAGCCATCTCGGCCACATCATCGAAAATTCGGTGATCCAGCAGGCGCTGTGGAAGCGCGCCGAAAGCCTGTCGGACATCACGCTGATTACCCCGGCCGCGCTCAAGCAGGTGGCGTGGGGCGAGAATGACGCCTTCATCACGCTGGAGGACGGCCGTATGCTGACCGCCCGGTTGGTGATTGGCGCCGACGGCGCCCAGTCGTGGCTGCGCCAGCATGCCGATATCCCGCTTACCTTCTGGGACTATCGCCACCACGCGTTGGTGGCCACCATCCGCACCGAAGAGCCGCATCAGGCCACGGCGCGGCAAATTTTCCACGGCGACGGCATTCTGGCGTTCCTGCCGTTCAGCGATCCGCATTTGAGCTCCATCGTCTGGTCGGTCGCGCCGGAAGACGCTGAGCGTCTCAAGCAGCTGGAGCCGGAACAATTCAACCGCGAACTGGCGATGGCCTTCGATATGCGGCTGGGCGCCTGCAGCCTGGAAAGCGAACGGCTGGCGTTCCCGCTGACCGGCCGCTATGCGCGCAGCTTCGCGGCGCACCGCCTGGCGCTGGTGGGCGATGCGGCGCATACCGTGCACCCGCTGGCCGGACAGGGCGTGAACCTGGGCTTTATGGACGCCGCCGAGCTGATTTCCGAACTGCGCCGCCTGCAGCGGCAGGGCAAGGATATTGGCCAGCACCTCTATCTGCGCCGCTATGAGCGCCGCCGCAAACATGGCGCGGCGGTGATGTTGGCCAGCATGCAGGGTTTCCGCGAACTGTTCGACGGCAACCACCCGGCCAAAAAGCTGCTGCGCGACGTGGGGCTGCGGCTGGCGGACAGCCTGCCTGGCGTCAAGCCTAAGCTGGTGCGTCAGGCGATGGGCCTGAACGATCTGCCCGAGTGGCTTGCCTGACACCTGCCTTCTGCGAGCCCGCAGCGGGCTCGCGCTTCTCGCCTTATGCCACCGCGTTTCCTTATATAACCCTTCATTTGAAATAATCTAATTTCAGCCGCTTTTTATCATTACTTTTTCTAATTCCATGTTCGGTTATCAAAAGTCCGGATCCCATGTGCGGCCATAGGTTTGTTATATAAGTTCGGCATTTTGCCGCTTTAATTGTTAATTTTGTGCCTTAAGGCGCATTTTTCCAGTGAAAAACTCTGCACACTAGCCCGGCATTTTACCGCCCCGGAACGGCGATGAGCCTATTTTAACTTATGGTTAATGTGGTCGTTCGGTGATAAGTTCGGGGGAAAGGTATCGTTTGCGTCACGGCGGTTGCACGCAGTTTTCGCCCGTCCCGGCGCAGCATTTGTGTTGAGCAGTCAGTGCGCCATGGCGATCGGGCCGCGAGCCAGGCTCCGCCGCATTGCGTGGCAGCACCCTAACTTCTAGCGACGAGTGGAAAGAGGGAAAAGATGGCAAAGCAAACCCCACTGTACGACCAGCACGTGGCGTGCGGTGCGCGCATGGTAGACTTTCACGGCTGGATGATGCCGCTGCACTACGGCTCGCAGCTCGATGAGCACCACGCGGTGCGTCAGGATGCCGGCATGTTCGACGTGTCTCACATGACCATCGTGGATCTGCACGGCGCTCGCACCCGCGAGTTCCTGCGCTACCTGCTGGCGAACGACGTCGCCAAACTGACCCAACCCGGCAAGGCGCTGTACACCGGCATGCTGAATGCCTCCGGCGGCGTGATCGATGACCTGATCGTTTATTTCCTCACTGAAGACTATTTCCGCCTGGTGGTGAACTCCGCCACCCGCGACAAAGACCTGGCCTGGATTGAAGAGCACGCCGCGCCGTATGGCGTCGCGCTGACGGTGCGCGACGATCTGGCGCTGATCGCGGTGCAGGGCCCGCAGGCCAAAGAGCGCGCCGGCACCCTGTTCACTCCGGAACAAAAAAGCGCGGTCGAAGGCATGAAGCCATTCTTCGGCGTGCAGGCCGGCGAGCTGTTCATCGCCACCACCGGTTACACCGGCGAGGCCGGCTATGAGATCGCGCTGCCGAAAGAGCAGGCGGCGGATTTCTGGCAAAAATTGCTGGCCGCGGGCGTCAAGCCGGCCGGTCTGGGCGCGCGCGACACCCTGCGCCTGGAAGCGGGCATGAACCTCTACGGGCAAGAGATGGACGAGGGCGCTTCGCCGCTGGCCGCCAACATGGGCTGGACCATCGCCTGGCAACCGGAAGATCGCCGTTTCATCGGCCGCGAAGCGCTGGAACAACAGCGCGAGCAGGGCACCGAGCAACTGGTCGGCTTGATCATGACGGAAAAAGGCGTATTACGTAATGAGCTGCCGGTGCGTTTCACCGACGCGGCGGGGCAAACCCACGAAGGCGTGATCACCAGCGGTTCGTTCTCCCCGACGCTGGGCTTCAGCATCGCGCTGGCGCGCGTGCCGGCGGGCATCGGCGAGCAGGCCATCGTGCAGATTCGCAACCGCGAGATGCCGGTCAAAGTGACCAAGCCCGGTTTCGTTCGCGCCGGCAAGCCGCTGACAAATTGATTTTTTATTGATTGATTCTTTTATTTCTTCTAAGGAGTAACCGGCGATGAGCAATGTGCCAACAGAATTGAAATACGCATCCTCTCACGAGTGGGTTCGCGCAGAAGGTAACGGCGTTTACACCGTAGGCATCACCGAACACGCGCAGGAACTGCTGGGCGATATGGTGTTTGTCGATCTGCCGGAAGTGGGCCGCAGCGTCGCCGCCGGTGAAGACTGCGCCGTGGCGGAATCCGTCAAGGCGGCGTCGGACATTTACGCGCCAATCAGCGGCGAAATCGTGGCGGTGAACGCCGAGCTGGAAAGCTCCCCGGAGCTGGTGAACAGCGAACCTTACGGTGACGGCTTCCTGTTCCAGATTAAAGCCTCCGACGAAGGCGAGCTGGCGAACCTGCTGGACGCCGCGGCTTATCAGGCCTCGATCGACGAGTAATCGTGCCCACGCCCCAGGCCTTTCGGCCGGGGCGTTTTAGTTACCGTTCAAGCTATATCCCGTATCACGCAAGCATTCAGGAATTTGTAGCAATGACTCAGACACTCAGCCAACTCGAACACAGCGAAGCGTTCATCGAACGCCACATCGGCTCTTCTGCGGAACAACGCCAGGAGTTGCTGGCAGCGGTGGGCGCTCGCTCGCTCAGCGCGCTGATCCAACAGATCGTGCCGGCGGACATTCAGCTGCCGGGGCCGCCGCCGGTTGGCGACGCGGCGACCGAACACCAGGCGCTGGCTGAGCTGAAGGCGATCGCCTCGCAGAATCAGCGCTACAAATCCTATATCGGCATGGGCTACAGCGCCGTGCTGACGCCGCCGGTGATCCTGCGCAATATGCTGGAAAACCCGGGCTGGTACACAGCCTACACCCCTTATCAGCCGGAAGTGTCGCAGGGCCGTCTGGAAGCGCTGCTGAACTTCCAGACCGTGACCCTCGATCTGACCGGCCTGGATCTGGCCTCCGCATCGCTGCTGGATGAAGCCACCGCCGCCGCCGAGGCGATGGCGTTGGCCAAACGCGCCAGCAAGCTGAAAGACGCCAACCGCTTCTTCGTGGCTGACGACGTGCATCCGCAGACGCTGGACGTGGTGCGCACCCGCGCCGAAACCTTCGGCTTCGACGTCATCGTCGATAAAGCGGAAAAAGTGCTGGAGCTGGACGGCGTGTTCGGCGTGCTGCTGCAACAGGTGGGCTCCACCGGTGAACTGCACGACTACAGCGCGCTGCTGGCTGAACTGAAATCGCGCAAAATCATCACCAGCGTGGCCGCCGACATCATGGCCCTGGTGCTGCTGACCGCGCCGGGCAAGCAGGGCGCCGACGTGGTGTTCGGCTCCGCGCAGCGCTTCGGCGTGCCGATGGGCTACGGCGGCCCGCACGCCGCCTTCTTCGTCTGCCGCGACGAGTTCAAGCGCTCGATGCCGGGCCGCATCATCGGCGTTTCCCGCGATGCCGCCGGCAACACCGCGCTGCGCATGGCGATGCAGACCCGCGAGCAGCATATCCGCCGCGAGAAGGCCAACTCGAATATCTGTACTTCGCAGGTGCTGCTGGCCAACATCGCCAGTCTGTATGCGGTGTATCACGGCCCGCAAGGGCTGCAGCGCATCGCCGGGCGCATCCACCGCCTGACCGACATCCTGGCCGCCGGGCTGCAGAAGGCCGGCCTGACGCTGCGCCACAACACCTGGTTCGACACCCTGACCGTTGAAGTGAAAGACAAGGCCGCCGTGCTGGAACGTGCGCTGAGCTTCGGCATCAACCTGCGTACCGACATCCACGGCGCCGTGGGCATCACGTTGGATGAAGCTACCTCGCGTGAAGACGTGCAAACGCTGTTCGCACTGCTGGCGGGCGACAATCACGGTCTGGACATCGACGCGCTGGACGCGGCGGTGAGCAAAAACAGTCAATCGATCCCGGCCGCCATGCTGCGCCAGGATCCGATCCTGACCCACCCGGTATTCAACCGCTATCACAGCGAAACCGAGATGATGCGTTACATGCATCGCTTGGAGCGTAAGGATCTGGCGCTGAACCAGGCGATGATCCCGCTGGGTTCCTGCACCATGAAATTGAACGCCGCGGCGGAAATGATCCCGATCACCTGGCCTGAATTCTCCGAACTGCACCCGTTCTGCCCGCCGGAGCAGGCTGCCGGTTACCAGCAGATGATCGGCCAACTGTCTCAGTGGCTGGTGCAGCTGACCGGCTATGACGCGGTGTGCATGCAGCCGAACTCCGGCGCGCAGGGCGAATACGCCGGCCTGCTGGCGATCCGCCGCTACCACGAAAGCCGCAACGAAGCGGGCCGTCACGTCTGCCTGATCCCGAGCTCGGCGCATGGCACCAACCCGGCCTCCGCCCAGATGGCGGGCATGAGCGTGGTCGTGGTGGCCTGCGACAAGAACGGCAACATCGATCTGCACGATCTGCGCGTCAAGGCGGAGCAGGCAGGCGAAGAACTCTCTTGCATCATGGTGACCTACCCGTCGACCCACGGCGTGTATGAAGAAACCATCCGTGAAGTGTGCCAGATCGTGCACCAGTTCGGCGGTCAGGTGTATCTGGACGGCGCCAACATGAATGCCCAGGTGGGCATCACCACGCCGGGCTACATCGGCGCAGACGTTTCGCACCTCAACCTGCATAAAACCTTCTGCATCCCGCACGGCGGCGGCGGCCCGGGCATGGGCCCTATCGGCGTGAAAGCGCACCTGGCGCCGTTTGTACCGGGCCACAGCGTGGTGCAGATCGACGGCGTAACCACCCAGCAGGGCGCGGTCTCCGCGGCGCCGTTCGGCAGCGCCTCCATCCTGCCTATCAGTTGGATGTACATCCGCATGATGGGCGCGGAAGGCCTGAAGCAGGCCAGCCAGATGGCGATCCTGAACGCCAACTACATCGCTACCCGTCTGAAAGACGCATACCCGATTCTGTATACCGGCCGCGATCACCGCGTGGCGCACGAATGTATCCTCGACATTCGTCCGCTGAAGGAAGAGACCGGCATCAGCGAAATGGACATCGCCAAGCGCCTGATCGACTTCGGCTTCCACGCGCCGACCATGTCGTTCCCGGTAGCGGGCACGCTGATGGTCGAGCCGACCGAGTCGGAAAGCAAAGTGGAGCTGGATCGCTTTATTGATGCGATGCTGGCGATCCGCAGCGAGATCGACCGCGTCGCCAAAGGCGAATGGCCGCTGGAAGACAACCCGCTGGTGAATGCGCCGCACGTGCAGGCGGAGCTGGTCAACGACTGGCAGCACCCGTACAGCCGCGAGCTGGCGGTGTTCCCGGTGGCCGGCGTACGCGAGAACAAGTACTGGCCGAGCGTTAAGCGTCTGGACGACGTGTATGGCGACCGTAACCTGTTCTGCTCTTGCGTGCCGATGAGCGATTACGAATAACACGTTCGGCAAAGTTTGTGTTTGGGGGACACCGCATGATGCGGTGTCCCTTTTTATTTTATCGCGGCCTATTCTTTCCGGTACGTTCCCACGATTTGAGGAGTCATCATGCAAGCGGCAATCGTAACAGCGCTGGGGCAACCCCCGGTTTTCGGCACCTTTGAGGAGCCTCAGGCGCAGGCGAATGAAGTGCCGATCGACGTTCTGGCGGCCGGCATCAAGCAGCTGGATCGCGCCACCGTCGCCGGCACTCATTATTCCAGCCCGAAGCAATTGCCGATCGTGCCTGGCACCGACGGCGTGGGCCGCACGGCGGACGGGCAACGGGTGTACTTCGCCTCTTTCCGTCGCCCTTACGGCGCGATGGCAGAGCGTAGCGTCGCGTCCTGGACGGTGCCGGTGCCGGAGGCGGTGGACGACGCCACGGCGGCGGCGCTGATCAATCCGGCCTTCGCCGCCTGGCTGCCGCTGCGCTGGCGAGCGGATCTGCAGCCCGGAGAAACGGTGCTGATCATCGGCGCTACCGGCACCTCGGGCAAACTGGCGGTTGCAGCGGCGCGTCAGGCGGGGGCCGGGCGCATCGTTGCCGCCGGTCGGCGCCTGAGCGTGCTGGAGGCGTTGGGTGTGGACGCCACGGTGGATCTGAGCCTGCAGGGCGAGGCGCTGGCGCAGGCCTTCGCGGCGGCGGCGGGGCCGGGTGGTTATCAGGTGATTGTCGATTACATCTGGGGCCCGGCGACCGAAGCGCTGCTGGCGACGCTCAATAATCACGATCTCTCGTCTTACGCCGGGGGGCGCGGCATTCGCTTGGTCAACGTCGGCTCGATGGCCGCGCCGGACATCCGGCTGCCGGCGGCGGTGCTGCGCAGCAATCAGCTGCAGATCCTCGGCAGCGGCACCGGCAACTTCCCGCCGATCCCGGAGATGCAGCGCTACGCGACCGAGATTTTGGCGCTGGCGGCGACCGGAGCGCTCACTATCGAGACGCAGGAGCACGCGTTGGCGGAGATCGCCGAGGTGTGGGATCTGAACAAGAAAAGCGACGTGCGTTCGGTGATACGCATCGCCCGTTAATCCCCGGCCGCTAGCGGCAGAGGCAGACCAGGTGAATGTCCTCCGGCTCACGGGCGAACAATTCGGTATCCGGATGTTCGATGAGCCGGCAGCCCTGCGCCAGATAGAAGTCTACGGTACTTTTGTTGGGAATGGAGGAGACGTACAGCCCGGCGGCGCCTTCTTGCGCCGCCTGCCGCAGGCAGAGCTGGAACAGCTGCTTGCCTAACCCCTGGCCGCGTTGGTGCGCGCTGACGTAAAAGAACAGCAGCTGGCGCAGATCTTGCCGCGGGCCACGCGGTTCGGTGTCCAGCGCCGCCGCTGCCACGATCTCCTCGCCTTCGAACAGCGCGAAGAACGCGCCGCCGCGATCGAAGCACGCTTCGTGGATCGGCGTATAGGTTTCCCGATCGTGCGGATCCCAGCCGCGCACATCGTAGTAGTCCGGGTAGGGGTGCAGCTTGCCATCCTGCAGGCGATACAGGGTGTCGATAATTTCGCTGCGGTCGATATCCCACAGCCGGTCGAGTTGCTGCCGTTGCAGCAGTACAGGGGCGATCATGCTCGTGGTTAACTCTCAATCTGTGGCCGGTAACTTTCCGGCAAATCGATGATAAAGCCGATGCCGCGATCGTCGAGGCCTTCGGTGACGCGCAGCTGCGCGCCGATTTTGTCGGCCAGGTTGCGGGCGATGGCCAATCCCAGCCCGCTGCCGGTCTGTTGCGTGCCGGGCACGCGGTAAAAGCGCTCAAACAGGCGCGGAAGGTGCTCTTCGCTCACCCCGGGGCCGTTGTCGCGCAACGTAATATAGCAGCCGAGCGGCGCCAGCGAGCGGATATTGGCTTCTATGCGGCTGCCGGGCGGCGCATACTTGAGCGCATTGTCCAGCAGGTTGGTGAAGATGGCGATCAGCGCATGGCGGTCGGTACTCACCACCACCTCCTCGCTGCCGTCGAGCGACAGTTCGACATCTTTTTCCAGCGCATAGGGGACGTGCTGCGCGATGCATTTGCCGATCTCCGCATAGATATCCACCGCCTCAATCTTCAGCGGAAAATCTTCCGCCTCCAGCTTGGCCAGGTTGATCAGCTGGCGCGACAGCGACGCCGCCCGATCCAGCCCTTGTTGCATGTCGCCGATGATTTCCCGGCGCTCCTGCTGCTCGCTGACCTGGGTCAGCAAATGCAGCTGCGCCAGCACGGCGGCGATCGGCGTGCGCAGCTCATGCGCGGCGTCGGCCATAAATCGTTTCTCGCGCTGATTGGCGGCGTCGATGCGCGCCATCAGTTTGTTGACCTCCATCACCACCGGCCGGATTTCCTGATACTGTTCGCTGACGTTGATCGGCGACAGATTGCCGGGCTGACGATCGGAAATGGTGCGGGCGATCTGGCGCAGCGGCCGCAGGCTGAAATAGGCGGTAAACAGCAAGGTGATGATGATGGCCGCCAGAATGCCCAGCAGCGGTACGGCGGTGCTCTCCGCCGGGTTGCCGAACAGCGTGGTGCGATCGTTGAACGATTCGCCGACGATCGCCCGGTACTGGCGATTCTCGCTCCAGCTGCCGGCGAGATGCCAATTGGCGCCGGCGTAATTGACCGAGCCGGACAGCACCGAAGGCGGCAGGCGCAGCGGCTCTCCCTGCGTTTGCGAACTGTAAAGCACCCGGTTGTCTCGATCGTAAACCACAAACAGCGGGTGATAGTCGATTTCGTCCTGCATGCCGTTATTGATGGAATCAATGTACATGCCTTCAATGGTCTTGATGATGCCGCGGTAATCGATATGGTCAGTGCCGGTTTCGTCGAGAATATTGGCGATGCCTGCAGCGACGATGCGTTGCTGATTATCGAAATATTTCTCCATGTCGGGGTAATACCAATATTTCACCCAGGCGACGAGGAGCCCCCACAATAATAAAATGGCCAGCACCTGGAAAATAATGGTGCGCATAAAGAAGGATTTGAAACCGATCATTCCGCTACTCTTTCTTCAGCAAATAACCAATGCCGCGTACGGTAATAATTCTTTCTTTACCGATCTTGCGCCGTAAATTATGCATGTGCACTTCCAGCGAGTTGCTTTCCACGCTGTCGCCGTGGCCGAACAGCCGCTGTTCCAACACCGCTTTGCGCACCACGGTGCCGGCGCAACGCATCAGTTCGTGCAGCAGGTGATACTCTTTTTTCGACAGCATCAGCAGTTCGTTATCCAGCATGACCTGATGGTTGACCGGATCGAGATACAGCGCGCCGAGGCTCCAGGTTTGTGACGCGAAGCCCGCCATGCGCCGGTTGACCGCCTTGACGCGCGAGATGAGTTCGGGCAGCGCAAAGGGTTTGGCCAGAAAGTCGTCCGCGCCGGAATCCAGGCTGTTCACCAGGCTTTCAATGCGGTCGCGGGCGGTCAGGATGATGATCGGGATATTTTGCCCGGCGGCGCGCCAGGCGATCAGCCTCTGCAAACCGTCACCGTCCGGCAGCGTGAGATCCAGCAGCATCAAATCGAACCCGCCGGATGAAAGTTTATTTTCCGCGTCGACGAGCAGGCGCACCCAGCACAAATTAAAGCCGGCCAGCTCCAATGCTCGGCACAGCGCCTTGCCTAATTGCAGGTCGTCTTCCACCAACAGTATGTTCACGTTATTTCCGCTGAGATCCTTGAGTCGCGCTTATCTAACTATAACGCTGACGGGAAGACAACGGGGAAACCTGCGCTGCCTGCACGTTCTTAAGCAAACCTTAATCTGGCTTTAATCTCGCGTTAAGGGAACGAGGGGGGATTTCAGTTATTTTGCTGCCATTCGAAATCATGGCTGAGGGAGCGAAACATGCAGACTGACGGTTCCCCGCTCGCGGGCGCCTCGCGGCGGCTGATGTATTCAGGCGTGGCGATGCTGCTCATTCTGTTGATGCTGTCGTTTCGCGGCGATGTGCACAGCCCTGCTCACAAAGGCCTGCATGCTTCCGGTTTGCAGCGGGGCCATCAGGTGGCGGTAACGGACGCCTCCGGCTGCGCGAAATATCGGATTAAAAAGCTGCTGCGTCGCCTGGCTCAGCTCTGAAGCGTTTTCTAGAGCGCCGCTCTATACTCTGACTGGCAAACGGGGAGCCTGTGCGCAGGCCGTTATTTTTATATCGCCAACCAGAGAAAAAATACGATGACGAAAGTGGCATTGGTAACCGGCGCAAGCCGGGGAATTGGCCGCGCGACCGCTTTGCTGCTGGCCCGGCAGGGCTATGCGGTGGGCGTGAATTACCTGCGTGACGAAAGTGCGGCGCGCCAGGTGGTGGCGGAGATTGAGACGCAGGGCGGTAAGGCGCTGGCATTGCAGGCTGACGTGGCCGACGAAGCGCAGGTGATGGCAATGTTCAGCGCACTGGATGCCGGGCTGGGCACGCTCAGCGCGCTGGTCAACAACGCCGGCATTCTGTTCCAGCAGGCGAACATTGAACAGTTGACCGCCGAGCGCATCAATCAGGTGCTCAGCACCAACGTTACCGGTTACTTCCTGTGTTGCCGCGAGGCGGTGAAGCGCATGGCGCAGCGTCATGGCGGGCAGGGCGGCGCTATCGTCAATGTGTCTTCCGCCGCTTCTCGTTTAGGCGCGCCGGGAGAGTACGTCGACTATGCCGCCTCGAAAGGCGCCGTCGATACGCTGACCATCGGGTTATCGCGGGAAGTGGCGGCGCAGGGCATTCGCGTCAACGGCGTGCGGCCCGGATTCATCTATACCGAGATGCACGCCAGCGGCGGCGAGCCTGGGCGGGTGGATCGCGTGAAGGACAGTTTGCCGATGCAGCGCGGCGGCCAGCCGCAGGAAGTGGCGGAGGCGATCGCCTGGTTGCTGTCTGACGCCGCATCTTACGTGACCGGCACCTTTATCGAGGCCGCAGGCGGGCGTTGAACGCATCCGTAGGGTTTTGACATCCCTCCGGATGCGAGGTATTTTGATTAAATAACAATCAAAATGTAGTTACAAAAATGTATGTTTATTTTGAATGGAATCAGGATAAAAATCACAGTAACCAGCACAAACACCGTGTCAGTTTTGAGATTGCGCAACGGGTTTTTCTGGATCCCAACCATTTGGCTGTGTTGGAAAGGATCGAGGGTGGAGAAGAACGTTGGCAAACGATCGGCATGGTCGGATCCTGCTTGCTGTTGCTGGTGGCGCATACGACGATCGAAACGGATGTCGAAGGCGATACAGTAGAGATCGTGCGTATCATTTCAGCACGCAAGGCCGATGCCAAAGAGAGGGGAAGATATGAAGCGCAAAAATTCCGCCAAAAATCTGGCCCATAGCGTACTCCCGCCGTTGACGGAGGAGCAGAAAGCGCAAATTGCTTCACTGAGTGCGTTGCCGGACGAGGACATCGATTATGCCGATGCGCCGGCACTGGATGAGGAAAAGTGGCAGGCTGCGGTTCAGGGGCGTTTTTATAAACCGATGAAAGTATCGAAAACCATCCGCATCGATGCGGATGTGTTGGCCTGGCTTCAGCGGCCAGGCAAAGGCTATCAGAAACGCCTGAACGCCGTGTTGCGTGAGGCGATGTTGAAAGAGCATGAACACGGGGAATAATGTGTGCCAGGCGGCTAACGATCCGGTGAGGTTCTCACCGGATTTTTTTTGCTGTTTTTTCAGGTAATGCGTTATCAACGCCGGCGGTCTAATTGCGGCGCTCGGTCAAAACCACACAAACGGTCATTAACGGTCATGCTGCGGAGCGTGGAATTGTGACCGTTTACCGTTTCTCTCCTGTTTACCTTAGGCGTACGCGCATCATAACTGCCTGTTACTCCACACTTTCGTAATTATTCATTTCATTTCCTTCCCGATTTTTTTGACAACTATCACATCGCGATCGTTGACCGATCGCAGGGCGATGCGCTTTGCGTCCGCGCGCAAAACGCGGCGCGGCAAATCGATATCGTAATCAACGTTGTGGAGGAGAAAAGAAACATGCTGCCTGTAGAACGTCATCGCTTTATCACCGAAGTCTTGAGCCAGCGCGGCCGCGTGATGGTGCAGGAGGTGGCGCAGCTGTGCCACATCTCTATCGAGACGGCGCGGCGTGATCTGGCCTTGCTTGAACGGCGCGGCCTGCTGCTGCGCAGCCACGGTGGCGCGGTGTTCGTCGAGCCGCCGGCGGTGGAGAAAACCTATGTGCCCGCCGAGATAGACCAGGGGGAATCTTTCCGCCAGCGCAGCAACGAGGCGCCGGAACACAAGACGCGCATTGCCAAACGCGCGCTGGAATTTATCGCGCCGGGGGACTGCCTGCTGCTGGACAGCAGTTCCACCAGTTGGTTTTTGGCGCGCCAACTGCCGGATATCTCGCTGGTGGTGCTGACCAACTCGCTGCACATCATCCAGACGCTGGCCTGCAAGGCCAATGTGCGCACCATCGGCCTGGGGGGCGAGTATTCCGCCAAGTACGAGGATTTTATCGGCGTGCTGGCGGAGCAGATGCTGAAGGAGTTCGTGATCAACAAGCTGTTTTTCTCCTGCCACGGCATCTGCCAGGACGGCGGCATCCGCGAGAGCAATGAGCACCATGCGCGGCTGAAGCAGCAGATGCTGCTGGCGTCGGAACGCAAGTTCCTGCTGGTGGACAGCAACAAGTTCGGCCGCCGCTCGTTCGCCCGCATTTGTCATTACCGGGAAATAGACACGCTGATCACCGATAGGCTCAGCGACGACGAATTTCGTCAGAAACTGGCCTGGAACAACGTCGACGTGATTGAAGTTTCACCCGCCGCGAAAAGGGCGGCGCGATAACAACAACGAAAACCCTTATTACAGCCAACACTTGTGGAGAGAGAACAATGAAAAAATCCGTACTGGTCGGTCTGTTTGCCTCGCTGCTGCTGTCGGTCTCCGCGCAGGCGGCGGACAAGCTGAAAATGGGCGTGGTGGTGAAGATCGGCGGCATTCCCTGGTTCAACGCCATGGAGGCCGGCATCAAAAGTGAGAGCGCCAAACGCGGCATCGACGCCTGGATGGTCGGGCCGACGGCGGCGGATCCGGCGCTGCAGGTGCGCGCCATCGAGGATCTGATCGCGCAGAAGGTGGACATCATCGGCGTGGTGCCGAACGACGCCCGGGTGCTGGAGCCGGTGCTCAAGCGCGCGCAGGAAGCGGGCATCAAGGTGATTGTGCACGAATCCCCCGGCCAGAAGTACGCCGACTGGGATTTTGAGCTGGTGGACGCCTCGCAGCACGGGGTCAACCACATGAAAGCACTGGCCGCCTGCATGAAAGAGCAGGGCAAGTACGCGGTATACGTCGGCAGCCTGACGGTGCCGCTGCACATCACCTGGTCGGACTCGGCCATCAACTACCAGAAGCAGCACTACCCGAACATGCAATTGGTGGGCGACAAGTTCGGCGTGGGGGAGTCGCTGGATGACAGCGTGCGCACCACCAACGATCTGATGGCCAAGTATCCCGATCTGAAAGGCGTGCTGGCGTTCGGTTCGCAGGGGCCGATCGGCGCCGGGCGCGCGGTGCTCAACCGCGGCAAAAGCAACGATATCTGCGTCATCGGGCCGTTCAGCCCGGGCCAGGGCGCTTCGCTGGTCAATCGCGGCGCCATCAAGGGCGGTTACATCTGGAATCCGATGGTGGCCGGCGAAGTGTTCGTGCGCATCGCCGACATGATGCACAAGGGGGAGAAAATCACCGACGGCATGGCCATCGAAGGCATGGGCAAGGTGCAGGTGGATGCGCAGCAGCACACCATTCTCGGCAACGCCACCGAAAGCCTGGATAAGCAAAACCTGCCGAAACTGGTGAAGATGGGGCTGTAATCATGGCGATTTCCGGCAATACGGCAACGCAGGGCGCGCCGCTTATCGAACTGCAACAGCTGTCGATGACCTTTGGCGGGCAGCGTGCGCTGAACGATATTTCATTGGCGCTGATGCCGGGGGAGGTGCACTGTCTGGCCGGCACCAACGGCTGCGGCAAGAGCACGTTGATCAAGGCGATTGCCGGTGTCTATCAACCGGACGACGGCAGCCGCATTACCCTCGATGGACAAACCTTCGGCCGGCTGTCGCCGGATCAGGCGCGCGCCTTCGGCATTCAGGTGATCTATCAGGATCTGTCGCTGTTTCCCAACCTGACGGTGGCGGAAAACATCGCCTTCGAACACAACCTGCGCGGGTTGCTGGGTTGGCATCGCCCGGCGCGGCTGCGGCGCGCCGCCGAACGCCAGCTGCAATCGCTGAGTTTCAATCTGGATCTCGACAAACGGGTGGCGGAGCTGCCGATCGCGCAGCGCCAACAGGTGGCGATCTGCCGCGCGCTGGTGGCGCAGGCGCGGCTGGTGATCATGGACGAACCGACCGCTTCGCTGACCCGCACCGAGGTCAACCAACTGCTGCGCACGGTGGACTATCTGAAAGCGCAGGGCATCTGCGTGGTGTTCGTCAGCCACCGGCTGGACGAGGTGCTGGAGATCTCGGATCGCGTCACGGTGATCCGCGACGGCAACAAAGTCGGTACCTGGCCGGCGGCGGAGATCACCGGCGATCGTCTGACCGAGCTGATGACCGGTCTGAAGCTGGACTATCGCCTGAAAGCGCCCAGCCTGAATAAGGATCGGGTGATGCTGGAGGCGGATCGCCTGAGCCGCGCTGGGCAGTATCAGGATGTGAGCTTCCGCCTGCATCAGGGGGAGGTGCTCGGTCTGTGCGGGCTGCTCGGCTCCGGGCGTACCGAGCTGGCGCTGAGCCTGTTCGGCATGACCCGGCCGGACAGCGGCAAACTCTACCTCGACAGCAAACCGGTGCGCTTTCGCGGCCATGAGGACGCGATCAAGGCCGGCATCGGCTACGTCTCGGAGGATCGCCTGACGCTGGGGCTGGTGCAGCAACAGTCGGTGGCGGATAACGCGGTGCTGACCATTCTCGATAAGCTGCGCGGGCGCTTTCGCCTGATCGACGATTACCGCAAGAATCGCATCGTGGCGGAGTGGATCGCCAAGCTCGGCGTGCGGGTGGCGGATCCGGATCAGGCGGTTTCGACGCTGTCCGGCGGCAATCAGCAAAAGATCGTGCTGGCCAAGTGGGTGCTGACCCAGCCGCGGATCTTGATCCTAGACTCGCCGACCGTCGGCGTCGACGTCGGCGCCAAGGCCAGCATCTACCAACTGATCCATCTGCTGGCGCAGGAGGGGATCGCCATTTTGCTGATCTCCGACGAGGTGCCGGAGGTGTATTACAACTGCGATCGGGTGCTGTACTTCAGCGGCGGCAGCGTGATCGGCGAATACCTGCCGGGGCAGGTGAGCCAGCAGCAGCTGGCGGAGGCGGTCAATGCGTAGGTTCAGTTTGAAACCGCGCGGCAACGAAGGCTATCTGGCCTGGGTGTTGCTGCTGACGGTCATGGTCTTTTCACTGCTTAGCGATCGGTTTTTAACGGTGCAAAACCTGCTCGATCTCAGCGAAAGCTACGCGGTGAGCGGCATATTCGCCCTCGGCCTGTTTGTGGTGCTGGTGACCGGTGGCATCGATATCTCCTTCGCCGCAGTCGCCTCGGTGGTGCAGTACCTGATCGCCACGCTGGCGACCCACTACGGCCTGGCCAGCCCGGCGGGCAGCATTTTGCTGGCGTTGGCGATCGGCGCCGCGCTGGGCATGGTCAACGCGCTGTTGATCTACTGCCTGCGCATCGTCTCGATCATCGTCACCATCAGCATGCAGGCGTTGTTGTTCGGCATGCTGATGTGGCTGACCAACGGCCGCAGCCTGTACGCATTGCCGGACTGGTGGACGCTGCCGCGCAGCGTGCTGCCGTTCCAGCTGGGTGAACAGAGCTATCAGCTCGGTTTGCCGACGCTGGTGATGCTGGCGGTGGCGCTGTTGACCTGGCTGCTGCTGAACAAAACGCACCTCGGGCGCCAGCTGTTTGCCGTGGGCGGGGATGCGGAATCGGCGCGGCGCATCGGCATCCGCGTTGGCCTGCTGCATTTGTTCGCCTATGGCTATCTGGGCGCGATGGCGGCGATCGGCGGCCTGGTGCAGGTGTATCGCATGGGGGAAGTGGTGCCCAACGCGCTGGTGGGCGGGGAGCTCGACGTGCTGGCGGCGGCGGTGCTGGGCGGCGCCAGCCTGAACGGCGGCAAGGGCAGCGTGGTCGGCACGCTGATGGGCGTCTTCCTGATCGGCGTGCTGAAAAACGGCCTCAACCTGATCGGCGTGTCCAGCTACTTCATGAACGTGGTGATCGGTCTGGTGATCGTCGCGGCGATCACCGTCACCCACTACAAGAAACGTAAAGAAACCGACGTCGGTTTCGCCTGAGGAGCGCCTGATGGGCAACAACCTGAAATTTCGTCCGGACGGGGTCGCCGTCGGTCTGCTGGCATTGCTGCTGGCGGTGGTGCTGGCCTTTAGCCTGCTGATGCCGGGGCGCTTCTTCAGCGGCGCCACCTTCACCAGCGTGGCCTTCCAGCTGCCGGAGCTGGGCCTGCTGACGCTGGCGATGTTCATCCCGATCCTCAGCGGTGGCCTGAACCTGTGCATTATCGCCAGCGCCAACCTGACCAGCCTGCTGATGGCCTGGCTGTTCATCAGCTACCTGCCGGCGGATGCCGGGCTGGGTTTGCAGGCGCTGTGGCTGGCGTTGGCGCTGGCGGCGGCGATGCTGTTGGCCGGGCTTATCGGCGCGGCGACCGGCGCGCTGGTGGCTTACGTCGGCGCGCATCCGATTCTGGTGACGCTGGCCACCATGACCACGGTCAACGGCATCGGCATCTACCTGACGCGCGGCGCGGCCCTGAGCGGCATGCCGGAGATCGTGCGGTTTATCGGCGCTGAGCGCGTGCTGGGCGTGCCGGTACCGCTGTGGATTTTCCTGGTGGTCGCCGCCTTGCTGGCGCTGTTCTTGCAGAAAACCCGGCTCGGCAAATGCATCTACATGAGCGGCAGCAACATCAACGCCACCCACTTCAGCGGCGTGAATACCCATCGGGTGTTGATCGCCATTTACACCCTCTCCAGCCTGCTGTGCGTCATTGCCGGGCTGGTGATGATGGCGCGCTTCAACTCGGCGCGCATGGGTTACGGCGACTCCTACCTGCTGCTCACGGTGCTGGCGATCATTCTGGGCGGCACCGATCCGTTCGGCGGTTTTGGCCGGGTCAGCGGCGTGGTGTTGGCGCTGATCGTGCTGCAGGTGATCGCGACCGGTTTGAACCTGATGAACGTCAGCCCGCATTTCAGTCTGGCGATGTGGGGCGCGGTGCTGATCGCGGTGCTGGCGCTGAAGTTTTTCCGCCATCGCTATCGGCAGCGGCGGGCGATGCGCCGCAGCGCGGCCCAGGCCAGAATCGCGGCGGGCCACTGATCCCTTTTCCCTTTTGCGCAGGATAACGCTAATGAAATACCAGATTTCACCTTCACTGATGTGCATGAACCTGATGGATATCCGGCAGCAATTGGCGGTGCTGAATCGCCGCGCCGATATGCTGCATATCGACATCATGGACGGGCACTACGTTAAAAACATCACGCTGTCGCCGTTCTTTATCGAACAGATCCGCCCGCATACCTCGTTGTTGCTGGACGTGCATTTGATGGTGGAGAACCCGACCGATTTTATCGAGCCGATCGCCCGCGCCGGGGCGGACTTTATCTGCCCGCATGCCGAAACCATCAACCGCGACGCGTTCCGCGTGATCAATCAAATCCGCGCGCTGGGCAAAAAAGTGGGGGTGGTGCTGAACCCGGCCACGCCGGTGGAGTTTATTCGCCACTACCTTCACCTGCTGGACAAGGTCACCGTCATGACCGTCGATCCGGGCTATGCCGGGCAGCCGTTCATTCCCGAAATGCTGGACAAGATCCGCCAGTTGCGCGATCTGAAAAGCCAACAAAATCTGCGCTATCTGATCGAGATCGACGGATCCTGCAACCAGCGTACTTATCGCGATCTGATGGGCGCCGGCGCGGAAGTGTTGATCGTCGGCAGCTCCGGGTTGTTCAATCTCGATCCGGATCTGGAGGCGGCATGGGAAAAAATGCTGGATCAGATGCGGCAGGCGGCCTGAGGCGGGGGACATGATGCGGCATTTTCTTGGCGTTGACGTCGGCGGCACCAATACCCGCCTGCTGTTGATGGATGATGACGGCGAGTTTAGCGCTTACCGCAAGATAGCGACCGCCGACTGGGCACGGCAGGCCGATCCGCTGGCGGCGTTGGGCCGCCTGATCGCCGGGCATAGCCAGGATCGTCAGGTGGCGCAGGTGATGCTCGGGTTGCCGGGGATCCTCAGCCGCGATCGCTCGCGGGTGCTGTCGCTGCCGTTCATTCCGGCGCTGGATGCCCAGCCGGTGGCGGCGCTGTTGGCCGACTTGCTGGCGCTGCCGGTGCGAATGGACAAGGACGTCAACCATCTGTTGTGGTGGGACTTGCAGCAGCTGCCGGCGCTGCCGCAGGTGGCGGTAGGGCTGTATCTGGGCACCGGCATGGGCAACAGCCTGTGGCTGAACGGCGATTTTTACCACGGGGCGCATGGCGCCGCCGGCGAGTTGGGGCACATTCCCTGGCCGGGCCATCTGGGCGAGTGCCCGTGCGGCAAACGGGGCTGCGTCGAGAGTTTGACCTCCGGCCATTGGCTGACCGGCTGGGCGCGCGCCAACGCGGCGCAAACGCCGTTCGACCGGCTGTTCGAACGCCATGGCGATCATCCGGATTTGCAGCGTTTCGTTGAACGATTGGCGCAGACCATCGCCATCGAAATGAATGTGATCGACCCCCAACGGCTGATCCTGGGCGGCGGCGTGATCGCCATGCGCGGTTTTCCGTTGGCGCGGCTGGAGCAAGAGATCCGCCGTCATCTGCGCGGGCCGCAGCCGGCACAGGGATTGGCGATCTCCATCAGCCGCCTGACCGATGAAACCGGCAGCAAAGGCGCCTGTCTGGCCGCCCGGCGCCACCTCCAATTGAGCAGGGAGTACCAGCAATGAAAGGCAAAGTCTGCGTGTTCGGTTCGTTCAACCTGGATATCGTTGCCGGCATGGCGCGGTTTCCGCAGCCCGGCGAGTCGCTGATCGCCCGTAACAGTATGATGGGGGCGGGCGGCAAGGGCGCCAACCAGGCCACCGCCGCGCTGCGCGCCGGGGCGCGGGTGCATTATATCGGCAAGGTGGGGCGCGACGACTTCGGCACCTTCGCCCGGCGTCATCTCGCTGCCGCCGGCTTCGATGCGGTGACGCTGTTCTCGACCGGCGATTGCCCGACCGGCAATGCGCTTATCTACGTTGCCGGCGAGGATGCGGAGAACATGATCGCCGTCGATCCCGGCGCCAACCTGACGGTCAGCGAGGACGAGGTGCGCCAGTGCCGCCCGGCGATCGCCGCGGCGGATATTCTGTTGACCCAGCTGGAGAACAACCTGCCGGCGATCGAACAAGTGATCGCCATCGCCCGCGAGGCGCGGACGTTCATCATTCTCAACCCGGCGCCGTTTCAGCCGGTGCCGGACAGCCTGCTGGCGCAGGTCGATCTGCTGACGCCCAACGCCACCGAATGCACGTTGCTGACCGGCGTGCCGGTGCGGGATGTGGCTTCGGCGCGTCAGGCGGCGCAGGTGCTGCACGCCAAGGGCATTCGTTTGCTGATCGTGACCTTGGGCACGCAGGGGGCGTTGTTCTCGGACGGGGAAAACAGCGAGCTGATCCCGGCGTTTCCGGCGCAGCCGAAAGACACCACCGGCGCGGGGGATGCGTTTAACGGCGCTCTGGCGGCGCAGCTGGCGAATCAGGTGCCGTTAGCCGATGCGGCGCGCTTCGCCGCCGCCTACGCGGCGGTCTGCGTGGAACGCGCCGGGGCGGCGGGATCGATGCCGAGTTATGAGGAGGCGTTGGAACGCCAGCAGGCGTTCGCTTGACGTTGACGGGCTGCGGCGCAGAGGCGGCAGCCCGGCTCCCTTACTTCAACCAGCCTTTGCGCTGCGCGTCCCGCAGATGTTGCTCCATATGGTGCCACAGCTCGGGGTGTACGTCGGCGATCGACGCATTGCGCGCCAGTACCTGCTCCAGGCTGATGCCGTTTTCTACCCAGCTCTGGCCTTCATTGTGCAGATTCATCAGCATCGGCATGGTGCGATCCAGCAGCAAGGCAAAGCGCGCATCGGCGCTTTCGCCGTCTTCATATTCCTGCCATAAAGCGGTGAAATACTCGCGCTGAGCCTCCGGCAACATGCCGAACAGACGGCGCGCCGCCGCCACTTCCTGATCGTGGATCGCCGCGCGGGCCGCCAGATCGTAGACCAGCACGTCGCCGGCGTCGATTTCCACGATGTCATGCAGCAGCGCCATCTGGATCACGCGCTGAATGTCTACGTCATCACCGGCGTAGGGCGCCAGGCTCATGGCGGCGATGGCGAAATGCCAGCTGTGTTCGGCGGAGTTTTCCTGGCGCTGGGTGCCCAGTACCTTGGTGCGGCGTTGTACGCCTTTTAACTTATCGATTTCCATCAGGAACTGGATGGCCTGGGTCATTGAACCGAAATCTAACGCGGGTACAGCGGATGACATGGTGTAAACCTCAAGGTGGGTGGGTTGAAGCCTGACGATTGTAGACCAGCGGGCGGGGGATTTCGATGGTTACACGCGTTCACATTTTTATTTTAGCGTACACGTGTACACTGGAATTATTCTCAGTTAAGCTGCTTTGCGTTAATTTCGAACAAAGCAGGGCATTTTGAGGGGTTGCGCGTTATGGGGAAAACGGACGTAGTGAAAGCCGGGAGCAATAAGATTGTCGCCGCGGCTTATCCGTGGGCGGAAGAGATCGCCAACAGCATCAGCCACGGCATCGGGCTGGTGTTCGGCATCGTCGGCCTGGTGTTGCTGTTGGTGCAGGCGGTGAATACCGGCGCCGATGCGACGGCCATCACCAGTTACAGCCTGTACGGCGGCAGCATGATCCTGCTGTTTCTCGCTTCCACGCTGTACCATGCGATCCCGCATCAGAAGGCCAAGCATTGGCTGAAAAAGTTCGATCACTGCGCCATTTATCTCCTGATTGCCGGCACTTACACGCCGTTTTTGCTGGTGGGGCTGGATTCGCCGCTGGCGAAGGGCCTGATGGCGGTAATCTGGGGGTTGGCGCTGCTCGGCGTGCTGTTCAAGCTGGCCTTCGCCCACCGTTTTGAAGCCCTGTCACTGGTGACCTACCTGACGATGGGCTGGCTGTCGCTGATCGTGATTTATCAGCTGGTTACGCGGCTGGAGGCCGGCGGCGTCACGCTGCTGGCGATCGGCGGGGTGGTCTATACCCTGGGCGTGATTTTCTATGCCTCCAAGCGCATTCGCTTTGGCCACGCCATCTGGCACGGCTTCGTGCTCGGCGGCAGCGCCTGCCACTTCATGGCGATCTACCTGTACGTCTAAGCGTTGCCGCTACATCTGAATGCGTATTGAACAGGCGCCTCTTTTGTTTTAAAAAAGAGGCGCTTGCTTCTTTCGGGTATCCAGCAAGCCCTGTCTTTCATTTCTGAGCCCGCATACCGTTTCTCTCACTTCTGTTCAGGACTCATCAAGATGATCGTTCGCTTATCCAAAGCGCTGCTGGTCTGCGCTATCGCCTTGTTCGCTTCGCTGGTGGCCTTCGGTAACCTCACCGACTACGGCTCCAATTTCGCCTTCGTGCGCCACGTCTTTATGATGGATACCCTTTTCCCCGACGCCACCATCGGCTACCGCTCGATACAGACGCCGTGGCTGCATCACGCCGGTTATATTTTCATCATTGCGTTGGAGAGTCTGACCGCGCTGCTGTGCTGGATTGGTGGCCTGCGCCTGCTGGGCGGCCTGAAACTGCCCGCCAACGCTTTCAACGGCCGAAAAAAATGGGCGGTAGCGGGGCTGACGCTGGGCTTCCTTACCTGGCAGGTCGGTTTTATGTCGATTGGGGGGGAGTGGTTCGGCATGTGGATGTCGCAGCAATGGAACGGCGTGCCGAGCGCGTTTCGCTTCTTCGTCACCATCATCTTGGTGCTGATCTATCTGGTGCAGCGCGACGGGGAGTTGGACGAGTAACGAAGATGGCCGCAGGCAGGGGGCCTGCGGCCGACGGATTATTTCTCTTCGGCCAGCGAGTAGGGCAACGGTTTGATCGTCAGCTGGCTGGCGGCATCGTCGCGCACCCGCAGCTTGCTGTCGGCATCCAGATCGTTGTTCATCACCACCTGCACCCACAGCGTACCGTCGGCTAACTGACTCGACGCCAGTACGGTGCCGGTGCGACGCCAGTTTTCCCCCAGCTGCAGCTCCAGATCTTCCGCCGCCTGCGGGGCGCGGGCCGCTTTACCTTCCAGCCAGTAGAGCGCACGTTTGTTGGCGCCGCGGAACTTGGCGCGTGCCACCATCTCCTGACCGGTATAGCAGCCCTTGCTGAAACTGATGCCTTCCAGCGCCTGGAGGTTGGTGGCCTGCGGGATCAGCTGCGCGCTGTTGGCGGCGTCGATAACCGGATAACCGGCTTCGATCTCCAGCGCCAGCCACTGGTTGCTGTCATTCCGTTCCGCCTGGTCATGCAGTTTGCCGATCAGCTGTTCGGCCACGGCGGGGCGGGTCACCAGCAGAAAACGTTCTGCCGGCGCATTGAAGTGCAGAATCGTGGTCTCGCCGTCCTGCACCACCGGGTGCTCAGCGCTCGGCAGCGTGGCGAACAGGCCCGCCAGCGCGGCGCGCGCCTGGAAACCGGCGACGCCCAGCAATACCGCGTCATTATCGGCGGCGATGGTGACTTTGGAGAACACCGCATATTTTTTGATTTCCGCCAGTTGGCTGTCCAGCACGCTGCGGCGTTCCAGATAGGCGAAGCCTTCGCCGCGGCGGAACAGACGCAGGTTGCTCCACATTTTGCCCTTGGCGTCGCAGTGGGCGCACAGCACGTGTTGATCGGCCGCCAGCGCGTCGATGTCCGCCGTCACCTGGCCCTGGAGATATTTCACCGTGTCCGGCCCGTTCAGCGTCACCAGCGCCCAATCTTCCAGCGAGATCAGCGTCAGGGGCAGATGGGTGGAAGCGGAGGGCTGACGGGGTGGGAATGGAATGTTATGCGCCATAGTAAGTTCCTGCTCAACGTTTAGCTTACCTGAAGGGTATTGGATCCATGGTAAAAGAGGCGGCGGGCTTTGCAAACTGTTATTCGCGCCGCGGCGCCGGGGGGCGCTTTTTTTGGCATTTTGCGCTTTATTGCGTTTTCCGCCACAAAGCGCCTTCCCGGCGTGTATGTCAAATTGTTACTCTATAGACTTGTGGCCAGGGCACCCTTGCACACAGACCCCCCGGCTGATGGAATTATATTGCGACGGCGTTGCCATACAGTGTGTCATTTGAACCCTGCGCTGGCGCTGCCGCGCTGAAAAGAGGTGAGTCATAACAACATGGATATTAACAACAAAGCACGTATTCACTGGGCTTGCCGCCGTGGCATGCGCGAGCTGGACATTTCCATCATGCCGTTCTTCGAATACGAATACGACAGCCTGAATGACGCGGACAAGGCGCTGTTTATCCGCCTGCTGGAGTGCGACGATCCCGATTTGTTCAACTGGCTGATGAATCATGGCGCGCCGCAGGACGGCGAGCTGCAGAGAATGGTGACCCTGATCCAAACGCGAAATAAAGACCGTGGCCCAGTGGCGATGTGATATCCGCATTTCCTGGCGCACCCAGCTGTTTTCACTGTTAACCCACGGCGTTCTGATCCTGCTGATCCTGATTTCGCCCTGGCCGGAAGGCTTTGGCCCGCTCTGGCTGGTGCTGCTGACGCTGGTGGTGTTTCAGTGCATTCGCAGCCAGAAGCGCATCGCCGCGGTGCAGGGCGAGCTGCGGCTGCTGGCGGATCGGCGTTTCAGCTGGCACGGCCGCGAGTGGCGACTGGCGAAAAAACCGTGGATGCCGGGTTACGGCATGCTGTTGACGCTGCAGCCGATGGAAGGCAAAAAGCGCCGCCGGCTGTGGCTGGCTTCCGACTGCATGAGCAAAGAGGAATGGCGCCACCTGCGGCAGCTGTTGCTGTATCCGCCGGCGGGTGACGGCGAGGAATCCTGATGAAACCCGTACTCTGGTTGGTGGAGGATGAACCCAGCATTGCCGATACGCTGGTTTACACGCTGGAGAGCGAAGGCTTCGAGGTACGTTGGTTCGAACGCGCGGAGCCGGCGTTGCAGGCACTGGCGCAGGGGGCGCCCGCGCTCGCTATCCTCGATGTTGGTTTGCCGGATATCAACGGCTTTGAATTGTGTCGCCGCCTGCTGGCTCAGGCGGCCGACCTGCCGATTCTGTTTCTTACCGCCCGCAGTGATGAAGTGGATCGCCTGATCGGGCTGGAGATCGGCGCCGACGACTATGTCGCCAAGCCGTTCTCCCCGCGCGAGGTCAGCGCACGGGTGCGCACCATTTTGCGCCGCCTGCATAAGCAGCAGCGCCTGCAACAGAGCGCGCGCTACCATTTCGGCGCTTTCGTCCTCGACGAAGATGCGGCCACCATCTCCTACCATCAGCGGCCGCTGCCGCTGACCCGTTATGAATACCTGTTGCTGAAGACACTGTTGTTGGCGCCTGGACGGGTGTTCTCGCGGCAGCAACTGATGGAAAGCGTTTGGGCGCAGGCGGAAGAAAGCCTGGAGCGCACCGTCGATACCCACATAAAAACCCTGCGCGCCAAGCTGCGTGCGGTTGAACCCGGTGAGCCGCCGATCCACACCCACCGCGGATTGGGCTACAGCGTGAGCCGCCAGCCATGAAAATTGGCCTGCGCCTGCTGCTGGGATATTTCCTGATTGTGGCGGTGGCCGGGTACTTCGTGCTGAGCATTTTCGTCCAGGAAGTGAAGCCCGGCGTGCGGCGCGCCACCGAAGGCACGCTGGTGGATACCGCCAATCTGCTGGCGCAGATCGCCCGTCAGGACATGCAGCGCGGCGATGCGGCGCATGGCCAACTGGCGCAGGCGTTTACGCAGCTGAACCAGCGGCCGATCGGCGCCAATATCTCCGGCATCCGCAAGGATCGCAGCGAATACCACGTCTATCTTACCGATGCGCGAGGCAAGGTCATCTTCGATTCCGCCGGCCGCGCTCAGGGGCAGGATTATTCCCGCTGGAATGACGTTTATCGGACGCTGCGCGGCCAATACGGCGCCCGCAGCACCCGCAGCGACCCGCAGGATGAAAACAGTTCGGTGATGTATGTGGCCGCGCCGGTGATAGAACAAGGGCATATTATCGGCGTGCTTACCGTGGGCAAGCCCAACAGCACCATGGCGCCGGTGATCAAACGCAGCGAACGGCGCATTTTGTGGGCCGGCGCATTGCTGCTGGGGATCGCGCTGCTGATCGGGGCGGCGTTCGTCTGGTGGATCAACCGTTCCATAGGCCGGCTGGTGCGTTATGCCGACGGGGTGGCGCAAGGGGAAACCGCGCCGTTGCCCAAAGTGGGCGGCCGGGAATTGACGCAGCTGGCGCAGGCGTTGGAGAGCATGCGTCTGAAGCTGGAAGGCAAAGCTTATATCGAACAGTATGCACATACCCTGACGCATGAGCTGAAAAGCCCGCTGGCGGCGATCCGGGGGGCGGCGGAGCTGTTGCAGGAGCTGCCACCGCCGGAGACAGCCCGGCGCTTTCTCACCAATATTGAGCAGCAAAGCGCACGCATCCAGCAACTGGTGGACAAACTGCTGGTGCAGGCGCGGCTGGAGAGCCGGCCAGAAATGGAGACCGCGCCCCTCGCGATCGCGGCGCTGATCGGCCAGACGGTGGCGGGCAAAGAGGCGCAGGCGACGCAGCGCGGCGTCAGATTGCAACTGGAGGCGTTGGCGGAGGTGACGCTGAACGGCGATGCGTTGCTGATCAGCCAGGCGCTGACCAACCTGCTGGACAACGCGATCGACTTTACCCCGCCGGGCGGTTGCGTCAGCGTGCGAGGCGAACGGCGGGAACAGCGTTATTGCATCAGCGTTTGCGATGACGGCAGCGGCATTCCGGACTATGCGCTCGATAAGGTGTTTGAGCGTTTTTATTCGCTGCCGCGCGCCGAACGGCCGAAAAGCAGCGGGCTGGGCCTGAACTTCGTGCAGGAGGTCGCGCGTCTGCATCATGGCGGCATTCACCTGCGCAACCGCCGGCCGCACGGGGTGGAAGCGACTTTCATTTTATCGCTGTGACTTCACCTTCCCTTCACATAACCACATTCTGATTTCACCAGCGGGTTTTATCGTGGCCTCATTACCTACGAGGAGTGAGCATGATGAAATCGGTACTTTTCTGGAAAATAACCACGCTGCTGGGATTGATGGTGGTGATGTTGATCCCCATCACCCAACTGATGAGCGTGATCGACGAACGCAGCGGCTATCGGCAAAGCGTGGTCGGGCAGGTGAGCGAAAGCACCAGCGGGGCTCAGCGCATACTCGGTCCGTTGATTGTCATTCCCTACGTCGAACAAGAAGAGAAGAAAGACGAGAAAGGGCAAACGGTGGTGCAGCGAGTGCAGCATTACCGCTATGTGCTGCCGGAGTCGCTTCAGGTACAGGGCGCGCCGAATGTGGAGGTGCGCAAGCTGGGCATTTATCAGACACAGGTTTACCAGGGGCCGCTAAACTTCAAGGTGCGTTTCGGCCAGCCGGAGCTGTCGGATTTGCAACGCGCCAACGTGACCGTCGGCCAGCCGTTCCTGCTGGTGGCGCTGAGCGACTCTCGCGGCATCAAGCGCATTTCCCCGCTGGCAACACCGCAGCCGGTGGCGTTTGAACCGGGCACCGGCGTGGGGTCGTTGCGTCAGGGGATCCACGCACCGCTGACGCTGGCGGCTCTGCAACAAAAAGAGGGGCTGAACGCCGACTTTACCCTGACGCTGGCGGGCACCAGCAGCCTGTCGCTGGTGCCGCTGGGGCGCAGCAGCGAGCTGCAACTGCAAAGCAACTGGCCACACCCGAATTTCCTCGGCAACTTCCTGCCGGATGAACGTAAGGTGACGGAGCAAGGGTTTAGCGCTCGCTGGCGCAGCACCTGGTTCGCCAACAACATCAACAGTGCGTTTCATTACGACGATGGCATTATCGACGAGGACAAACTGCCTGCCTTCAGCGCCAGCCTGGTCGAACCGGTCGATCACTATCAGCTGACCGAGCGCGCGGTCAAATACGCGCTGTTGTTTATCGGGCTGACGTTTATGGCGTTTTTCCTGTTCGAAACCCTGACCGGGCTGCGGGTGCATCCGATTCAGTACCTGCTGGTCGGCGCGGCGCTGGTGTTGTTCTACCTGATTCTGCTGGCTTTCTCCGAACACCTGGGATTCGCTCTCGCTTACCTGGCGGCCAGCATCGCCTGCAGCGGCCTGACTGGCTTCTATCTGTGCGCCGTACTGCGCGGCAAGCTGCGCGGTACGCTGTTCGCCGCGAGCCTATTGCTGTTGTACGGCGTGCTCTATTTGCTGTTGCAGTCGGAGGACAATGCGTTGGTGCTGGGGGCTGGGCTGCTGTTCGCCATTCTGGCGGGCATTATGCTGTTGACGCGCAAGCTGGACTGGTATCAGGTGGCCGATCCGGCGCGTTTGACCAAGGAAACGCCGGCCGGGGAAGACGAGCCACGCTTCCGGCTGTGGAAATAGTGAGGGAAATCGGGCGCTACGCGCCCGATAGCGGCTACAGCAGCGGCTCCATCTCCAACAGGATCTGTTCGCACCATTGCTGCAGGCGCTCTTCGCTCAGATCGTATTGGTTGACCTCATCGAGCGCCAGGCCGACGAAGTGTTTGCCGTCGGCGCTCAGCGGTTTGGGGCTGGTGAACTCGAAACCCTCAGTGGGCCAGAAGCCGATGAACTGTACGCCCAGCGGCGCGATGTGATCGTGCAGCATGCCCAGCGCGTCGAGGAACCACTCACCGTAACCGAGTTGATCGCCCATGCCGTACATGGCGACGATCTTGCCTTTCAGATCCAGCGCCGCCAGCTGCGGCCAGATCGCTTCCCAGTCTTCCTGCAGTTCGCCGAAATCCCAGGTCGGGATGCCGAGGATCAGAATGGAATAGTCCTCCATCAGCTTGGGCGAGACGTCTTTCAGGTTGTGCAGGTCGACCAGGTCTTCACCCAGAATCTCACGGATTTTTTCTGCCGCCATTTCGGTGTAGCAGGTGCTGGAGCCGTAAAACAGACCAATCTTCATGTGTAAACCGTTACGTTGCTGTTTAGAGAATTGCAGCGAGTATACCTGATTTGCCCCGGCTTAAGGCATAATGGCGCGGGTGGAAATGCAACAAAGAGAGGACCGCGTGCAACAGCAAGACAATGCGCTGATTGAACAATTCCTGGATGCGCTGTGGCTTGAGCGCAATCTGGCGGAAAATACGCTGGCCTCCTATCGGCTGGATTTGCAGGCCCTGGGCGCCTGGCTTGGCCAGCAGAAGACCGATTTGCTGCAGGCGCAGGCGTTGGATCTGCAGGCGTTTCTCGCCGAGCGGGTGGATGGCGGTTACAAGGCCACCAGCTCCGCGCGTTTGTTGAGCGCCATGAGGCGCCTGTTTCAATATCTGTACCGCGAAAAGCTGCGCGCCGACGATCCCACCGCGCAGCTGGCGTCTCCCAAATTGCCGCAGCGCTTGCCGAAGGATCTGAGCGAGGCGCAGGTCGATGCATTGCTGCAGGCGCCCTGCGTCGATCAGCCGCTGGAGCTGCGTGACAAGGCGATGCTCGAAGTGTTGTACGCCACCGGGCTGCGGGTTTCCGAGCTGGTGGGGCTGAACATCAGCGACGTCAGCCTGCGTCAGGGCGTGGTGCGGGTGATCGGCAAGGGCAACAAGGAGCGGCTGGTGCCGCTGGGCGAAGAGGCGGTCTACTGGATCGAAAACTATCTGGAGCACGGCCGCCCATGGCTGGTCAACGGCCAGACGCTGGATGTGCTGTTCCCCAGCACCCGCTGCCAGCAAATGACCCGACAGACGTTCTGGCATCGCATCAAACACTATGCCATCCTTGCGGGCATCGACAGCGAGCGTCTGTCGCCGCACGTGTTGCGGCACGCGTTCGCTACCCATTTGCTGAACCATGGGGCCGATCTCCGTGTCGTACAGATGTTGTTAGGGCACAGCGATCTCTCGACCACGCAAATTTATACACATGTAGCGACCGAACGACTGAAACAGCTACATCAACAGCATCACCCGCGCGCCTGAGCGGCGGGTTCGAAAGGATTGGAATAATGAAAAAAGGTTTAATGCTGCTTTCACTGCTGGTGGCCTCGGTGGCCGGCGCCGCCCATGCCGATGACGCGGCGATCAAAAAAGCGCTCGCCAGCCTGGGCATCCAGCAGGCGGACGTGCAGCCTTCACCGGTCAACGGCCTGAAAACCGTGCTGACCGACAGCGGCGTGCTGTACGCCTCCGAAGACGGCAAGCACATCCTGCAGGGCCCGCTGTTCGACGTCAGCGGCAAAGAGCCGGTCAACGTGACCAACCAACTGCTGAGCAGCAAGATGGACGCGCTGAAAGATCAGATGATCGTGTACAAGGCGCCGAAAGAGAAACACGTGATCACCGTGTTCACCGACATCACCTGCGGTTACTGTCACAAGCTGCATCAGCAGATGAAAGAGTACAACGATCTGGGCATTACCGTGCGTTACCTGGCATTCCCGCGCCAGGGGCTGGCATCCCAGGCTGAAAAAGACATGCAGTCGATCTGGTGCACCGCCGACAAGGCCAAGGCGTTCGACGCCGCCATGAAGGGCGACGCCGTTTCTCCGGCGACCTGTAAAACCGACATCAGCAAGCATTACGAGCTGGGCGTGCAGTTCGGCATTCAGGGCACGCCGGCCATCATCCTGGAAAACGGCATGATGATCCCGGGCTATCAGGGGCCGAAAGAGATGGCCGCCATGCTGGATGCGCACCAGGCCGCCACCAAAGCCGGTGGTTAATCGCCGGTGAGTATCAAAACGCAACTACGCCGCCGCCCGGCGGCGGACGACACGCATCTGCCCGCCAGTTTGCCGCCGCTGCTGCGCCGGCTTTACGCCCTGCGCGGCGTGCAGGCTGAGCAAGAGCTGGAACGCAGCGTCAAGGGCATGCTGCCCTGGCAACAGCTGGACGGTATCGACGACGCCGTCAGCCTGCTGCAACAGGCGCTGGCCGACGGCCGCCGCATCATGGTGGTGGGCGATTTCGACGCCGATGGCGCCACCAGCACCGCGCTGACGGTGTTGGCGCTGCGCAGCATGGGCGGCGCAGCCGTCGATTATCTGGTGCCAAACCGCTTCGAAGACGGCTACGGCCTGAGCCCCGAAGTGGTGGAGCAGGCGGCGGCGCGCGGCGCAGAACTCATTGTTACCGTCGATAACGGCATCTCCTCCCACGCCGGCGTCGATGTGGCGCACGCCAAGGGCATGCAGGTGCTGGTGACCGATCACCACCTGCCGGGTGAGACCCTGCCGGCGGCCGAAGCGATCGTCAATCCCAACCTGCGCGGCTGCGCCTTCCCGTCCAAATCGCTGGCGGGGGTAGGCGTGGCGTTCTACCTGATGCTGGCGCTGCGCGCCCGCCTGCGGGACAGTGGCTGGTTCGAGCAGCGCGCGCTGGCGATGCCGAATCTGGCGGAACTGCTGGATCTGGTGGCGCTCGGCACCGTGGCTGACGTGGTGCCGCTGGACGCCAACAACCGCATTCTGGTGTATCAGGGGTTAAACCGTATTCGCGCCGGCAAATGCCGCCCGGGCATCCGCGCGCTGCTTGAAGTGGCCAACCGCGATGCCCGCCAGCTGGCGGCCAACGATCTCGGTTTCGCCCTCGGCCCGCGGCTCAACGCCGCCGGCCGGCTGGACGACATGTCGATTGGCGTGGCGCTGCTGCTGAGCGACGACATCGCGCAGGCGCGCATGCTGGCCAACGATCTCGATGCGCTGAACCAGACGCGACGCGAGATCGAGCAGGGCATGCAGGTTGAAGCCCTGCAGCTGTGCGATCAGCTGGAGCGCACCAGCACCGAGCTGCCTTACGGGTTGGCGATGTATCACCCGGAATGGCACCAGGGCGTGGTGGGCATCCTCGCTTCGCGCATCAAAGAGCGTTTCCACCGCCCGGTGATCGCGTTCGCGCCGGCGGGCGAAGGCATTCTGAAGGGCTCCGGCCGTTCGGTGCCCGGCCTGCACATGCGCGACGCGCTGGAGCGGCTGGATATGCTGAACCCCGGGCTGATGATGAAGTTCGGCGGCCACGCGATGGCGGCCGGGCTGTCGCTGGAAGAGGCCAAATTCGACGAGTTCCGCCAGCGTTTCGGCGAGCTGGTGGGCGAATGGCTCGATCCGGCGATGTTGGAAGGGGTGATCTGGTCCGATGGCGAACTGGCGATGCAGGAGCTGTCGTTGACCACGGCGGAGCTGCTGCGCGAGGGCGGCCCGTGGGGCCAGGCGTTCCCGGAACCGACCTTCGACGGCAAGTTCCGCATCCTGCAGCAGCGGCTGGTGGGTGAGAAACACCTGAAGCTGATGGTGGAACCGCTTGGCGGCGGCCCGTTGCTCGACGGCATCGCGTTCAACGTGGACACCACGCTGTGGCCGGACAGCAGCGTGCGTGAAGTGGAACTGGCCTACAAACTCGACGTCAACGAGTTTCGCGGCAACCGCAACGTGCAACTGCTGATCCAGCACCTTTGGCCGCGCTGAGGCGAAATTGAACACAACTCGGGGATTGGACTCTCCAATCCCCTGCATCCTTCCCGATCGCCACAAAAACTGACCAACTCGCTATAAACTGCCGCCCGGATCCGTTAGAATTAGCGGTTCCAATGGCATTCCGCCATCGACGACATCAACGTAAAAGAACGAAACCATGTTTGAAATTAACCCGGTAAAAAACCGAATTCAGGACCTGTCCGAGCGGACTGCGGTTCTTAGGGGGTATCTTTGACTATGATGCCAAGAAGGAACGCCTAGAAGAAGTCAACGCCGAGCTGGAACAGCCGGACGTCTGGAACGAGCCGGAGCGCGCGCAGGCGCTCGGCAAAGAGCGCGCCGCGCTGGAAGCCATCGTTGAAACCATCGATCAGCTGGAGCAGGGCGGCGAAGACGTCGGCGGGCTGCTGGAACTGGCGGTGGAAGCCGACGATGAAGAGACCTTCAACGAAGCGGTCGCCGAGCTGGATCAACTGATGAGCAAGCTGGATCAGTTGGAATTCCGCCGCATGTTCTCCGGCGAATACGACAGCGCCGACTGCTACCTGGATATCCAGGCAGGCTCCGGCGGCACCGAAGCGCAGGACTGGGCCAGCATGCTGCTGCGCATGTACCTGCGCTGGGCCGAAGCCAAGGGCTTCAAGACCGAAGTGATCGAAGAATCCGACGGCGACGTCGCGGGCCTGAAATCGGCCACCATCAAGATCATCGGCGACTACGCGTTCGGCTGGTTGCGCACTGAAACCGGCGTTCATCGCCTGGTGCGCAAGAGCCCGTTCGACTCCGGCGGCCGTCGCCACACCTCGTTCAGCTCGGTGTTCATCTACCCGGAAGTCGACGACGATATCGATATCGAAATCAACCCGGCGGATCTGCGTATCGACGTGTACCGCGCCTCCGGTGCGGGCGGTCAGCACGTCAACAAAACCGAATCCGCCGTACGTATTACTCACCTGCCAACCAACATCGTGGTGCAGTGCCAGAACGATCGTTCTCAGCATAAGAACAAGGATCAAGCGTTTAAACAGCTGCGAGCCAAGCTGTACGAGTTTGAGATGCAAAAGAAAAATGCTGATAAGCAGACGATGGAAGACAACAAGTCCGACATCGGCTGGGGCAGCCAAATCCGTTCTTACGTGCTGGATGACTCCCGCATCAAGGATTTGCGCACCAACGTCGAAACGCGTAACACGCAGGCCGTACTGGATGGCGACCTGGATAAATTCATTGAGGCAAGTTTGAAAGCCGGGTTATGAGGAATAGAAATGTCTGAACAACAAGTACAGGGCGCCGATCAGGCGCTGGATCTCAATAACGAACTGCAGTCCCGCCGCGAGAAACTGGCCGGCCTGCGTGAGAACGGCATTGCGTTCCCGAACGACTTCCGTCGCGACTCCACCTCCGACAAACTGCACGCCGCGTACGGCGATAAAGACAACGAAGAGCTGGAAGCGCTGGACGTAGAAGTGACCGTCGCCGGCCGCATGATGACCCGCCGCATTATGGGCAAGGCATCCTTCGTTACGCTGCAGGACGTGGGCGGCCGCATTCAGCTGTACGTCGCGCGCGACGATCTGGCTGAAGGCGTGTACAACGAGCAGTTCAAGAAGTGGGACCTGGGCGATATCCTCGGCGCGCGCGGCAAGCTGTTCAAAACCAAGACCGGCGAACTGTCGATCCACTGCACCGAACTGCGTCTGCTGACCAAAGCGCTGCGCCCGCTGCCGGACAAATTCCACGGCCTGGCGGATCAGGAAACCCGTTACCGCCAGCGTTATCTGGATCTGATCGCCAACGAAGAATCGCGCAACACCTTCAAGGTGCGTTCGCAGGTGATGTCCGCTATCCGTAACTTCATGGTGGAACGCGGCTTCATGGAAGTCGAAACCCCGATGATGCAGGTGATCCCGGGCGGCGCGTCCGCGCGTCCGTTCATCACGCACCACAATGCGCTGGATATCGACATGTACCTGCGCATCGCGCCGGAACTGTATCTGAAGCGTCTGGTGGTCGGCGGCTTCGAGCGCGTGTTCGAAATCAACCGCAACTTCCGCAACGAAGGCGTTTCTCCGCGTCATAACCCAGAGTTCACCATGATGGAACTCTACATGGCTTACGCGGATTACAAAGACCTGATCGAGCTGACCGAGACCCTGTTCCGCACCCTGACCGAGAAAGTGCTGGGCACCTCTCAGGTGCAGTACGGCGACGAAGTGTTCGACTTCGGCAAGCCGTTCGAGAAGCTGACCATGACCGAGGCGATCAAGAAATACCGTCCGGAAACCGATCTGGCTGACCTGGCCGACATGGGCAAAGCGGTGGCCATCGCCGAATCCATCGGCATCAAGGTTGAGAAGAGCTGGGGCCTGGGCCGCGTCGTGACCGAGATCTTCGAAGAAGTGGCGGAAAGCCATCTTATTCAGCCGACCTTCATCACCGAGTACCCGGCTGAAGTGTCGCCGCTGGCGCGCCGCAACGACGTGAACCCGGAAATCACCGACCGCTTTGAGTTCTTCATCGGCGGCCGTGAAATCGGCAACGGTTTCTCCGAGCTGAACGACGCCGAAGACCAGGCGCAACGCTTCGCCGATCAGGTGAATGCTAAAGACGCCGGCGACGACGAAGCGATGTTCTACGACGAAGACTACGTCACCGCGCTGGAGCACGGCCTGCCGCCGACTGCCGGTCTGGGCATCGGTATCGACCGCATGGTGATGCTGTTCACCAACAGCCACACCATCCGCGACGTGATTCTGTTCCCGGCGATGCGCCCACAGAAATAATCCCGTTTAGCGTGCAACAACCGGTGCAGGCGACTGCGCCGGTTTTTTTTCGTCTACGGGACTTAACCGCTTAAAACATCGACAGTTACGCGCCATCTCCGCTTGCCCGCCGCCGATAACCGGTTATAATGCCTGTCGCACACCGATGCGGGTGTAGTTCAATGGTAGAACGGCAGCTTCCCAAGCTGCATACGAGGGTTCGATTCCCTTCACCCGCTCCAATCTCCCTATGCATCACCCCATTGAGTTATAACAGTTTTTAGAAAAGCTGATTCTCAACGATCGCATCACCGTTTGGTGCGGGTTGGCTTGTGAGTCGCTCAAGCCATTGGCCTGGCATTTAACCGCGATAATACAACGCGCCGCCCAATCCTGATGCGGGTGTGAGCCGCCGTTGCTGCCCACAGCGCGCCATTACCGTTTAACTCCACTTCTGTTTAGCCCCGGATGGCAGGCGGTTGTCCGTTTCTTCGCAGGAGCGGTCGCATTCTTTCGGCAGCAGGAAGGTGATACTTCCTGCCAGCAACAGCGATGCCGCCAGCGCGCAAACCGCGACGTTCTGTCCGTGCAGATAAATCATGACGCCTACCAGATAGGGGCCGCAAAACCCACCGAGGTTGCCCAGCCCGTTGATCACCCCGCGTGCGCTGCCCGCCACTTCCGCCGCCGCAATGCGTCCGGGAATTGACCAGAAGGGGCTGGTCGCCGCTTTAAGGAAGAAGCCGCACACCACCAACGCGATATAGGCGGCCACCACGTGCTCATGCAGGATCACCGAGGCTATCAGCGCCGCCGCAAAACAGTACAGGGAGATCCTGACCCACAAACGGCGTTTACCGCTGCGATCGCTGAACATCGAAATCACATAAATCCCCGCCAGAGTGGCAACAAACGGCAGGATCGCCAATACCCCAACATTGGCCATGCTGCCACCGGTCAGGTTTTTCAAGATGGTGGGCAGCCACAACGTATACCCATAGTCTCCGGTCTGGTAAAAGAAATTCAGCACGACCAGGCGCATCAATCCCTTGTTGCGAAACACCGCTTTTAACGGCGCCTTCGCTGCCGGCACCCTCCCTTCCCGCGCTTTGCGCTCCCGGGCCAGTTCGGTCAATAAATAGTCGCGTTCCTTCGCCGGTAGCCAACGCGCCTCTTCCGGACGGTCACTGATTACCAGCCACCAAATGGTCAACACCACGACCGACAACAAGCCTTCGATAATGAACAGCCAGCGCCAGTCGAGAGTGGCAATAATCGCGCCGGAAACCGGGGCGGTCAGCATCCCCCCTAGTGGGGCAAACATCATGACAAAGGCATTGGCGCGCCCCAGTTCTTTTTCCGGGAACCAATTGCTTACCATGGTCAGCACGACGGGCAACATTCCCCCTTCGGAGATCCCGAGAATAAAACGCAGCACGAGCAGTTGATATTCATGGGTGACGAACCCGGTGGCGATAGAGACAATCGCCCAGGCCACGAGCGACCAGGCTATAAAACGTTTTCCGCTACCGTAAACCGCAAGTCGTCCGCCAGGGATTTGCAGAAATAAATAACCAATAAAAAAGATACCGCTGGCCACGCCAGCCATCTGGCTGGTAATGCCTAAATCCTGTTCCATGCCGCCCGGCAGAGCAAAGCTGATATTAACGCGATCCATAAATGAAATAATGCAGGTGATAAGGATCGGCGCGATAACCCGCAGCCAGCGAGTTCCTGGTATTTTATCGGTCATAATAGCGTCTCGATGATATCCGCCATTCACAGAGAATATTGTGTTGGCGGATAAAAATGATTATTCGTAACTCAAACGATCATTTTTATTGAATTAACCCAGGAATATCCTGATGTGAAAAATAACCTGCCAGATTATCCAAAACGGATTGGCTCATTCCCTGACGGGTTTCTACGGTAGCGCTGGCCACATGGGGTTGAAGCAGAACATTCTCGAGAGCAAAGAACGCTGTCGGGACATGGGGTTCGTTTTCAAAGACATCCAGAGCGGCCCCGGCGATAACATGATTTTGTAACGCCTTTATCAGCGCCGCCTCATCGACCAGGCTGCCGCGGGCGATATTGATAAGCCAGGCGCGTTCGGGCATGGCGTTAAATACGCTGGCATCAATAATCCCGCGGTTTTCCGCACTGCCGGATGCCGCGATCACCAGGAAATCACTCTGTGCTGCGAGCGTGTGCAGATCGGCGCACCACTGGTAATCCAGGCCGTCTTTGCGCTGGCGGTCAGTATACAGGATGGTCATATCGAAGCCTTTCGCCCGGCGGGCGATGGCTTGGCCGATATTCCCCATGCCGAAAATACCGATGCGTTTACCGCTCACTTTGGTCGCCAGCGGTGGCGGCGTCGTTTCCCAACGGCCTTCGCGTACAAATCGGTCCCCTTGGCAGAGGCGGCGGCCGGCGGACAGCATTAGCCCCAGAGCCAGATCTGCCACATCATCGGTCAGCACGCCGGCGGTGATCCCGACGCTGATATGGCGTTCCCGGGTGTAGTTGAGATCGATAGCGTCGGTTCCCACGCCAAAGACAGCAATCATGCCCACCTGCGGCAACTGCTCCAGCGTCTCTCGGGTTACCCCCACATCACCACGGGTGACCACCGCCTGAACGTCTGCGCCATGGCGAACCAGGAAGGCTGGAATATCTGATTGTTCATAGAGACGGAATACCCGGTAGCGGGCGTCCAACGCGGCTTGCAAAGCATCCATCACCGGCGCGATAAGTAAAATGGTAGGTTGAGTGTCAGTGTGCATCGTTGCGATCCTGTCTGAAAAATAGGGGATACCCTGTATCAGACGTTTTTTTACCGCTTATTTTTGCGATCTGCATCACGCCAAAGAGTGTTAAAAAAGCATGTTACTGCTGGCGTGATCTCGTGTGCAATTTCGTGGTTTCTGCCAGTGACTATCAGGGAAAATAACCCATTATGCCCGTAGGGGGAGAAGGCGGAATCGATCGATTTTGGTGAGGGCGGTGAATATCCAGTGATTTTCTGCCGTGGATCACAGGATAAGTAACGTCGTTTCGTAACACTTAATTAAGTGACTTTTGTCACAGTTTTAAGCGGCTAAAAACCGTGAGATAGGTCATGACTTATTTCACCATGCCGAATAGCCTTTCAGGTGGAGTTTACTCACAGTGGTGATAGGTTGTAAATATTAGCAACAAAGCGGTTTGCTTTGTTGCTTATTCATAGTGGCGCCCGTAGAACGATCTAATAGCGATTCTACCGTAATTACACCGAGATTGCCTGTTGCCATAAAACTACCCAGCCATTGTTCTTGTCGGTGAAATACCGAGCCGATATTGACCAGAGAAAATATTATGATTATTGATGCTTTAACCACTGCCGTAAATAATAAATTCTATCCGGTAGCCATTCGAAAAATGCTGGCCAGCATTATTGACAGTGAGCCGTACAATTTACCTGTCGGCCACTATCAGGTGCAGGGTAAACAGATGTTCTTTAACGTCGTTGAAGGGGAAACCAAACTATTGGCCGACCAGAAGCCGGAGTTTCATCGCCAGTATCTGGATATCCATCTTGTCCTGGAAGGGAGAGAAGTGATTGGCGCCGGGGTTCTGGGGCTGCCTTTGCCCCTGAGTGAGCCATTTAACGAGGCGCACGACCTTGGGTTTAGCCCGGCGATCCCCGGTGAGACTCTCATCCACCTGCAACCCGGTGAACTGGCCGTTATCTTTCCGGGGGAGCTGCATCGCCCGATGAGTACCTGCACAACGCCGGCAGTTCTGCGTAAAATTGTGGCGAAAATCGACGGCACCCTGCTGACGTAGCAAGACGTTCAACGGCGGCTGGTATCGCTACTTCAGGCTGCCCGGCGGAAAGCCTCGTTCATCCGCCGTCTGCAGCGATTCCGAAGAATACGCCTTTCCC
Source organism: Serratia sp. CY71090 (assembly GCF_052166845.1). NCBI lineage: Bacteria > Pseudomonadati > Pseudomonadota > Gammaproteobacteria > Enterobacterales > Yersiniaceae > Serratia > Serratia sp. CY71090. The sequence goes on along the minus strand of NZ_JBJNOA010000009.1, from coordinate 165,623 downwards.
GTCAAAGCCATAACCCCTAACTTTTAAAGATTGAGTTGGGTTGAATAAATTTACGGCAGAGATTACGCCGTATTATTTACAGGGATATTTGCTTCAGGTTCACATCACATCATTAAGGCCGTGAGTTTACCTCTGTAGGCGATGTAGCCAATCCCATAACGCCTTGATCTTTTAATGCGGTTCCTCCCCATCAGCACAATTTTTTATTTTGGTTTGCCTGCGTTCTGATAGATATTAAAAAAACTATATAAAAATAAATTATTTCGGAGCTAATAATGTCGTTGAAAATCGTGCTTACCCGCAGGGAGGCGCTGGGGAAAATGGTGGGCGTCATCGTCGCCGCCAGCCTGTTGCCTTATTCAAATATAACCTATGCCGAACGGACGCAAATTGCCGCCTCGCCCGTTGAATACGCGCAATTTTTGCAAATTTCGAGAAAAATTACCGAGTTTGACGATTTGGACGTCACACTCTCCGCCCGCTATTTTTCCGCACTGCGCGAACATTTTCCGCAGTTGAACTCGCAACTCAACGCCCTGTTCATCCTGAGCCAGCAAGCCACCGATGCGGAAACCTTGAACCGACATGCGATTGAACAGGGGCAGAGGGAGCTTATCCAGGCAATTGTGACCGCGTGGTATACCGGAACCGTAGATCCTTCAAACGCTGAGCAGGGTCAGTTGATTAGTTATAAAGAGGCGCTGATGTATCGCACGGTTCAGGATGCCCTGATTGTGCCGACCTGGTGCAATTTTGGCCCGCTGTGGTGGACCGGCTTGCCGCCGGGCGTTACCCGCCAACCTTCCATTCCCGCAACAGATTTGCCTGCCGTAGCCGATAAAAAAAAATATGAGGACCGCGTGTGAAAAGCCCAATAATTAATGCTTCCGGCGATGCAGAGGCCGATGTCGTCATTGTCGGTTCCGGTATTGTGGGCGGTCTGATGGCGGATGCTTTGGTGAGCCAGGGCTACTCGGTGCTGGTGCTTGAGGCAGGCCCGCGCATTGAGCGCGCACAGGCTGTGGAAAACTGGCGCAATATGCCACTGCACAATCGTGCGGGGTCGGATTTTCAGGGGCTTTACCCGCAATCGGAGTACGCCACCGCGCCGCTCTATTTCCCGGAGAACGACTATATCAAACTGACCGGCCCCAATGGCTCAGGCTTTAAACAGGGCTATTTGCGTGTGGTGGGGGGAACCACCTGGCACTGGGCCGCTTCTTGCTGGCGCAACCATCCCAATGATTTTCGCATGAAATCCCTCTATGGCGTGGGGAGAGACTGGCCTATTTCCTACGAAGATATCGAACCGTGGTACGCGAAAGCCGAAGAGGAAATCGGCGTTGCCGGCCCGAATAATCCGGAGTGGCAGTCCCCTGCGGAACGCAGCGGGCCTTACCCGATGGACATGGTGCCCTGGGCCTACGGCGACAGACGCATTGCTGAGATTGTTAATCCTCACGGTTTTAAATCGGTGCCCATTCCGCAAGGCCGCAGCACCCGGCCCTGGAACGGACGGCCCACCTGCTGCGGCAATAACAATTGCCAGCCGATTTGCCCGATCGGGGCGATGTACAACGGCATTCACCACGTTGAACGGGCCGAACACAAGGGGGCGAAGGTGATCCCCGAGGCGGTGGTGTACAAAATTGACACCGACGATAATAACCGCGTCACCGCCGTTCACTGGTACGACACGGCGCACAACTCCCATCGGGCGATCGGTAAAACGTTCGTTCTGGCCTGCAATGGGATTGAGAACCCGCGCTTACTGCTGCTGGCGGCCAACGAAAAGAACCCGAATGGCATCGCGAACAGCTCGGATCAGGTGGGGCGCAACATGATGGATCACTCTGGCCTGCACTGCTCCTTCCTGGCGCGAGAGGCTCTGTGGGTTGGACGCGGCCCGGCGCAGAGCAGCTGCATGGTGGGGTATCGTGACGGCGCGTTCCGCAGCGACCACTCCGCCAACAAGATCATCATCAACAATATCAACCGGGTGATCCCCTCCGCCCTTGAAGTTCTGAAAACGGGCAAGGTCGGCAAGGCGCTGCAGGATGAAGTGCGCGATCGCGCCAGCCGCTCGGTGGATCTCTCCATCAGCCTGGAACCGCTGCCGGACCCGAACAACCGTCTGACCCTGAGCCCCACCCGCAAAGACAAGCATGGCCTGGCCTGCCCGGACATCCACTACGACGTCGGCGATTATGTGCGCAAAGGGCTGGAAGTGGTCAAAACCCAGCTACGGCAGATTGGCGACTTGTTTGATGCGCAAGAGTTTGTGATTAACGACAAGCTGAATGCCAACAACCACATTATGGGCGGCACGATCATGGGCAGCGATCCCACGAACTCGGTGGTGAACGGCAATTGCCGCGCCCACGATCATGACAACCTTTGGATCCCGGGTGGAGGCGCCATGGTTTCAGCCAGCGTTGTCAACACCACGTTGACAATGGCGGCTCTTGGACTCAAGGCGGCCAATGACGTACTGCGCGCCCTGGAGAGCAAATGAATAAAATCACCCACTCGCTGGCAGCGACGCTGCTGCTGGGAAGCGGCTTCGCGGCGCATGCCCAGGACGGCGATCTGATCGCTAAAGGGCAAGCGCTGGCTATCGCCTCGGACTGCATGGCCTGCCATACGAATACGCAGCAGCAGGGCAAGCCTTTTGCCGGAGGGTACGGCATTGCTTCTCCCATGGGCACTATCTACGCCACCAATATAACCCCATCGGTAAAATACGGCATCGGTGGCTATTCTGAAGCGGCGTTTGCCGAGGTTCTGCGCTCTGGGATCCGGCAAGATGGGACGTATCTCTATCCGGCAATGCCTTACACCGCCTATACCCGTCTGAGTGATGACGAGATCCACGCGTTGTATACCTATTTCATGCATGGCGTTGCCCCGGTCGATGAGCCGGCCAAGCGCCAAACCGATCTGCCGTTTCCGTTCAACATCCGCCTCTCCATGGCGGTGTGGAACATGCTTTATTTGGACAATCGGCGTTTCACCCCGGATGAGACGAAAGGTGAGGCGTGGAACGAGGGGGCCGCGCTGGTGCAGGGCCCGGCTCACTGCGGAACCTGTCATACGCCGCGTAATGTGCTGATGGCGGAAGACAATTCGCGCTTCCTGATGGGGGCATCGTTGGGGGCTTGGTACGCGCCGAATATCACCGCCGATCGCCAGGAAGGGATCGGCGACTGGAGCGAGCAGGAGTTAGTGGACTACCTGAAAACCGGTCGGGCGGAAGGGCGCGCACAAGCTGCGGGGCCAATGGCTGAAGCCGTTGAGCACAGCTTCCAATACCTGACCGACCGGCAGCTGCGGGCGATTGCAACTTACCTGAAGACCGTGCCGTCACAGGGCGAGGGGCGCCAGGGCAATGGCCTTGGTCAGGCGCACTACAACGTTGAGCACCATCTCCGCGGCATGGATTCGCCCAACGCCAACCACACGCTCAATAGCGGCGAGGCGCTCTACAGCGGCTACTGCGCCAGTTGCCATCAGCCTGACGGCAGCGGCAGTTTGAACCAGGCCTATCCTTCGCTATTCAACAACTCCACCACGGCCGCGAGCAATCCGTCAAACCTGATTGCCGCCATTTTGCAGGGGGTTGATCGCCGGGTTGACGGCAAGCACGTCCTGATGCCGAGCTTTGGCGCCGGTTCCTATGTCGGAGAGCTGACGGATAAGCAGGTTGCCGATATCGCTAACTTCGTGCTGCAGAAATACGGCAACAGCGCGCTGAGCGTGAGCGAGGCCGACGTGAGTGAGGTGCGCGCCGGGGGCCCGAAACCGCTGTTGGCGCGCGCACAGCCGATGATTCTGCCTGGCATGGCCGTCGCGGCGGTCGTCATTATTCTGCTGGTCCTATTCTGGCTCCGGCGACGCAAGACACGTTAAGGGGGCGTTCGGTCAGGTGGGTGACGCCATCTGGCCGAATTTCTGGTCGGGATAGCGAGTGACGTTCTTCTGACGGCGCGGGTAGCTATGGCCAGTGCTGAAGTCACTGGCGGGGAAAGCTATATTGTCTCCCCCATTGACAGGCGGAAGTGGAGATCGACACGTTCAATGGTCGGCAGCCCTTTAATTTTTTTTATTATGATCTCTGTCGCCACTTTCCCCATCTCATACCGTGGCGTCAGTACGCTGGCTAACCGAGGGGTGATGATCTGCCCGATCTCAAGACCGTGAAATCCGGCAATGGCAATTTGCGCTGGAACGCTGATACCGTTTGCCAGGCATTCCTGTAACACGCCCACGGCCAGATCGTCGTTGGTACAGAGAATTCCATCCATATCCGGGTACATCTGGCTCGCAAGCGTCATCATGCCTGTCCCAATTGAAATGGAAGAGATCTTATTGGGGGAAATACGACCGGTAGGTAAATCATGGTTAGCCATTGCCTGACAATATCCCGTGTAACGCTGTTCATCGCGGATATCAGACATTGAACCAAAATAGATAATGCGTTTTTTACCGCTGGCCAGCAACATGGTGGTCATATCGTAGCCGGCTTTCACATTATCAAAACCCACGTTAATTCGATCTGCATTGCCTGACAGCCCCATGATTTCAGCAACGGGTATTTTTGCCGTCTTCAGGAATTTTTCCGCCCGCAGACTATGGACCGACTCGGTCAGCAGCAGCCCTTTGATCTTACAAGCCAGGATCGCGGCAATTTGCTCCTCTTCGCGTTTGCTGTTGTAGTCATAATTGACGACCAGCGTCTGATAGCCATGTATAGACGTCACGGATTCAATGCCGGCGAGGACATCAGCAAATATCAGATTGTTAAAAGAAGGAACCAGAACGCCGATGAGGGGAGGGCTATTGGAATAGAGGGCGGGATTGTCAGGATCGGCCTGATAGCCGACTTCCTCGATCACGGCGGCGATGCGCGCAGCGGTTTCCGGTTTAACCCTGTCCGGCGTGCGCAGATAGCGACTGACCGTCATTTTGGTGACACCAGCCAGTACAGCAATGTCATTTAACGTAATGCGCTGCGACTTCACCATTCATACTCATCTGACCCAGACCGTGTTTGTCATTATGCCCACTGCCGAGTCAAAAGAGAATGCGCGCAATGCGCTGCCTCCGCCGTATCCGGTGACAACCGCACGATGCGCCGATCCCGGCCTCTTTTCCCGTTCCGGCATTATATGTCCGTTATCTCCGCATTTCGTAACGCGGGAAAAGAAAGGCACGCATCTGTGCGCCGTGGGCGCGGTGGAAGAAAAGACCGGCCGTTTGATACCTTATTCGGCCCGCCCAATAAGATGAACGGGCCGATATGGCCGGGTTAACTGAGAATATCTTCGGCGATCACGTTGAACAGCGTATCGATCTCGCCCTGAGTGTTGTAGTGCATCATGCCGATGCGCAGCACGCCGCTGTCCTGCAGCCCCAGCTGTTGCACCAAGCCCAACGCATAGAAATGCCCGCTGCCGGCGCAGATGTTGTGCTGCCCCAGGCGGCGGGCGATCGCGTCAGGCGTATGGCCGCTGAAGGTCAGGGCGAAGGTTGGCGTGCGGCGTGCGCTGTCCGCCTGGGGATTGCCGTAGAGCCGCACGCCGTCGAGTTGCTGCAGACGTTGCAAAAAGTGACTGCACAGCGCCTCTTCATGCCGGTGGTAGGCGGCGAAGCTCTCCTGCAAACGCTGTCTTAACGGCGCACCGGGCGTGCCCCACTGCGCCAAATACTCGATAGCGGCCGCGACGCCGGCCAGCGCTTCGAAGCTTTGCGTGCCGGTCTCGAAACGGCCGGGGCCGACGTCGGTGGCCGGCTCGACCTTATAAGGTCGCAGGCGCTGCAACCACTGCGGCGCGATGTAGGCCATGCCGACGTGCGGGCCAAAGAACTTGTAGGCGGAACACACCAGGAAGTCACAGCCCAGCGCCTGCACGTCAATCAGGTTGTGCGGCGCATAGTGCACGGCGTCGATATACACCTGCGCGCCGACCCGATGCGCGGCTTCGACGATGGTTTTGATATCGACGATGCTGCCGGTGACGTTGGAGGCGTAGCTGACCGCCACCAGACGGGTGTTGGCGTTGATGCGCTCGCACACTTTCGCGGCATCCAATGCGCAGTCGGCGCTCTCCAGCGGTATCTGATGCACCGCGGCCCCTTTGTCGGCGGCAGCCTGCTGCCAACTGGAGACGTTGGCGTAGTGATCCAGTGCGGTGACGATGACTTCATCGCCGGCCTGCCAGTCGCGGCTGATGATGCGGCTGAGATGGAAAGTCAGCGTGGTCATGTTCATGCCGAAGACGATGTTGTCGGGCGACGGCGCATTTAACAAGGCGCGCACCGATTCCCGCGCCTGGCCCATCACCTCGCCGGTGACCCGGCTCGAGAAATAGTGGCCGCCCAGGTTGGCGTTGTACCTTCCCAGGTAGTCGGTCATTTTTTCCAGCACGCCCCGTGAAACCTGCGCACCGCCGGGGCCGTCGAAAAAGATGGCCGGTTTGCCGTCGATCTGCTGTGACAGCGCGCTGAACTGGGCGCGGGCGAGCTCGGGGGTAAAGGTCATGCTTTCTCCCCCCGCGCGGTGAGGACAAAGAGATCCAAATGACCTTCTTCTTCCGGGCTCACGGCGTTGATCGGCGTGGCGTTGTGCCACAGTTTGCTGTCCGCCAGCAGCACGGCTTCACCATCCGCCAGCGCTTTTTTAAAGAAAGGGGCGTGGTGGCTGTCGTCATACAGCATGATTTCACCGCCGACGATGTTGTGCCGGTGAATGGCGATCATCGCGATATGGTCGAAACCGTCCTGGTGAATGCCTTCCGGCGCTACCTGGGTGTCTTTCTCGATGGCGACCACGCGCATCTGGTGGATCTCTATCTCGGCGCCTTCCGGCAGTTCGTTGCTTTCTGCAAACAGGTTGCACATCTCTGCCATGCCGGCGCTCTGCAACACGGCGCTGTCGATAGGTTCGAAGCGGCGTACCACATTGCCCTGGAAGTGGTTGATCTGATCCGACTGCATGAAGGTGCGCGGCCCCACTTCGACGACGTTGGGGTTGAGGTATTTAACGACAGAATAACGGCGCAGGCGATATTTGCCGTCGGCGTGTTGCGTGTGGGGCAAGGAGGAGAACGATGGCATCAGCTGTTGGGTGGCTTGCGGGCTTAGTACAGTCATACTTATTACGTTTTCGTGTTTCTGTAACATAATCACCTCTAATAATAATAATTTCTGATGTTGTAGGGGGTAATTCGATTGAATTGTAGACGACTCTATAACCAACGCAATTTAGCGGTGGCGAGGTGTGACGGCGGTCGTAAAGTGGGGTGAACAGCGGAGAGGATGAGCGGAAGGGAATGCTGGTATGAAGCCGGTCATTCAGCAAAATAAGCGCTAACGGGGGAGAATTCATGCGTAAGCATAACGTGACCAAGGTTACGCTTTCAGGGATAACTCTCATGAATATGAGGTGCTTTACTATAATTCCGGGACAGAGTGACCGCAGTGGCATTGCCTGGTTGTTGAAAGAACAATCTTAAATTCCCCCTGAATAAGGACTCCGATCATGCAGCATGTCAGAAAATTCGTCATTTCCTGCCTGTTTGCTTCGATAATGCTTCCCGGCATGGCGTTCGCGGAGGATCCCCCCGTGACCCCGTTGGCTACCGGGATCGTCAGCAGCGGCGTAGCCGAAGCGCAAGTGACCGAGGCCGTGCGCCACGGTGAAATCCTGACCATCAAAGTGCGTTTCAAAGGGTTGAAAGACAACCTTAATGGACAAGGTTTGTATAGCAGTCTGGATAAAAGCAGTCTTGAGAAATCCTTCTACATTCTGGTGGGTAATAAAAAATACCTGCTGCTTACCGATAGCAATAATGTCCCACTGGCCTCTCCCAACGTGTCATTCAGCTCAAGCTCAGGCATTCCCTATGTCGCCACCTGGTTTGGCAGCTTCCCCGCGCCTCCACCTGATGTGAAAGAGGTGTACCTGACGATCGCCAACGTCGAGCCGCTCGGGCCGATAGCCATTACGGATCGTTGAGCGATGAACGGCCTCAGGAAAGCCGCCTGTGTGGGTGGGATGTTAGCCTTTGGGATGGTGTCATTGGGTTCATGGGCTGACAGCGGAGAGCCGGCATCCGTGGGGAAACCGGTGATACTCGATCTCAAGGCTACCCGGCTGGATTTGGTTGGTTTGCCTTCGGGGCTGAATGCCGGCGTCCTTGACTTGCAGAGTAAGGCAGCGGATTTGGCTAAACAATCCGCCGACATTTCTGTCAGAGACAGCAAAAATGCCGTCACGTTATCGATGCGCAGCGATGTGCTGTTCGCCTTCGACAGCGATGCGATTGCTGCTAAAGCGGAGCCTGCGCTGCAACAGGTGGCGCAATTTATCGCGGCCGAACCGGTAGGGAACGTGGTGATCGAGGGGCATACCGATGCGGTGGGCAGCGATAAATATAATCAGGATCTGTCGCTGCGACGCGCACGTGCGGTGGCTGTTTGGCTGATCGCACACGGGGTAGAAAAATCTCGTCTGAGTGAACGGGGAAAAGGGGAGGCTGAACCGGTGGCTTCCAACGACACGCCGACGGGCCGGGCCAAGAATCGGCGGGTTGACTTCGTGTTGCCGAAAACCGCTGCCGCCGGTTAACCCCGCGCCGGTGGACGTTTCCTTTGCCAGAGCCGCTTTTAAACGGGCTCCTCTCGCTGACTGCTCGCGGAGTTCAGGCTGTATGGCGTGGAGCCGGTGACGCTAATGATTGATGAACATGATCAAAAGCCCGTATCTCGCTTTCGGCTTTCGCTTTAGCGGCGCCGACAAAATGCGGGATCAGAACGTCTCGAAATACAGCTCACGCAACAGCCAGGATATTTCGTTATTGGTGCGGTTTAGGACGTCTATTCTGTGAACCCCTATCGCTTCTGCGCGCAGATCGAGCAGCAAGTTGCGAATCTGCCGGAATAACGGGGTTTGCGGGTTGGGTTTGGCCAACTGCTGGCCGCACAGTTTGATACCGGCGTCGCAACCGGTGGCGATGTCCGCCAGGCAGCACGGGCAGGTGGTATTTTGGCGCGCCATATTGCGGCATTGTTGCCCGATTACCTGATTGAAATGGCGTAATTGCAGGCAGACTTCCCGCGAGTTCAACGGGTTGGAATGGGTTGTCATCGGTTTCAGCTCCCTTGTCTGCGCCTATATTGGCACTTACCGATGAAGATAACCACGGACAAGCCGAGGGGGTATCGCCTTGTTTTGTCTGGAAGCAACAAAAGCGATGAGGCCCGCGATGGCGGGCCGGTAGCATCAGGCGCGTTTAAACAGATTCGCCGCCTGGAACAGCGCAAAGGAGCTGACCAGCATCTCGATGCCGACGATCGCCGTCACCAGCGTGACCGACGCCGCCGGGCCTGAGCCGATCAGCATCCAGGCGATGATCAAATCGAGTACGCCAATGACGAACTGCAGCCAGTTGCCCGGCAATCCGCGGCGCATATAGCCGGCCGCCAGGCGCGCGATACCGCCGAGCGCGAACAGCACGGCAAGGTACACCGCCAGCGCCAGAATGCCCGCCAGCGGGCTGGTGATGAACACATAACCGATAATCAGGTAGGCCACGCCCAGCAGAATGCCGCCGATCATCGGCCAGGTATTCTGCGCCCGGTTGGCGATCATGGCGATAATCAGCCCGGCGCCGCTCAACAGCAGCAGGACGCCGACCACGATGCTCAGCGCCGCGCCGGAGGCGAAAGGGTTGACCAGGCACAGTATGCCGCCCGCCAGCAGCAGGAAGGCGATGATCAGCAGGGTGGTGCGTTGCTTTTTGAGCAGTTCTTCGCTCAGGAGGGGCAGATTATTGCGATCAAGGTTTAGCATGTTACAGCTCCATTCTCTTTGTTGCGATCCTCGGGGGCACTCTATTTTTCCGAGCGCTCTATTATAGTAGTCACTTTTTAATCGCTGCGGTAAATCCGGCGTGGCGTTTATGCTTGGAAGCGGCGTGTTATTCGGCCAGTTCATCAACGATGAAATCAATCAGCGCCCTTACCGAAGGAGGGAGTCCTTGTCTGGAAGGGTAAAACGCGACAATCTTGTGTTGTTCCAATGTCCAGTCGTCGAGCAGCGTTTTCAGGCTGCCGTCGAGCAGTTCCTGGCGGGCTAATTTCAGCGGTAGGCAGCCAACACCGACGCCTTTTACGATCGATTCCTTGATCAGGCGAATGTCATCGCACACCATGCGCGACTCGTTGTTTATTTTGACTTCGCGATCGGCTTGTTGAAACGTCCAGGCGGCCTGAAGATGGGTCGATAACCACCCGACCGTTGGCAAACTGGAGAGATCTTCGGGCGTATTTATACTTTGGTACTGAATAGCTGCAGAGGGGGCGACCATAAATGCGGTGGGCACAGCGCAAATTCGACGCATCACCAAATTGCTGTTTTTGGGCTCATCGGCGATGAGTTTTAATGAGAGGTCATACCCTTCAGAAATAATATCCACGTTGCGATTAAATATTTTCACATGCAAATTGACCTTGGGATATTGCAGCATGAATCTCGCCAGCACTTCCGTTAGGCCAAGATCCAGGAGAATGTTTGAGCAGGTCAGTTTTATTTTCCCAGTGGGTTTTTCGCTTTTGTTAATAATAAGGCATTCGGCTTTCTCTGCGGTGCTAATCATCTGCAGGCAGTACTGAAAATATTCTTTTCCTATATCGGTGACCATGAGGTTTCGCGTTGAGCGCTGAATAAGTCTGACATTAAGCCTTTTTTCCAAATTGGATATTCGCCTTGATAGCGTCGATTTGGGTATACCAAACTTCTTACTGGCGGAAAGAAATCCACCGCATTCAACTACTCTGGCAAACATAACCATCTCATTGAAATCTATCATATAAAATTAACCTTCCCAGTGGTGAAACACTCATTCCCAATAATCGTGCTATTTACCCGGCTGGTTCATTGCTAGCCTGATGTCGGAGCGTTTGAAAGTATGCTACATGCTTGGAATGCATGGGGCGATCGGAATTTGATGATTTTGATGATAAAGGAGAAGGGAATGACTTTTAAATATAATCGATTAGATAAGACACAGGCCGCCGTTTTATTAGTCGATCATCAGACCGGGCTACTGTCCCTGGTTAGAGATCAGGATCCGGATAAATTCAAAAATAATGTTTTGGCGCTGGCCGATCTGGCTAAATACTTCAATTTACCGACAATACTGACCACGAGTTTTGAAAACGGACCGAACGGCCCTTTGGTGCCAGAGCTAAAGCAAACTTTCCCTGACGCCCCCTATATTGCTCGTCCCGGCAATATCAATGCCTGGGATAATGAAGATTTCGTCAAGGCGGTAAAGGCCACGGGCAAGAAACAACTGATCATCGCCGGCGTGGTGACCGAGGTTTGCGTGGCGTTTCCTGCGCTCTCTGCGCTGGAAGAGGGGTATGAGGTTTTCGTCATCACAGACGCATCCGGCACGTTCAATTCGATTACGCGCGATGCGGCTTGGGATCGCATGTCCCAGGCTGGCGCGCAACTGATGAGTTGGTTTGGCGCGGCGTGCGAATTGCACCGCGATTGGCGAAATGATATCGAAGGGTTGGGGAACCTGTTCTCTCAACATATTCCTGACTATCGCAATCTGATGACCAGCTTCAGTTTGCTGACCTCAGGTAAACAGTAATCCCGGCATCGCTGCATGATTTGGCGCCTTATGGCGCCATTTTTCCTCCCGCCGATCGTGCCGCAGCGGCCTCCGCGCCAGCTGTTTTCCGATATTTGCCTCTTCCCCGCTTTTTGACTGACCCGGCGCAAATGTTACACTGTGTGGCTGAGGCGTATCAGAACCGAAAAGACGACTGGGGACAGGATTTGAGCACAGGAAGCAAGCTGGCGAGGTGGCGCCGCATCGCGGTGTGTCTGACATTGGGGCTGCTGTTGGCCGGATGTTCGGGTAAAAACACCTACAACCGCGACTACGACAAACTGCCGAAGGGCAGCTACACCGGCAAGTCCTACACCGTCAAACGGGGCGATACGCTGTATTACATCGCCTGGATCACCGACAGCGAAGTCAGCGATCTGGCCAGAATCAACAAGATACGCCCTCCTTATAGCCTGGAAGTGGGGCAAAAGCTGCGGCTGAGCGGCAGCGCGCCGACCAAAACCGCCGCCACGCGCCGTAAAACTTCTTCCTCCGCGATCGCCAAGCAAACGCCGCCGCCGGGCGCCGCACGTTGCTGGCGCTGGCCGACCAGCGGCCGGATCGTGCAGGCGTACTCCAATGCCGATGGCGGCAACAAGGGCATCGACATCGCCGGTAAACGCGGCCAGCCGATCTATGCTTCCGCCAAGGGCAAAGTGGTGTACGTCGGCAACCAACTGCGCGGCTACGGCAACCTGATCATGATTAAGCATGGCGAAGACTTTATTACCGCCTACGCGCACAACGACACTACGTTGGTGCGCAACGGCCAGGATGTGAAAGCGGGGCAGAAGATTGGCACCATGGGCAGCACCGGCACCGATTCGGTGTTCCTGCATTTCCAGATCCGCTATCGCGCCACCGCGCTCGATCCGCAGCGCTATCTGCCGCCGCAGGGATCGTCGCCGTCCTGTTAACGTCAATCCGGCTCCTTGCGGAGCCGGATGTCAGCTATTTCAGCGGCAGATAAAGATCGGTCACCAGTTCATATTCCGCCACCTCGTGCACGAAGTTGTGGTAGTGGAAATAGAGCGGAAAATCGCGCAGCTCCTCGCCGCTGGCCGGCAACCACTCGCTGTAAAGATAGCGGGCGCTTTCCGAGAGCCCATCCAGCGATCCGAGATGGCGCAGCACCGCGCAGCGCCCGGCCGGCAGCGTGCCGTTCACCACGCCGAAGGCGTTGTCCTCCGGGATCGGCGTAGTGACCTCGCCGCAAATGAAGAAGCGGAAGTCCTGCGCTTCGGTGGTGGCCGGATCGTGCGGCGCGATACCGTAAGTGCGGCTGCTTCTGACCGGCGACAGGCCGCTGATTTTGCGCCACTCGATAAAGCGTGCGGCGGTTTCGTTGACCAGCGCGGACGGGCCGCGATGTTCGATCATCGCCACCGGCGTGGCCGGGAAGTCGACAATGTCTACCTTCATGGGTTGTTTCCTTTTGTGTTTCGGCTCGGGAAAGCGTTGTTGCCAATCGATCCAGGCCGGCCGTTTGCGAAACTGGCTTGGCGTTTGGCTGAACGCCTGTTTGAAGGCGCGGCTGAAGGACTCCGGGTTTTGAAAACCGGCGTCCAGCGCGATGTCAATCACCGGCTCCAGCGGGTTATACGCCAGGCGGTACGAGGCGCGTTTGAGCCTCATCCACTGGATATAACGCCACACCGAGATGCCACAATACGCGCTAAACTGGCGTTGAAAGTGAAAGCGCGAAAAGTGGGCCACTTCGCTCAGTTTTTCGACGGTGAGCGCCTCGTCCAGGTGGCGGTCGATATAGTCAAAGACCAGCGCAAAGCGCTTTGCATACGTCTGGGTCATGTGATTGTCTCCTCCATGCCTGAACTTTGCCCGAGCCGCCGCCGCTTCTCCTGACGGATGATGCTGAGTTATCGCTGCAGGAAAAGGGAATGGTGCGGCGTTCGCCGCCGGCCAGGCCAAACTCATAACCCCCGCGCGGCTGTGCGCCGCGATCCCGACCGAGAAGATGAATATTACATGATGGATCGTTCCCGTTTGCTGAAATTCCTGCTGCCCTATCTGTGGCCGAAAGATAACCCGCGGCTGCGTTGGTATCTGGTGGTGGCCTTCGTATTCATGGTGGCGGCCAAGGTCAGCACCACGCTGGTGCCGCTGGCCTACAAAGCGATGGTTGATGCACTGAGCGGCGAGACGGCGAAAATGCTGGCGGTGCCGCTGGGGCTGATCGTCGCCTACGGCGTGGCGCGGGTGGGCGGCGCGCTGTTTGAGGAACTGCGCAACGTGATGTTTATTCACGTCAGCCAGAACGCCACGCGCCTGTTGGGCGTGCGGGTGTTCCGCCAGCTGCATGCGCTGAGCCTGCGTTTCCATCTGGAGCGCCAGACCGGCGGATTGTCGTTGTCCATCGAGCGCGGTACTCAGGCGGTGTCCACGGTGCTGTCGCGGCTGCTGTTCTCCATCGTGCCGATCCTGTTCGAGCTCTCGCTGGTCACGGCGATCATGTGGCATATGCTGAACGGCTGGTTCGCGCTGGCGATCCTGACGACGGTCGGTTGCTACATCCTGTTCACCGTGCTGGCGGTCAGCTGGCGCACCCGCTTTCGCCGCGAGCTCAACAAGGCCAACGCCGACGCCAACAGCAAATCCATCGACAGCCTGCTGAACTATGAGACCGTGAAGTACTTCGGCAATGAAGAGTTCGAGGCCGAGCGTTTCGACCTGTCGCGCCGGCTGTACGAATACGCCGCCATCAAGAACCAATTCAGTTTTACGGCGATCAACCTGGGGCAAACCGCCATTATTTCGATCGGACTGATCGTGATGATGACCATGGCGGCGCGGGGCATTACGCAGGGGACGATGACGGTCGGCGACTTCGTGCTGGTCAACGCCTATCTGCTGCAGCTGTATCAGCCGCTGAACTTCTTCGGCTTTATTTATTCCGAGGTGCGCCAGGCGCTGATCGACATGGAGAACATGTTCGATCTGCTGCAGGAACCGCGTGAGATCGTCGATAGCCCGGATGCGCAGCCGCTGCGCCTCGATCGCGGCGAAGTGAGGTTCGACGCGGTCAGCTTCGGTTACGACACGCGCCGGCCGATCCTCAAGCAGGTGAGCTTTACCATTCCGGCGGGCCACACGGTGGCGGTGGTCGGCGCCTCCGGCGCGGGCAAGTCCACGCTGTCGCGCCTGCTGTTTCGCTTTTACGACGTGCAGGGGGGCGCCATTACCCTCGACGGCCAGGACATTCGCCAACTGACCCAGGCCAGCCTGCGGCAGGCGATCGGCATCGTGCCGCAGGATACGGTGCTGTTCAACGATACGTTGCGTTATAACATCGGTTACGGCAAAACCGGCTCCAGCGATGAAGAAATCGAGCGGGCGGCGCGGCTGGCGCATATCCATGATTTTATCGTCGGTCTGCCCGACGGTTACGACACCCGGGTGGGCGAGCGCGGGCTGAAGCTGTCGGGCGGGGAAAAGCAGCGGGTGGCGATTGCGCGCACCATTCTGAAAAATCCGGCCATCCTGGTGTTTGACGAGGCGACCAGCGCGCTGGATACCCAGACCGAGCGCGAAATCCAGGGGCACCTGCGCGAGGTGAGCCGCAATCACACCACGCTGGTGATCGCTCATCGGCTCTCCACCGTGGTGGATGCCGATGAAATTATCGTGCTGGAGGCGGGGGAGATCGTCGAGCGCGGGGGGCACGAGGCGTTGCTGGCCGCGAACGGCCGCTACGCCGCCATGTGGCAAACTCAGTACAGCGAAGAGCAGGAACCGCACTGACGGAGCCGTTCACGTTCACCTCAGAGGCTGAGCGGCGTTGAGCCGCTGCGCCACGTAGTCGCAGGCGATGCGGCAGTCCCGCTTTAGGTCGGTCTCGTCGCCGGCCAGGCTGCCGCGCAGCCAAAGCCCATCGATCATCGCCGCCAGCCCGCGCGCCGCGTCGCGCGCCTGCTGCAGCGGCAGCTCGCGGCGGAATTGGCAGCAAATATTGGAATAGAGCCGCCGATCGTTGGCGCGCTGCAGGCGGCGCAGCACCGGTTGGTGCATGCTGGCGGCCCAGAAGTCGAGCCAGGCGCGCATGGACACGGCGTTGGTTTGGCTGGGGTGGAAGTTGCCCTGGATAATGGCGAACAGCTGTGACTGGCTGTCGCTCGCCGCTTGCGCGCGGCACTCGGCCACCGCGTCGCGCAGATCGCGCAGGATCTTGCGCATGGTGGCGCTCAGCAACCCCTCTTTATCGCCAAAATAGTGGCTGACGATGCCGGTCGACAGCCCGGCTTCTTTCGCGACCTGAGACAGGGTGACGCCGGCCAGCCCGACGACGTTTATGGTCTCGAAGGCGGCGTTAATCAACTGCTCCTTACGCTGCTCCGGAATGTCTCTTCGGTACATATTTTCCTCAACTGATAGGCCAATCACACTTTGGATTTGATTGATTGAACGGTCAATCAATACTCTATATGCTGCGAAAATGTCAAATAAATGGCGATAAAATGTTAATTAAAAGTTGCATTTAAATCGTCTGTCTTTCGCATCATGGAAGCCTGCCAATGACAACAAAAACTCCTCCATCGCTTGACGAAGAACCTGTCAGATTGAATGTCCCGGTATTTTTCGGCTCGGCGGCGGTGATCCTGCTGCTGGGATCGCTGGTCGTGCTGTTTCCCGCCGCCAGCAAACAGTGGTTGAACGTCGCGCAAAGTTGGGTCGCCGACGTGTTCGGCTGGTACTACATGCTGTTGATGGTCGCCTGCATGGTGTTCGTCTTCTGGCTGGCGCTGTCGCGCTTCGGCCATATTCGCCTCAGCCAGGATGACGAACCGCCGCAGTTCAGCTATCCCTCGTGGGTGGCGATGCTGTTCTCGTCGGGCATCGGCATTGCGCTGGTGTACTACGGCGCCTATGAACCGCTGGATCATTTTTTGTCGCCACCGGAAGGCAGCGGCGGCACCGTGCAGGCGGCGCGGCAGGCGATGGCGCTGACCTTTTTGCATTGGGGGCTGCACGGCTGGGCGCTGTATGCGCTGATCGCCACCGCGCTGGCCTATTTCGCCTATTGCCGCGGCCTGCCGTTGGCGCTGCGCTCTGCGTTATACCCGATCTTCGGCGAGCGCACCCACGGCGGCGCCGGCCATCTGGTGGACAGCTTCGGTATTCTGGTGACGGTGATTTCGATGGTAACCAACCTGGGGATCGGCGCGCTGCTGGTTAACTCGGGGCTGTTTTATCTGTTCGATATTCCGCAAAGCACCGGCGTGCTGCTGGCGCTGATCGTGGTGATGATGGTGGTGGCCACGCTGGCGGCGGTCACTGGCGTCGAGAAGGGCATTGCGATGCTGTCGAACATCAACGTCGGCTTCCTGTGCCTGTTGCTGCTGTTCGTGTTTCTGGCCGGCCCGACGCTGAATCTGCTCAACGGCATGTTGCAGAACCTCGGCGATTATCTCACTTCGCTGGTCAGCCGCAGCTTCGATATGTATCTGTACGGCAAGGCGCGCCAGTGGCAGGGCGCCTGGACGTTGTTCTATTGGGCCTGGTGGGTGGCGTGGGCGCCGTTTGTCGGGCTGTTCATCGCGCGCATTTCCAAAGGGCGCACCATTCGTGAATTGATCTTCGGCGTGTTGCTGATCCCGCTGGGCTTCACGCTGGCGTGGCTGTCGATCTTCGGCAATACCGCCATCAGCCTGGTGTTGGAAGGCGGGCAGGCGATCCTCGGGCAGGTGGCGCAAAGCGATCCGCCGATGGCGGTGTTCAAGCTGTTCGAATACCTGCCCTATACCCAGCTGACCGCCGGTTTTGTGGTAGCGATCAGTTTCGTGCTGTTCCTGACGCCGGTTGATTCCGGCACGCTGATGATAGCGAACCTCTCCTGCCAGGGCGGTTCCGCCCACGATGACGCGCCGGCCTGGCTGCGGGTATTTTGGGCGGCGGTCACCACGTTGATCTGCGCCGGGTTGCTGTACGCCGGCAGTTTCAGCGCGATGCAGACCGCGGTGGTGCTGTGCGGCCTGCCGTTCTCGGCGGTGATCGTGTTGTACATGGTCAGCCTGCGCAAGGATCTGCGCGGTTACGCCATGACGCCGGCGCTCCCTTGAGGCGGCTTATTCGTCCGCGCGCGGCCGGTGATGCACGTATTCGATAATCGTGCCGTCCGGCAGGCGCGCATTGAAACAGGCGCCGGTGGGCACTTCCACCGGGCCAAAGAAGATATCGGCCCCGGCGGCCAGCAGCCGCTCGTGGTAAGGATAAATGTCATCGACCAGCAACGTGCCGACGGTGCTGCGGAAAGGACGCAGGCTTTCTTCCGAGCCCTCCAGGATCAGAAACGGCCCTACTGCCGCCAGCACCAACCGATGTTCGGGAAAGTCGAAACGCATATCCGCTTCCACGCCGTGCAGCCGCTCGTAAAATGCGATGGCGCGGTCAATCTCGCCTTCATCGACGTAGACCCGGATCAGCACGCGCGGCTCGCGCAGCGATGAAGAGTCGGCGGTTTTGCGCCAAAAGCCCGCTTCTGTCAGTTTTGCCGTCATTGCTCATTCCTCATGGTGGTTCGTTGCCCCGTCATCATGCCGCCGTTTGGCCGCAGGGATTAGACTGAGTTGTTATGAACTAGCAGCGGCGGAAATAAAAAAGCCCCGGTAACGGGGCAAAGACCCGCTCAGGTCGGAATAGCGGGCTAAAGCGGGCGTCAGGCGCGATGGAATTCCGGCAACACCAGTTGACCGATCTCCTGCATCGTCTCTTCCAGCGGCCGCTGGTTGCGGCGGAAATGCAGGCCGATGTGGTTGACCCCGGCGTCACGCATGGCGCTCAGTTCCTGAATCAATCCATTGCGGCCGCTCTTTATGCCGAAGCGATGGCGCTGAATCGGCGCGTCGGCGTTATC
This sequence comes from Serratia sp. CY71090, assembly GCF_052166845.1. Classification (NCBI taxonomy): domain Bacteria; kingdom Pseudomonadati; phylum Pseudomonadota; class Gammaproteobacteria; order Enterobacterales; family Yersiniaceae; genus Serratia; species Serratia sp. CY71090. The sequence continues at coordinate 147,068 of NZ_JBJNOA010000009.1, read as the reverse complement.
GGTGAGGTCGAGATGAATAAAGCTGACGTAGGGCTTGTCACCGGCTACGTTACGCCAGAGTTTGACTCGCGAAACGTGGTCTGCAGGCGTGCCGGGATACGACAGCCAGCCATCCATATTTTTGCCCACCCACTCGGGCGTTTGTTGCGCCAGCCCGGCGACCAGCAGCGGCGGCGGCGGCGTGGCCGGCAGCAGGCGCAATCCGGGCTGGAGCGCGCTGTCGGCTTCACCTTTGAGAATGCCGACGCTGGTGCGGAAGTTTTCACCGCGCGCGGCGTAATCGGCGCCGAACAGCGGGTACTCCACGGGGCGATCGCCGCTGGCGACGCCGAGCAGCAGACGATCGCCGCTCAGCGTTTGCAGCGTGGAAGCCGCTTTGCGCACCAGCCAAGGCTGGCGCAGCGGCAGCACCACGGCCGCGGTGCCCAGTAGAATATTGCGCGTCAGGCTGGACAGGTAGCCGAGGTAGGTAAAGGTCTCAAACACCTGCGCGGCGTCGCCGAAGTCAGGATCGTACAGCGGCACGTCACGAACCCAGGCGGCGCGAAAGCCGAGCTCATCGGCCAGCTTGATGCGCGCAGCGTGTTCACTCATGTCCGGCACGCCGAACGGCCGCCCGTCCTGCTGGCGTTTCAGCTGCCCACTGGTGGACCAATCATTGTCCAACGGCAGCTCAATACCGATGGAAAGCGGCTCCCGGGTTAGTCTTTCGATGCTCATGTGTCACTCCGTCTCAGGCCTTGCGGCGCGGTGTCGAACGATGGCACGAAGTGTTGCATGACGATTAATTGATATAAACAGCCCTAATCGCAATAGATAATTGCTGTTGCGAGCATAATTACCTTGCAGGATACGGCATGATTGCCGTGATTTACGTCACGCTCTGCGCTTTTGCTATTGTCCAGATGAAATTATGTAACTTTGCCAATGGCCTTTCCCTCATAAGAGTTAGTTTGTTGTGCGGCAATAAAATAAAACGAAATGATTCAATAGATAAAAGTCAAACTGAATATTCCCCAGCGTTCATTCAATACGGGTAAAAAATTAATAAGCCTGAAGAGTGATCGTTGAGATTATTCGCAAATGGCGTGGAAATAGGCGTTTTTAACCGAAGAAAAATACCCGTTATTATTTTATTTTCTGTAAAAACAGAGAGGTAAAATATCTTTTTGTGATAATGCGATTTTAAAATAGTACCGAACAAAAACTTCATTCGTCTCTAAGAAAGCGCCGGTTGACAGACCGCCGGCTTACGATAATTTTATGTCATTAACATGTTAATGAGTTGTTGTCGTGACGGAGGGCCAATTTCTCTCTTGGCCGTGCGCTTAACACACTTATGCCATGGCGGCTTGCCATTCATAAGTTAACTTATGGACACATGACGCTATGAATACATCGCCAGAGCCTCGCAGCGCATTAAGTGAAGAGAACCGGTTGCTGATTATTTTATTTTTCGTTTTCGGCTGCGTGTTCGTCGATCGTCTGACCATCTCGTTTCTGTTTCCGATGATTGCCGCCGACCTCAAGCTCAGCAACGTGCATCTCGGCACCCTGTCGGCGGTGCTGGCGTTAACCTGGGCGCTGTCTGGCGCCGGGCTGGGGGCGATAGCCGATCGTTTTAATATCCGTAAACCGATGCTGATCCTGTCGATCCTGGTGTTTTCGCTGTTCTCCGCGCTGTCGGGGTTGGTCAGCGGCTTTGCCATGCTATTGATCTTCCGGGCGTTGATGGGGATCGCCGAAGGGCCGGTATTGCCGATCGCACAGTCGTTGATGGTGGAAAAATCGCAGCCGCAGCGCCGCGGTTTCAACATGGGGTTGATCCAGGGCGCGGCGCCGGGATTGTTGGGCGGTATTATCGCGCCGCCGCTGATCATCTATCTGGCGCAGAAGTGGGGCTGGAGCATGGCGTTTCACCTGACCGCCGTGCCGGGCATCATTCTGGCGTGGCTGATCTATCGCTATGTGAACGGCAAAAAGGATCCCGCTTTCAGCGCCGCGCCGGCGGCCGACAAGGCGGCGAACAAAGGTGCTTACGGCGAGTTATTCAAAATCAAGAACGTGGCGCTGTGCATTCTGATCTCCTGTGTGTTCGTCACCTGGTTCATGATCATCATTACCTTCACCCCCAACTTTTTGGTGACCGACCGCGGTTTCGGCGAAGGCACGATGGGCGGCATCATGAGCGCCATCGGCGCCGCCTGGGTGTTTTGGGGCGTGGCGGTGCCGGCGATTTCCGATCGCTTCGGCCGCAAGCCGACGCTGATCTTCTTTTCGCTGCTGGCGGTGTGCTGCCCGCTGTTTTTGAGCTACGTCGATAACCCGTGGCTACTGGGCGTGCTGGTGTTCCTGTCTTATACCGGCCTTGGCTGTTTCACGTTGTTTATGGCCACCATCCCGTCTGAAACGGTGTCGCCGGCGCGCATCGCGACCGCGTTGGGGCTGGTGATGGGAATTGGCGAGGTGGTTGGCGGCTGCCTGGCGCCGTTTATCGCCGGGCTGATCGCCGATCGCTACGGGCTGGTCAGCGTGATGTGGCTGGCGGCCGCCGGCGCCGTGTGCGCCGGCGTACTGAGTTGTTTTCTCGATGAAACCGCCCCTGCCGTGGCGAACCGCCGAGCGGTGAAACCGGCGGGCGTCGCCGACGTCTGAGGCGGTTTTCATCCCATTCAATCAAGGAGAGCGAAGATGTCAGCAGAACCATCCGTACTGAATCAAAATGCCGAACCGGACTGGAAGAATTACGACGATTTCGCGCGCGGCATCGACACCAACCGGCTGCCGGGCACTCAGGACTGGCGCGGCAAAACGTTGCAGATCGCCTTTGAAGACGGCGGGGAAATCACGCTGCGTTTCAGCGCCGATCGGCAGCGGGTGCTGTGGGCCTGGGGCGGGGAGAGCGGCGAGGACGCTTACGAAGAGGTGCAAACCTCCGCCGCCCGCTATTTCTTCAATATTCCGCTGCAGTCGCCGGGCAACGAATGCCTGACGCTGGTGCTCAACCGCGACAGCGGCCGGGCGCTGCTGGTGCGCAGCACGTTGCTGCCCGAGCAAACGGTGGAAAAGGGATCTCGCCTTAAGCAAAGCTTCCACGTTGGGCAGATTGACGGCGTCACGCCGGGCGGCGTCGCGCCGCATCTTACCCGCGAGCTGATCGGTTATCGCACGCTGAATGTCTACAGCCCCAACCACTATTACGAACACTTCTACGTCAACACCGAGCGCTATGCCTGGCAAAACCTGCGCGGCGAACAATTCGGCCACGGCGACATGGACTACGCCACTTACTACAAGTTTGAGGACGAGATGTTCCTGTTCACCTTCCGGGAAAAGATTATCCCGGTGTGCTCGGTGTTCTTCTTCGACTTTATCTCCGGGCGCTGCACCGGCACCTTCCTCGGGTTGGACGCCGCCGGCCGGGTGTTGGTGTCACCGGCCGGGGCGTTTATCAGCAAGATGAGCTACAACGCCTACCCGGAAGGGGTACAGCCGCTTTGATTCAGGCGTTTCTGACCAGCGATCCGGCGTTGATCTCCGCAATGGTTTTCGCGCCGGTGAGCGTCATGGCGACGCGCATCTCTTTGTCGATCAGATCCAGCAAGTTAGCCACCCCGGCTTCGCCGGCCGCCGCCAGCGCATAGACGAAGGCGCGCCCCAGCAGCACGCTGTCGGCGCCCAGCGCGATCATGCGCACCACGTCCAGGCCGCTGCGGATGCCGGAGTCGGCCAGCAGGGTGATGTCGCCTTTCACCGCGTCGGCGATCGCCGGCATGGCGCGCGCGGTCGACAGCACGCCGTCCAGTTGGCGGCCGCCGTGGTTGGAGACGATGATGCCGTCGGCGCCGAAGCGCACCGCATCTTTGGCGTCTTCCGGATCCAGAATGCCTTTGATGATCATCGGGCCGTCCCAGAATTCGCGGATCCACTCCAGATCTTTCCAGGAAATCGACGGATCGAAGTTGGCGCCCAGCCAGCCGATGTAGTCTTCCAGGCTGGTTGGTTTGCCGCGGTAGGCCGAGACGTTGCCCAGATCGTGCGGCTTGCCGAACAGGCCGACATCCCAGGCCCACTGCGGATGGGTAAACGCCTGCAGCACGCGGCGCAGGGCGGCGTTAGGGCCACTCATCCCCGAATGGGCGTCGCGATAACGGGCGCCCGGCACCGGCATGTCGACGGTGAACACCAGCGTTTTCACGCCGGCGGCCTTGGCGCGCTCCAGCGCGTTGCGCATAAAACCGCGATCTTTGAGCACGTAGAGCTGGAACCACATCGGCCGATCGATCGCCGGCGCCACCTCTTCGATCGGGCAGACCGACACGGTGGACAGCGTGAACGGAATGCCTTTTTTGGCCGCAGCGCGCGCGGCCTGCACTTCGCCGCGGCGGGCGTACATGCCGGTCAGCCCCACCGGCCCCAGCGCCACCGGCATCGCCAGCTGCTCGCCGAACAGCGTGGTCTCCAGGCTGAGTTCGGACATATTGCGCAGCACGCGCTGGCGCAAGGCAATATCGGCCAGATCCGCGGTATTGCGCTTCAGCGTATGCTCCGCGTAGGCCCCGCCGTCGATGTAGTGAAACAGAAACGGCGGCAGTTTGGCCTGGGCGGCGGCCCGGTAGTCGGTTGACGCGGAGATGATCATAGTGTTTACCTTCTTGTCTTGCTTGCGATAACGAGTGTTCAGTCAGAGCGTGAGGAGCGCTGCCATGGCGGCGGCGATCCCGCCGTACGCCAGCATCGGCAGTACGGTCTTTCTGATGATTTTGCCTTCGGCGTTGCCGATCCCGAGGATCGAACAGACCGCGATAATGTTGTTCAGGCACACCATGTTGCCCATGGCGCCGCCGACGGACTGCAAGGCCAGCGTCAGGTTGACGTCAAGACCGCTGCTCTGGGCGATCGACTGCTGAATGCCGCCGAACGTCAGGTTCGAAACGGTATTGGAGCCGGAGAAGAACGAGCCCAGCGCGCCGAGGAACGACGAGAACAGCAGCCAGCTGTCGCCGGTCAGCGCCGCCAGCGCTTTACCGATCAGGATCACCGGCGCGTTGTCGCCGCCCTGCATCATCAGGTTGACCATCACCAACGCGCCGAACAGGGCGATAAAGGGCCGCGCGATGCGCCCGCCGGTTTCGCTAAACATTTGCCGCATCTGGCCGCCATTCAGACGGAACAACGGAATGCACAGCAGCACCACCAACAGGAACGGGATCAGCGCCGGGACATACAGCGTTTTGTAGCCGGCGGCGGCGGTGGTGCCCAGCACCTGCTGCAGTTCGACGATCAGCGCCCGGCTGATGCACAGCTCCCCGAGCCAGCCGAGGTTTTCCCGCCACAGCAGCGCGGTGTTGTTGAGCAGCGCTTTAAGGCCCAGCTGGTGGACGCGCGTCACTATCAGAATAGCAATCAGCAGCAGGGTCGGGGTCATGGCCTTGACCACCTGCATGAACGGCACCGCCTGCCCGGCGCTCTGCGGTTTGTCGCCGCGGGCGAGGCCGATACCGCCGCGCGCCAGCAGCACCGACAGCGCCAGGCCGATTGCACCGCCGACCAGCGCCGGGAATTCATAGTTCACCTGGGCCAGCAACAGATAGGGCAGGGTGCAGCTCAGCACGCTGAGCAGGATAAACGGCAGGTTGCGGCGGATATCCTGCCAGGAAACGATAAAGCGCAGCGCCAGCAGAGGAATGACGAAGCCGGCGACGAAGTGGATCAGCGCGGTTTGCCGGCCGATCTCCAGCAGGCTGGCGTCCGACAGGCCGAGATTGGCAAAGCCGAACCAGGTAGGGGTGCCCACGGCGCCGAAGGAGACCGGTACCGAGTTCATCACCAGCGTCAGCAGGGCGACGCGCAGCGGGTTGAAGCCCAGCCCGACCAGAATCGGCGCGGCGATGGCGGCCGGGGTGCCGAAGCCGCTGGCGCCCTCGATCATAAAGGCGAACGCCCAGCCGATAATCATCAACTGGGCCACGGGATTGGGGCTGATGGTTTCCAGCCAGCGGCGCACCACGTTCTCCGCGCCGCTTACCTGCATCAGTTTGTTGAGCAGGATGGCGCCGGCAATGATGGTGATCGGCGTCAGCGTCGACACCAGCGCGGTGATGATATTGGCATGCAGCAGCCGCAGCGAGGCATCGAACCACAGGAGCTGTACGACATACACCACGGCGGCCGTCAGCGGCAGGGCGAGATAAGAGGGCACGCCATTCCTTTTGGTCATCATCCAAATCAGCAGGACGATGGGCGCAATACTGAAAAGCAGGGGCATAAGATCCTCAGGGTTATTATTTTTATGGGCAGAGATATGTAGCTGAAAGGTTAATTGCTGCAACATTTTCATTCTAATCACAACGTTGGCGACGATGCCATGCGGTAATTTTTTAACATCGGCGAACGGCGCCGGCGGAGGGAAACTGGCCGGCAGGAGGCGTTAAGCTAACTGCTTTAAAATCAGTTTGATAGGAAGAGTTTTTGTGTGATGAATGCGTGAGTTCACATTAATTAAGCGGTAATGTTCAATAGTTCATGTCCAAAAATGCGGTAATCCCCGCGTCTTTTTACGGCCGCAGGGAAATAATCAGAGCAGGGAACTCAAAAATAATGGCTGATATTTTGGTAGGAACCGATGATATGTTCGATCAGCAGACGGGTTTTTAACGGCAGATTGCGGGTGTAAGGATAAACGGCGTAAATGCCCAGCACTTTGCCGCAGTGGCCGGCCAGGATCTCCGTCAGTTTACCGTCCTGCAAATCTTCATACACCATGCAGCGCGGCACCATGGCGATGCCGTGGCCACCGATCACCGCTTTGCGGATCGCCCGCGCATTGTTGGCCGACAGGTTGCCGTTAACCTGCAGCTCGTAGATGTCGTTGCGCCCCGGCCGCTTCATCAGCCAGTTGGCGGTGCCGCTCTCCTGGTAGGTGTAGGTCAGGCAGTTGTGGCTCAGCAGATCGTCGGCGTTGCGCGGTTCCGGGTGGCTTTCCAGGTAGCCCGGCGAGCAGACGATCACCCAGCGGGAATCGAAGATCGGCCGGGCAATCAGGCTGGAATCCGGCATGGTGCCGGTCCGGATCGCCAGATCGATGCCTTCTTCCACCAGATCGACGAAGCGGTTTTCCAGCCGCATTTCGACCTTCAGGCTGGGATGCAGGGCGCAAAATTCCGCCACGCTTTCGCTCAGCAACAGCTCGCCCGAAATGGTCGGCACCGACATACGGATGGTGCCGGTCAACTCTTCGCTCTTTTCGCTGACGGCGTACAGCGCCTCCTGCACTTTGGCGCCGATCTCTTTGGCCTGCTGGTAGAGCGCCTGGCCGCTTTCGGTCAGCGTCAGGCTGCGGGTGGTGCGGTACAGCAGGCGGGCACCCAGCGATTTTTCCAGCCGCCCGATGCGTTTGCTGACCACCGAGCTGGTGATGCCGGCGCTCTCCGCGGCCTTGCTGAACGAGCCGCAGTCGACAATCAGGGCAAACAGAATCAGGTCGTTGGCGTATTCGTGAGTGGCGAGCATGGGCATCCTTAGAGTGAGAGTCCTGTTGCCCAGTGTAAGTCCGGCGCGGCAGGAAGCAATCTTTTCAGCCTGTTTCCAGCGCCGGCTAACTGGTCGGATCTGAAATTTTCTTGGTTAATTACCTCTTAAGCTGAGAATTATCCTTCAAATAAATCATGGCTATTCCTGGGGTGGAATTAACTTTCATGTTTTTATAAGCAATTAAATTAGAATAGTCCTTATATCAAGCGTTACTTCTTCCACTAAGCCTGCGGCGTAGTGTAAATAATTGTATTGATCTGCTTGTGCGAGAGGGCTATTCTTTTTCCCGCAGCGCTCTCATTGTTATCAATTAAATGTTTTTCAATGTATTGAAGAATTACTCTGTCTTACCGGCAGAGTGATGGGTAGTGTGTTTATATTTTAATATATATAAGGATATTGTAATGAAGAAAATCAATCTGTCTGAAGCGGAAAACATCGTCGGCGGTACTTTCGTTTGTTCCAAGGAATTTGCTTGGGTGGGAACCGGCAGCAACAGAACCTGTAACCTGGTGAAAACCTGCGCGGATAAGTTCGGCGGTGTGCAAAAGTATTATACGCCGGCACCTGCTGCGAGCTGCCCGACTAATCCAACCACGCCAAGCTGAGGTGGGTAGACCGCCTGCATTTGGATGAACGGTGGGCAGGCGGGCAGCGTTCGCGCTGTCCCGCCTGATATCGGGCGAAGCAGTCGTCTTTAGCTTTTTATTATTTACGGTGTTAATTTTTTTACACACGTTCACTCTGTCAAGTGAATATTAATTAATGCGCAGGATGCGTCCGTTATGTATAAACGTCCCTTGCTTTTTATCAGCTACACGCTCGTTATTATTTTCGCCTCTTCTTTTTTGACCGCGCTTTATTTCCAGCATTATGTTATGGCCTCGCCGGCGGCGGAAAGCCTGAGTTTTCTCTCTTCGGAAAAAGTCGAGCAAAGCCCGTTGCAAGACGACAATACGATTGTCGAAGTGTTCTCTTACGCCTGTCATTATTGTGAAGTCAATGAGAGCGGCGTGGCCGAGCTGGAAAAACGTTTACCAGCGGGTGCCAAATTGGTGCGTTTGCATCTCAGCGACGACGATCACGCCGGCATGGCGGCCTTTGCGCCCCTCTTCGCCACCCTGACGGTCATGGGGATCGAGGCGCAGCATCGTCCCGCCGCTTACCGCGCCATTATCAAAGAAAACCTCAATCTGGCGGATGAAAAGCAGCTCAGCGCCTGGTTGGAGGCCAACGGCATCGACGAGGCCGCTTATCAGCGGGCCAGAGATTCAGAGCGGGTCAAGGAACTGTTGGCGTATATGACGGCGGTAAGTCGCTATTACCAGGTCAATGCGACCCCCAGCTTTATCGTTAATCGCAAATGGCTGGCGTTGCAAGACCGCGAGTTTTCCGCTTTCAGCCAGCAACTGCTGTCGCTGTTGCAGCACGATAAGCCGCTGGCCCCCTGATGCGCCTGCTCGCGGTTCGAGGCTATCTGGCCTGGCGTAACGGCCTGGACGCCGTGGCGCGTCTCTCGGCTGTCCGCACCGGGGTGAGCCGGAGTCTGACGTGCGCTCTGCTGCGCCGCATGGATTATCGCCTGTGGCTAAAGATGCAGAGGCGGTTGAGGTGGGGTCTGCAGCAACGCCGTTTTCGCCACCGGCAAGCGGTCGCTGAAGCGAATCGCCAAAGCCTGCTGGGGGAGGGCAAGCTGGACTTCGCCTGGCTAATGCAGCGGCGGCAGTGGCTGGATTTGGCGGCGCTTCAGGCCCGCAACGCCGCGTTGATGGAACATTTGGCGCAGTGCACTTCACAGCTCAATCAGGTGGTGGAGCCGCTGCATCGCGCCGGGGTGCCGGTGTTGTTGGCGCCGATGCACACGGTTTCCGACGTGTTGGCGACGCTGGTCGGCGCGGGCGTTTATCCCGGGCGGGCAACGGTGATCGTTTCCGGCGACGCGCAGACGTTGGCGCGGCGAGCGCCTGAGGGGGAATGGCGGCAGCGGCTAGACTATTGCTCAATTCACGACGATCCCCGGCATATTGCCAGCACCTTGTCGCAGGTGCTGCTGGAGGCGACGGAGCATCGGCGCAATATCATCCTCTTCCCGGACATCACGCCGGATTACACCTTGAACAGCACCCGGGACGCCTCGGCCAAACTGGCTTGCCGTTTGTTCAACCGGCCGGCGCATTTGCACAGCGGCATCGTTCGATTATCCCGGGCGATGCGGGCTCGGGTGGTGTGCTATTCGCTTTATTACGATCGCGGCGTTCGTATTCACATAGAGGAACCGATTGCCACGGAGCAGGTCGGCTGCGCCGTGCCGGAAATCGTCGAGCGCACCCTGCGGCGACATGCGGATGATTGGCTGCTGTGGCATTCGCACTCTTTATTTTTTATCAACGAATAAGTCAGGGATATCACTACGCATGGAAAACACCCTCCCTACGCCGGTCTTGCAGAACGAAATCAATGAGTGCGGGCTGGCCTGCATCGCCATGCTGGCGGAAACGCAGGGCGTTCGCGTGCCATTGACGGAACTGCGTGAGCGTTACCCCGCTTCGCAACACGGCACTTCGCTGGCGACGCTGTGCGCCATTTTAGGGGAGCTGGCGTTGCCGGCTTATCCGGTGGCGTTCGAGCACCGGGATCTGGCGGCGCTGCCTTTACCGGCGATTCTGCATTACGGCGCGGGCCACTATGTACTGCTGGCATATCGTCAGGGCGGTTACGTCTGCGTAATGAATCCGGCGTTGGGGCAACAGCTGCTGCCCTACGCCGCCCTGAAAGCGGAAATCAGCGGCTACGCATTGGTGCTCGATCGCGACGATTTACCGTCCACCGCCCCCGCCGTGCGGAGCCGCCGACGGGGCGCTTTCGCCAGTTTAAGCCTGAAGGATACCGCCGGCATCGCCGGCATTTATCGCCTGGCGGCGATGACGTTTCTTATCTCGCTGACGCTGTTCATCATGCCGATGATGGTCGCCAGCGCGATCAATCAGGTGTTCGCCATGGCTGGTGAGATCGCATTCCCTTACGCCTACTATCTGCTGGCGTTTGTGGCATCCACGGCGCTGGCTCTGATGGCGCGCATCATCACCGAGCGTTTTATCAAAAACTTCGTGTTGCTGCACGGCGCCGCCGGCTTTTCCCGCCTGTTGGAAAATTCGCTGAATTTCTTCAGCAAGCGCGCGCCCGGCGAGATTTTCAGCCGTTTCACCAGCTGGCAGATGGCCGCCGGCCAGAAAATCGAACTGGATAACGGCCTGCGCACCGACTGGATCATCGGAGCTATCGCACTGGCGGTGATGAGCTATTTGAGCCCGATGCTGGCGCTGGTGCCGGTTGTCGGCATGCTGCTGATGGGGGCGGTCAGCGTTTGGGCCATTTATCGCGATCGCCACTTCACCCAGCAGTTGCAGGTGAGAGGGGCGGCGCAGAATGATTTTATTCTGGAAACCATTCAAGGGTTTTCGACCATCAAGTCCGCCGGTTTGGCTGGCCAGCGGCAGGAAGGGTTCGCCGAATATGCCCGTTCGCTGTTCAACTGCCTGCAGCGGCAAAAAATCTATGAGCAGGTCAAGGGCAGCATTTATCAACTGATTGGCAGCCTGGAAATGGTGGTGTTCATGCTGCTGGCGTTGCCGTTGCTCAAAGGGGGCGAGCTCAGCCTGGGGGCCTTCTTCGCCTACAGTTTTCTGCGCGAAATCTTTACCTCTTACACCAGCAAGATCTTTTTTGCCGTCCTGCAGAAAAACCAACTGCACGTTATCGATGAACGTGCGCGGGATCTGTTTCCTGCCGTATCTCTGCGTACCGGGTCTGGCGACGAAAGCGTGAACCATTTTGATGTGCAGTTGGCGTATCGGGGGGTGAGCTTCGCTTACGACGCCGGCCAACCGGTTTTGCGCGACCTGTCGCTGACGCTGGAACGGGGCGAGTGCATCGCCATCTGCGGCGGTTCCGGCGCGGGCAAGAGCACCTTGCTGAAGGTGCTCGCCTGTCTGCTGACGCCGCAGCAGGGGGAGCTGAGTCTGGATGGGCGCACACTGGCAAACGCCGCCGCGCAGCGGCTGTTCTTCCTGCAAAGCCAGGAGGACATTCTGTTCAATGCCTCTGTGTTGCAGAACATCACGCTGTTCGCGCCGTCGGCGCCGGGCCAGCAACGGCAGGTGGAACAGGCGCTGCGCAGCTTGGGGCTGGCGGACGCGGTAGCGCAGCTGCCGGGCGGCGTGAACGCCCTGGTACGGGAGAGCCATGCCGGGCTGTCGCTGGGGCAGCGGCAGCGTCTGTTGCTGGCACGCGCCATGTATAGCCGTTGCCCGGTGTTGGTACTGGACGAGCCAACGGCGAATCTGGATGAAAAGACTGCGGCGGCTGTGATGTCGGCTCTGGTGGCGCATTGCCGCGAAAACCGTAAAACCCTGGTGACCGTGACGCATAACCCGCGGCTGTTGCCGTTGTTCGATCGGGTGCTGCGCATGTCTCAGGGCAGGCTGGTGGCTGAAGTCACCGTCGATGCCAGGGCAAATGATTGTGCTGAGGCAGGGTGACGTGGCTGGAAAGAGACGCTGGGGACAAGCGGCATGGCTGATGGTTGTCTTGCTGACGCTGTTGTTGGGCGGGCTATCTTTGTTGAATCGCTCCCCTGAGCCCGAAGTGCCGCAGACGGCGCGCGTCGATCGCGGCGACATCGAAAAAAGCGTGTTGGCTACCGGCATTTTGAAACCGGCCCGGCAGGTGAACGTTGGCGCGCAGGTCAACGGCCAACTGAAAAAACTGTATGTTAAACAGGGGGACAGAGTGGCTCAGGGCCAGCTGTTGGCCGAGATAGATCCGACGTTGCAACTTAACGAACTGCGCAAGTCGCAGGCTGAATTACGCAGCGCGCAGGCGCAGAAATTGGCGAGTCAGGCGCAGCTCAAGCAGTACCAGTTGGAGCTGACGCGGCAAAGGGCGCTAGCGCGCGACCGCGCCGGCGTGGCCAGCGATTTGGAAAAAGCGCAGGCGCAGCGCGACGCGCAACTGGCGCAGTTGAAAGTGAACGAGTCGCAGATCGTCCAGGCCGAAGTCGCACAGGAAACGGCCAAGGCCAATCTGGCTTTTACCCGTATTACTGCCCCTATCGACGGCGAGGTGCTGGGCATCGTCACCCAAGAAGGGCAAACCATCGTCTCGTCGCAAAGCGCGCCGACCATTTTAGTGATGGCAGACGTGGATACGATGATGGTGCATACCCGCATATCGGAAAATGACATCTTGCAGGTGAAGACGGGGCAGCCGCTGTGGTTTTACGTCGCCGCCGATCCCCGCCGCCGATATGAGGGGGCCATGGGCGCGATACAGCAGGCACCGGCGGAGGCGCTGGAAACCGACCCACTGGGCAGGAATTCAAGCCAGCAAACGGCGGCGGTGTATTACAACGGCGTGTTTGCCGTCGCCAATGGCGAACGTCGACTGCGCACCTCGATGACGGCGCAGGTAGTTATCATTACCGAACGCGCACAGGGAGTGGTGCGGGTGCCGATGGCTGCGCTGGGCGCGGCATTGGATGAAGGGGGTTACCAGGTCAAGGTGTTGGAAGGTGAGCAGACCGTGGTACGCCGAGTACGTATCGGCACCCGCGATCGTCGCTATGCCGAAGTGCTGGAAGGGCTGAACGCAGGGGAACGGGTGCTGCTGGAGCAGCAGCCTGATGCGGAGGACGGCCATGTCAGCTAGCACGGATCCCATTATCGTTTTGGATAACGTTTCGCGCGAGTTTCAAGCCGGAGAGCTGAAAATTGCGGTCCTCAAGCGCGTTTCCCTGAGCATTCAACGGGGAGAAATGGTCGCTATCGTCGGCGCCTCCGGTTCTGGAAAATCGACGCTGATGAACATTATCGGCTGTCTGGACAAGCCTTCTCAGGGCGAAGTGCACATCAACGGGGTGGCTATTGGGCAAGCCGACGGCGATCGCCTGGCGCAGCTTCGCAGCCGGCATATCGGCTTTATCTTCCAGCGCTATCATCTGATGCCTTACCTGACCGCCGGCGAGAATGTGGCGATCCCGGCGCTGTATACCGCCATGCCGGCCGCAGAGCGTCGCCAGCGGGCAGCGCATTTGTTGACTCGGCTCGGGTTGGCGCAGCGCGGCGGTCATCGCCCGGCGCAGCTTTCAGGTGGGCAACAGCAGCGGGTCAGTATTGCACGCGCCCTGATGAACGGTGCGGAAATCATTTTGGCCGATGAACCGACCGGCGCGCTGGATAGCGCCAGCGGTCAGGCGTTGATGGCCATTTTGCATGAGCTGAACGCGATCGGGCATACCGTGGTCATCGTGACACACGATCGGCGGATCGCCGAGCAGGCACGGCGGATCATTGAGATCGGCGACGGCGAGATCGTGGCGGATCGTTGCCATGATGCCGCCCGACAGCGTTTTGCGTTCGAGAGGCCGCTGGCGTTGGCTGCGCCGCTGAAACGCATGAGCCCTTGGGCGGCGCTGCGAGAGGCGCTCGGCATGGCTTGGCGGGCATTATTAGGGCATCGGGTCCGGGCATTATTATCGATGCTCGGCATCATCATCGGCATTGCGGCGGTTGTTTCCGCCATCGCCATCGGTGAAGGCACGCGTCAAAGCATTCTCAGGGAAATCAGCCAGCTCGGTTCCAGCACGTTGGAGATTCGCCCTGGCCTCGGGTGGGAAAAATCGCGTCCCGATTTTGCGCGTTCGCTGAGCGCGCGCGATGCTGCATTGCTGGCGGAGATGCCTTACGTCGACAGCATCTCGCCGGTTATCAGCACTCAACTGTCGGCCGTGCGCGAAGGCAAGCAGGTGCCGCTCGCCGTGATGGGCGTCGGCGAGGGGTATTTCCGCACGCAGGGCATTCGGCTGCTTTCCGGTGGCCTGTTTACTGCGCAGGATCTGAGTGAGCGCGCACCGGTGGCGGTAATTGATCCCTTGTTAAAGCAGGCTCTGTTTTCTTCCCGGCAAGATCCGGTGGGCGCGGTGTTGCTGATAACGGGTGTGCCTTATCGGGTGATCGGCGTCGCGCAACGCCGCGGCGCCCAATATGCCGGTTCTCAACCGCTTGCCTGGCTGCCCTATACCTCCCTGACTGGTCGCATCGCCGGCGATATGCCGCTGGAATCCATTGTGATGCGAGTGAATGAAAAACTGACGCTGGAAGAGGCGGGGAGGGAGGTGACCCGGCGTTTGATGGTGGAACACGGGCGGCGGGATTTCTTCACTCTGACCGACGATCAGCTGACGCAATCCATTCAGCGTGCCTCAGACTCCATGCAGTTGCTGATTACCGCGATTGCTGCCATCTCGCTGCTGGTGGGCGGCGTGGGGGTAATGAACATCATGCTGGTCTCGGTGACGGAACGGACCCATGAGATCGGCATTCGATTGGCGGTGGGCGCCGCTGAGAAGGACATTATGCGGCAGTTTTTAATTGAGGCGGTGGTGATCTGCAGCCTGGGGGGCGTGTTGGGGATCGCCTGCGCCGCGCTGGTTAAAGGGGCTCTGAGCGGATTGGCGCCGCAGGTAACGATGATCTTTACCTGGCCGCCGTTGCTGCTGGCCTGCGGATTCTCGGCGTTGATCGGTGTCGGGTTTGGGTTCTTTCCCGCTCGCACCGCCGCGCGCCTGCAGCCGGTGGAGGCGCTGGCGCGAGAATGAGCCGACTTCTGGTTTGCGGGCTGGTGATGCTGTCGCTGAGCGCCTGCGGATGGCGGCCGATCGACCCCAGGTCGCCACCGTCGCTGCCGCTGCAGTGGCGTGTGGTCGATGAACGTTCCGGTTCACTGCGGGCGGGCATCGCCTGGTGGGAAAACTTCAATGATCCGCAACTGTCCGCGCTGATCGATGGCGTGCTGATCGCGAATCAGGATCTGGCGCTGGCCGGATTGCAGTGGCGCGAGGCCGTGTTGGAGGCCGGATTAGCGCAGGGCAATTTGACGCCGGATCTGGCCGCCAGCCTGAGCGGCCGCAATACCCGAACGTTGCGGAGCACGGATACGCCGCAGGAAAGCTACCGTGCGGGGCTTTCTCTGAGCTATGAGCTGGATTTATGGGGCAAGCTGGCACGTATTCGCGAACAGGCCGAATGGCTGGCCGCCGCCTCGGAGTTGGACCGGCGCAATACCGCGTTGACCTTGATCGGTGCGACCGCGCGCGGGTATTGGCAGATTGCCGATTTGAATCAGCAAGTCACCTATCAGCAACAGGCGCTGGCGATCGCGTGTGAAACTTTGCGGCTGGTGACGGCTCGTCACACCGCCGGCGACGTTGGCCAATTCGAACTGTTGCAGGCGGGACAAAGTCTGTTGGCACGAGAGAATCAGCTGCATGAGCTGGAGCGACAGCGGGAAGATGCGCGTAACTCGTTGGCGTTATTGTTCGGGCGATCGCCGCTGCTGCGCTATAGCGAACGGCGTTCGTTGCCGCTTGAAGAGGTGGCTGTCGTACAGCGCCAGCCGGCGAAGGTGATTGCGCGCAGGCCGGATGTTCAGGCGGCAGAGCGCCGCCTGAGAGCGACGCTGGCCGGTGCGGAGGCGGCCAGATTGAGTTTTTATCCGGCGCTGAGTCTGGAGGCTGGGTTGGATGCCGGCAGCGGGCTTTTCCGCCGGTGGTTCAGTGAACCTTCGCGTTCGCTGGGCGCAACGTTGACGCTGCCGTTTATCGAATGGCGCAAGATGCGTTTGTCCAGCGACAAAGCGGCGTTGCAGGCGCAGCGGGCGGAGGTTCAATTTCGCGATGCGGTCTACCGCGCGCTGGCCGATGTGGACAACGCCATGCGACAACGTCTGGAAGCACAGCGGCAAATCGGCAACCAGCGGCGGCATCTGGCGATGAGCCGACAAGCCGTGGCGTTGGCGCGGCATCAATATCAGGCCGGTTCCGTCGCGCTGCAAACGCTGCTGGATGCGCAAGAGGCCGTGTTGACCAGCGAAAATTCGCTGTCGGCGCTGCAATATCGCTACCTGAACGCCACGATGCAGCTCTGGCTGGCACTGGGCGGCAACGAGGCTTTCGCATCGGGGCAAGGAGAATAAGCATGGAGAAAATAAGGCGAGTGGTGGTCACCGGTTACGGTGCCGTCACCGCGCTGGGAGGCAACGTGCAGCAAAACTGGCAGGCTATCATGGCCAGCCGCCTGGCCTATCGTTATCACGATAAATCGGCGGCGGGGATCCACGCGCGCTTTTTTGCTTTGCTGGAGTCTGAACCACCGCTGGAGGGCGTTGCCGCGCGGGTAAGCCGCCGCTTGCCCAGATTCGCCAGGTTGGCGCTTGCCGCAGCCGCGGAGGCGATCGAAATGGCGTTTTCATCCAGTTTTGTTGGGCCCGCGCACTTTTATTCGTCGTTGGAGTGCGGGGCGATTATTGGCAGCGGCTGGGGCGGCCAGGATGAGATCATGCAAAACAATGCGGACTATCTGCAATCCGGGCTGGGGCAGCTGTTTGGCTGTTTTCACGCGATGCCCAATATCGCGACCGCCATATGTAGCCAGCATTGGTTGCTGCGGGGCTATCAAGGCTCGCCGGCGGCGGCCTGCGCGACCGGCGGCATCGCGATTGGCGATGCGTTTGAGGTGATACGCAGCGGTCGCGCTTCAATGATGCTGGCCGGCGCCTCGGAGTCGTTGCGCGGAAACGGCGCGATCTGGAATATGGATGCGTTGCGTTTGTTGAGCCGGGAGCAGAAGGATATCACTAAAGCCAGTTGCCCGTTTAGCCGGGAACGCAACGGTTTTGTCCTGGCGGAAGGCGCCGCCGTATTATGCCTTGAGGAACGGGATGCGGCTTTAGCGCGCGGTGCGACGATCCTGGGGGAGATCAAAGGGTACGGCAATTTTTCAGACGCTTCCGATCTTACCGCGCCGTCGAAGGATCCTCAGACTAAGGTGAAAACCCTACGGCGGGCCTTGGAGCAGGCGGGGCTCGGCAGCCATGAAATCGACTATATCAATGCGCATGGCACCTCTACGCTGCAAAACGATGTGAGCGAAACCCAGGCGATCAAGGCGGCGCTGGGACGCGATGCTTATCGCATACCGATTTCCAGCACGAAATCCTATACCGGGCACCTGCTTGGCGCATCCGGCAGCTTTGAGGCCATCGTCTGCCTGCAAGCATTACAGCAACAAATGATGCCGGCAACCTGCCATTTGCACGAGACCGATCCCGAATGCGATCTTGATTATATTCGCGAAGGGCATCGGCACGGTCGTCTGCGTAATGTCATGAGCCTCAGCTTCGGTTTCGGCGGCGCCAATGCGGCGCTGATATTTGGCAATCACTGTGGATAACGTTAGAACGTATGGACAAATATCATCGGTTATATGAGGCGATTTGCGGCCTGTTGCATGAAGCCAGAGGGCTGGAGAGAACGATGCTGTCGGCGGATATGCCGCTACAGCAGCTTGGACTGGACAGCCTGGATTATATGGAGCTGATGTTGTTGGTTCGGCGAGAATTCGGCATTACGCTCACTGCGGAAATGCTGATCGAGCATCCTGAGTTGACCCTCGGCGAATTGTGCCACGTGATAATCCGTCAATAATTTCATCCCCCCAGGCGATCGCTTGTTGAGGTAAAGCCTGGGTTTTTCGTCTGTTGTGACTGCTATTTCATTCTCACCCTTCCTGTTTCACTCTGTTATCGATATCCATAATTATTAATGCTTATTCGTCAGGTTAATATGAACCTGTGGTGGTTTTTTATTCGCATTTTGGCGGTGTTATTAATGGCGAGTGTTAATGACATGGCGATGTTTTTTTAGGAATATTCTTTGTTTTGCCGGTTAATTTATCAATCTTACTCTACATCGTGCCCGGTAGTGATAATGCAAGCTAAAGCAAACAGGGGACTGCGCGGTGATAATACCGGGGATCTGCGGAACCCATTCACAATAGCGCCTCACAGGGGCGGCAGGCGCCGGTGATAATAACACCTGTCGCGCTGTTCGCATTCGGCAAATCCGCTATACTCCGCGCTGGATGCAGGAACCTATCCATAAGCCAGGGGCTACCCTGAGTGTCCATTGTGGTGATGTAAAAGGAAAATGACAGCCACATTTTTCCTCTCAAAGTAATGAGGTTGTATGTCTAATCGTAAACATCTGACGCCTTCCGAAGTGGAGAGACTGCTTGAGGTCACGCTGCATGGAAAGAATCCAGAACGCGATTATTGTTTGATTTACATGTGTTTTATTCATGGGTGTCGCGCCAGTGAAATAGGGGGATGGCGTTTGTCGGATATCGATCTGGAGGGCGGTAATATCTATGTGCATCGGTTGAAAAATGGCTTTTCCACCGTGCATCCGCTCTATCTGCGCGAAAGACAATGTCTGCGGCGCTGGTTGGATAAGCGTCAGCGGCACCGCTGGGCCGATCGGGAGTGGCTGTTCCTTTCCAACCGCGGCGGCCGTCTGTCGCGTCAACGGATTTACGGGTTGATTCGCCATTACAGCAAGGCGGCCAAATTGGAGGTCAACGCTCACCCACATATGCTGCGGCATGGCTGTGGATTTGCATTGGCGGACCGCGGTATCGATACCCGTTTAATTCAGGATTACCTCGGGCACCGAAATATCCAGAATACGGTGATTTATACCGCCAGCAATGCGCAGCGCTTTAAGGAAATTTGGTAAGTATGATTTAAGTTAATAACGTTAAGGAGTCACTTTGAACTAAACTGAAACATACTGTAAGGACGCGTAAAAACAATGTCAATATTCCCATGCCTCCTTTCCTGTTTAAAGGATAATTTAATTAAAAAACAGTATGTTGCGATTTAATTGCGTGTCATGCCCCTCCCTCTGATTCTAAGTAAAATCCTAATCAAAGTTCCACGGCTTTAAATCATTGAGCTAACACCTTGGTTTTTTAGTCTGATTTGTCAGTCATTCACCACTCTATTGGTTTTTAATTCCGATAAATTAATGTTTTTTGGTTTTAAAAACCAAAGGAGTCACTTTAGTTCAAAATGAATCGTTTGGATGAATGAGCTTGGTGCCATTAATCAGTCTGGCTAAAGCCCTCCGTATTCATGGAACTAAATAAAAGGAATGACATTAAGGATATGTCGGAAATAAACCCATGCATATTTTGCATAATTTTAAGGAAAGTAGGATGAAAAAGAATCTGTTGGCTGTAGCTGTACTGACTGCGTCCGCATTTATCCCCTCTGCATTTGCTGCTGACGGCGCGCTGAATATCACTGGCACCATTACCGATCAGTCTTGCACTGTCGATCCGGATTCCCAAAACAAGCAGGTCGCTTTGGGCAAGATCGCCAAAGATGCCTTCACCCTGTCTAAAACCGCCGGCGCCAAGGCGTTCAATCTGGTGCTGAAAAATTGCCCGGCCACTGTCACCGGTGCCACCGTGCGTTTTGACGGCACCCAGGTTCAGGGGCAGTCCGGGCTGTTGCAACTGACCGGCGCCGGCACTGCCGGGGTCGCGGGCGGTATTGGCGTGCAGCTGCTGGACGACGGCAGCAACGTGTTAAATATCGGTAACGATTCCCGCGTCTATACGCTGGCAGAGAACAAAGACAACGTTCTGGGCTTTGTCGCGCGTTATTTCGCTTATGACAACGTTTCCGTCGGTAGTGCCAACGCTACGGCCAACTTCACCATCGTTTATCAGTAAGGCCATGCCGTTACGGCGGCGGAACAGCTAGAAAAATGAGCCAGAGAGCGTGTCCTCTGGCTCTTATTCATCGGTGATGGAAACGGGAAGAAAGAGAATGAAAGCAGGATACTTTGCGCTGACGGCGGCGTTGTTGATGACGCTTTGGGCTCCGGTACAGGCCGGCGTGGTAGTGGGTGGAACGCGCCTCATCTACGACGGCGGTAAAAAAGAGTCTGCTCTGAATATCAGTAATCCGGATGCGGTGCCTTATCTGATCCAATCCTGGGTCGATGCGCAAGAAGGCGATAGCGCAAAAGCGCCTTTTATCATCACGCCGCCGCTATTTCGTTTAGACGGCGGCCAAAATAACCTGCTGCGCGTGGTGCGCGCAGGTGGCAATTTACCAACGGACAGAGAGTCGCTGTATTGGCTGAATGTGAAGGCGATCCCTTCGGTGGAAAAGAAAGAAAACACGTTGCAGATCGCCATCAAGACCCGCATCAAGTTGATTTACCGCCCGCAGGGGCTCGCCGGCAATCTGGAGGAGGCGGCCGGTAAAGTGACGTGGCGACGCAGTGGCGATCGTCTGCAGGTGACCAACCCTTCTCCCTACTACCTCACCTTTTTTAATTTGAAGCTGAATGGCCACGCCATCACCGGCAACACCATGGTAGCGCCGCAGGCGAGCGCCAGTTTCCCGCTGCCGACGGCGAGCGGTGCAGGTGGCAGCCTGAGCTGGCAAATCATTAACGACTATGGCGGCACCGGCCAGAACTTCACCAGCACGTTATAACCGGGCAGCGGTGCGTATTTTTTGCTCTGGGATAACGCTGGAGCAGGGGTTCGGCTTACCTGATTTTTCGTCGGGCCGAGCCAATCGGGACAGGGAGTTAAAAGGATGAATAACCCGAATTGCATTGGTTTACCAGGAGCGCGATCGGTTCTTGCCGGCCTGATGTCTTGCCAGGTGGCGCTGCTGAGCCCGATCGGCACGGCTTATGCTCGCGATTATTTCAACCCGGCGTTGCTGGAAATTGATAATCCGGCGCTGCGAGGCGCCGATCTCTCCGTGTTTGAGGAGAACAGCAGCCAGGCGCCCGGGAGCTATCGGGTCGATCTTTACCTGAATGGCGAACAGATCGACAGCCTTGACGTCGAGTTCCGGCTTATGCCGGGAGTCGGCGGTAAGCAAGCGCTACAGCCTTGTTTCAGCACGGAAAAATTGGCTGAATTGGGCGTCAGGGTTGCTATGTTCCCGGCGATGGTGCCTGGGGATAGCTGCGTCAACCTTGCGCAGGCCATTCCACAGGCCTCTGCGGTATTCTTGTTCAATCAGCTGAGGCTGAATTTGAGTATTCCACAGGCGGCGTTGCGCTTGAATGCGCGCGACTACGTTTCCCCGGATAAATGGGATTCCGGCATACCGGCGCTGTTGGTCAATTACAACTTCAGCGGCGCCAATAGCCATATGCGCGACAGCGAACGGCAAAACAATAATAACTATTATCTCAATCTGCGTTCGGGCATCAACTGGGGTGCCTGGCGCCTGCGGAACTATTCGATCTGGAATCATTACACCGGCGGCTCTTCTTCCTGGCGCTCAATCAATACCTACCTGCAGCGCGATATCGTTGCGTTGCAAAGCCGCCTGACCCTGGGGGACAGCGCGACGTCCAGCGATGTATTCGACAGCGTGCAGTTCCGCGGTGGGCAGTTGGCCTCTGAGGACGACATCCTGCCGGACAGCATGAAAGGGTACTCGCCGGTAGTACGCGGGATCGCACGCACTAATGCGCAAATAGTCATCCGGCAAAACGGTTACGTGATTTATCAAAGCTATGTGCCGCCGGGGGCATTTGAAATTACCGATCTGTATCCCACGGGCGGCAGCGGCGACCTGAATGTGAACGTGCGTGAGGCTGATGGCCAGGAGCAGCATTTTGTGGTGCCTTACGCCGTGGTGCCGGTATTGCAGCGCGAAGGGCGGTTTAAATACAGCCTGACCAGCGGGAAATACCGTTCATACAGCGGCGGCGTTGATGAACGCCCGTTCAGCCAGGCAACCGGGATCTACGGTCTGCCATGGGGGGCCACGTTGTATGGCGGCGTGCAGGCGGCCAGTAAATATCAGTCTCTGGCGTGGGGCTGGGGGCAGAACTTGGGGGCGATGGGCGCGCTGTCTGCCGATGTCACCCAAGCCTGGACCAAACAGGAAACCCGGCCGAAGGAACAGGGGCAGTCATGGCGCCTACGCTACGGTAAAAACTTCATTGAGACCGGCACCAACTTCAGCTTGGCCAGCTACCGCTACTCCACGCGCGGTTTTTATAACCTGCAAGAGGCGCTGGAGAGTTACGGCGGCAACAGTGCTATCTATAACGATCACAAGAAGAGCCGTGCCGAGCTGACGATGAGCCAGAGCCTGTGGGATTTGGGGGGAACGCTGTCGCTCAGCCTGTTTAACGAAGACTACTGGGACGACAATCGCCGCTCGCAATCGGTCACCCTCAGTTACAACAACAGCTGGGAAGCTGTCAGTTACGGGCTGAATTACACCTTCAACCAGAACGGCTACGACAGTAACGGCAATCGAAGCAACATCCGTGACCATATCGTGGCTTTCAACGTCAGCGTGCCGCTCAGCAAATGGCTGCCAGGCAGCTATGCCACCTACAATATGAACACCAGCCGCAATGGCGCCACCAGCAACAACCTTGGATTGAGCGGTACTGCCCTGCCGGGCAACAACCTGAACTACAGCATCAGCCAGGGCTATACCGGCCGGGGCGTAGGGGCGAACGGCAATATTCAGGCGGATTATAAAGGCGCCCTCGCCGAGTGGAACCTGGGTTATGACTACGATCGCCATCGGCAGCAGGTGAACTACGGCGTGCAGGGCGGCGTTCTGGTGCACCAAAACGGCGTTACGCTGTCGCAGCCGTTGGGCGATACGGTGGCGTTGGTGCAGGCGCCCGGTGCCGCGGGGGTTGATGTCCTGAACCAGACCGGGGTCAGCACCGACTGGCGCGGTTATGCGGTTGTACCTTACCTGACGCCTTATCGGCGCAATATCGTCGGATTGGACGGTGAATCTTTCGCCGATGACGTCGACATGACGCTGAGCAGCCAAACGGTGATCCCAACCCGCGGCGCCGTGGTGCGTGCCCGTTTCAATCCGGACGTCGGTGCCCGCGTGTTGCTGACCTTGCTGACGCGCAGTGGCAATCCGGTGCCATTCGGTGCCACCGTCAGCACTCTCAACAGCCCCTCTGACAATGCCGCCATCGTCGGCGATGGCGGCCAGGTTTATCTGGCCGGGCTGGCGGAGAGCGGGCGATTGCAGGTTAAGTGGGGCAATGACGCGGCTCAGCAATGTCAGGCCAACTATCAATTGGCTAATCAGCCCGAGGGCGGTGGGATTCGCCTCGTTAACGGGCAGTGTTTATAAGGTGCATATGATGGCGACAGGAATATCGATTCAACGAGGGATCATCGTCGGCGGGCTATTGGCGTGCGCAACGTTGGGCGCACCACTGGCGCAGGCGGCTTTCGGGCAGTGTGTCCCTATTTCGGGGACCCATGGGTTTTCATTCCTTTTTTCCCCGGTTTTAACCGATCCGTCGCAAAACGTAGTGGGACGGATTATTAGGAATGCTGACGGCGGTAACTGGAACCTGTCCGGCTCTTATCGGGTGAGGTGCGAGTGTCAGGCGCGTACGGCGTCTTATGTCACCGCCAAAATGCTGCTGAGTGAGCCGGTATTCAGCAACGGGGGATTAACGTACTACGCATTGAATGAATACCTGGGCGTGGCCAGTGAAGTTTTCGTGGCGGGGTATCGCAATGAGTTTATTGCCGCACCGTTCACCAATGAGTCTAACTTTAAGACCGATATGAATGGTGATGACGAATCCTGTGCCAGCACGCCCTACAACAGTGGCGCTCATGGGCGAATTCATCTGTATTTCCGCCGCCCTTTCGTGGGTGTGACCACAATCCCCAGCACTCGCCTGGTGGACACCTACGTCTCCGTGGTGAGTGGGGTGAAAAGCGATGTGCCGGTTTCCACGATATCAATGAGCGGCACCGTCACCGTGCCGCAGAGCTGTGAAATCAGCCCGCAAACGGTCACGGTCGATTTTGGCGATATCTTGACGTCGAATATCCAAACCAAGGGTGCTATGCCGCCCGGTTTTACTCCAGAGGAGAGAACGTTGACGCTGGCCTGCCGCAATATTTCTGCCGGTGTCAAGGTCAGTCTGTCATTTCGCGGTGAGGCGGACGGCAGCATGCCCGAGGCGCTGAAGACCAGTAATCGCGACATTGGCGTAATGATTAAGGATATGCAGGGCAATGTGATTCGGCCTCAGAGCGGTCGCTTGCCGATCGATAACTTCCAATACCCCAACCAGAGCGGCAGCTCACGGATCAGCGTATATCCGATCAACACCACCGGGCAAGCTCCTTCAGTAGGGCAGTTCAATGCCACGGCAACCATTCAGGCAGAAATCCAATAAACGGATATTTCAACGGTAGTGGGCCGGGCAGGCCTCAGCGTTTAACGAGAAGGAGCAAAGGATGAAGAAGGTTTTTGGCGGTCTTGGTTGCACATTGGCGCTGGCCAGCCTGTTTTTTTTGGCTAGCCCGATGGTACACGCGGTATCGAAAATAGTGATTACCGGCAACATCAAAGCGGCACCTTGTGAAATCGACGGCGCGAACGGCACGATTTCGGTCAATTTGGGAAATGATATTTCCGCTGCGACCCTGGCTACGTCCGGCGCTTTTAGTCCCTGGGTAGAATTCCCTCTGACGTTAAAAAACTGCCCGAGCACCACCACATCGGTTGTCGCGACCTTCAGCGGGACGGCCGCTGAGGAAAGCGCCAGCTTATACAAAAGCACCGGCAGTGCTCGCCGGGTACAAATTGAATTGCAAAACAACCAGGGAGCAAACCTGGGCAATGGCAAGAACATGACCCAGCCAGTTAACCAGGCGACGCATGAAGCCAAATTCAATTTGCGGGCGCGGGCGTACAGCACCCATGGTGGTTCGACGCCAGGTTCGATAGACGGCGCTCTGCAAGTCACTTTTGTCTATCAATAGGCAAAGAGACCGTCCTCAATGGAATGCTAAAGACAGATTTAAGGTGATGATATGAATAGTAATTATTCTTCTGCAACGACTTTGGCGGCCGGTAAGGCAACGACGGGGGCCGTGGCCATCATGGAGCCCTGCCTTATCACTGCGTTGGGGATGAGAAATCGCTTGATTGAGTCCTGCGGCCTGCAGCCCGACAACGTTCGGCAGGTGACGAACCTGGTGGCATTGAGAACCTTATTCACTCAGCATGTGCATCGCTTATTGGTGATGGAGCTGTGTGGTCAATCAGAGTCGGTATTGGAGGGATTCAAGCTGATCGCCGAGGTGCGGGAAAACTCGCCGGACACCGCGATTGTCATTTGTACGGCATTGGATGAACCGAGGCTGTTGCGGCAGCTCATCGCTTCCGGTATTCGCGGCCTGATGCTGAAGCAGGAACCGGCTATTGCATTGACCCACTGTGTTCAGCAAGTCCTGACAGGCAGTTGCAGCTTCAGCCACCGGGTACGCCAACGTCAATTGCATGAGGCTGGCGCCGATAAGCCGCTGACGGCGAAGGAACTGGATGTGTTGACCCAACTGTTTTCCGGTAAGAGCGTGACCAGCGTGGCGCTGACAATGTGCCGTGATATCCGCACCGTCAGCACCCATAAACGCAATGCGATGTTGAAGCTGGGGTTTCACAGCGATGGGGAACTGTATCTTCAGGGGAAATGGATGGCTGCGCAAGGTTCATCCTTGGTTCGCTAGGCAAGCGTACGATGCCTCTCGGGTAAGCAAGCATAGGAGTAGATTATGCATTTATGGCGTCAGCAACCGCTGAACATAGCATTAATGGACAGATGTCCATTGACGCTGGAAGGGTTGGCCAGTTTTTTAAAAACGCTGCCAACCCAGGTAAAAGTCGTCGTAAAGGAAACCAGCGTACGTGCCGTGGTGGATAGCGTGGTCTATCAGCAGGCCGACGTGCTGATTACCGAACTGGACGGTGACGATGAAACGGTGGCTCAGGGCAGGGAAGCGTTGCTGGCCCTGTGCACGCAACTGCCCGAATTACGGGTGATTGCCTATACCCGTTGCCG
The DNA here is from genome assembly GCF_052166845.1 of Serratia sp. CY71090. NCBI lineage: Bacteria > Pseudomonadati > Pseudomonadota > Gammaproteobacteria > Enterobacterales > Yersiniaceae > Serratia > Serratia sp. CY71090. Next base: position 120,736 of record NZ_JBJNOA010000009.1, on the reverse strand, counting down.
TAATGCAGAAGAGTTAGGGCGATTGTTGCCTCAGCCCAATGTCAGCATCGTCGCCAGAGATGACGCTTTACCGCTGGTGGCGGAGTTTTTTAATCGGGTCTTGCTTGGGGAGCGAGTGTTGAGCCCACAGATAGGGACTTTTCTGGCACCCTCGGTTAGCGGAGATGAGGTGTTCACCCGAAAGCTGACTCGCTGCGAGACTGATGTGTTGGCCTTTTTGTTCAACGGCATGAGCCTGCGGCAAATTGCCGAATTGCAACGCCGCAGCATCAAGACGATCAGCGCGCATAAATGTAGCGCCATGCGCAAACTGCAGGTGAAGAATGACAGCGAACTGTTTTCATTGCACGGCAATATTACGCGACAATTTGGCGGGAAGTGGTCAAAGGGGACTTAATCGTTAATGACAGGGTATAAGCAGGTAGCATAGGCGTTGAAAAAACAATCAAACAAGTGTTCCCCTGGGCGGGTGGATGAAAGCAGCTCGGCGTTGGAATAGTGCTGAATTAGACCGTTGTTGGCGTGCCGGGCTGCATTTTCCCATCCGATATTTTTTACCTTACTCGATGCGCATGTTAAAAGAAGATGAGCGCCTGCACCGTTATTTCCATCGTAAGATTAAATGCTGATCGTGCGGAATCGCTCTACATTGGTTGCGGTGTAGATCACCGTATTCTGGATATTTTTGTGCCCTAAATAATCCTGAATCAAGCGCGTATCGACCCCGTTATCTGCAAGCGCGTAACCGCAGGAGTGTCGCAGCATGTGAGGATGAACCTGAACGCTAATACCGGCCATTTCACCGTACATTCTCATTAGGCGATACAGTTGCTGACGTGAAATTTGCCCGCCGTGGCGCGACAGAAATAACCATGGGGAATTGGCGTCAGGATAGTTCGCCCGCTGGGCCAGCCAGTTTAACAGCGCCTGTCGTTCTCGCGGCTGAATGGGGTGCTGAACGGAAAAACCATTCTTTAGCCGAGATATATGGATCCGATGGGAGGCAAGATCAATATCTTGCAGGCGTAATGATCGCAGTTCGCTCACCCGCAAGCCGTGAATGAAGCACATTAATAGTAAACAACGATCTCGAATGCTATTTTTACCCTCATGCACGGCGGCAATCAGTTGTTCAATTTCAATCTGGCTAAGGAATTTCCTTTTTTTCATTTTCCTTTCCTGCGTATCTGGTACTGGCGATTTCCATCATGAAGTTTTATTAAAGCATTGGAACATAATAGGCAGCAAAGGAAATAAATGATTTTATTTTTGAATTCATGGGTTTATTTTATCTTTTTGTTTTTTTTATTTTTTTAGTGAATGAATTTTGATTTTATAGATCTATTTTCTTTAGCAGCTTATTTAATTGGCGAATATATAGCGTCCAGAGCGAACGATGCTGCGAATTGGCCGCCGTCAGGCGGCAACGCCTCTCCCCGACCAGTGCTCAATAAACTGTGATGAGAATTCGTCTTGATCTCATTCTCGCGCCGCTTACAATGCCTGCCAGATCGCGACTTCAGAGGTTTTTTCATGGAACTGCTACGGGTGGTTTATCACCAGTATCGTTGGCCATTTCTGGCGGTTATGGCATTGACCATGACCAGCGCCGGCTTGGGTATCGGTATCATTGCGTTTATCAATCAATACCTGATGGACGCCGGCGGCGATGCATTGGCTGTGCTGCCGATGTTTCTCACTCTGCTGGCATTGCTGATGGCGGTCACGCTGGGATCGCAATTGGCGCTGACGACATTGGGCCATTACTTCGTCTACCGCCTGCGCGGGCAGTTAGTGAAGCGCATCCTGGATACCGATATTGAACGCCTTGAACAGTTAGGCAGCGCCTCATTGTTGGCCAGTCTCTCCAGCGATGTCCGCAATATCACCGTCGCCTTCGTGCGCTTGCCCGAACTGGTGCAAGGGGTGATTTTAACACTGGGGTCGGCGGCCTATCTGGGGTGGCTATCACCGAAAATGCTGGCGGTGACGGCGGTTTGGGTCGCCGTCACCGTGGTGGGCAGCGGTTGCCTGGTCTCGCGGGTTTATCGCCATATGGCCAGTTTGCGCGAGTCGGAAGAGCGCCTCTATCATCATTACGAATCGGTGATTGACGGTCGCAAGGAACTGACGTTAAACCGCAAGCGAGCGCAGGCGCTGTACGAACAGACCTATCAACCCGATGCGCAAGCTTACCGCCACCATATCATTCGCGCCGATACCTTCCATCTGAGTGCGCTCAACTGGTCAAATATCATGATGTTGGGGGCGATCGGACTGGTGTTCTTTATGGCTAACAGCCTGGGATGGGCGAACTCGGCGGTGGCCGCCACGTATTCCCTGACGCTGCTGTTCTTGCGCACGCCATTACTGCAGGCGGTCGGGGCGTTTCCGACGCTGGTCAGCGCCGAAGTCGCTTTCAACAAGCTGAAGACGCTGCGCCTGGCCGAGTACCAACCGGCGTTCCCTGCCGCCGCCGGCCGTTCCTGGCAGACGCTGGAGCTGCGCGACGTGGTTTTTCACTATGCCGATACGGAGCAACAACCCGGTTTTGCCGTCGGGCCGCTTAATCTGACGCTGCGGCGTGGCGAGCTGATCTTTTTGATTGGCGGCAACGGCAGCGGCAAGTCAACGCTGGCGATGCTGTTGACCGGGTTGTACCGGCCGGTAAGCGGGCACATCGTTCTGGATGGCGTCGCGCAGACCGCGGCGGATATGCCGGACTATCGTCGGCTGTTTTCGGCGATTTTCACCGATTTTCATCAGTTCGATCGTTTGCAAGGGCCGGAAGGCGGCGAACCCGATGCGGAACTGGTCGCCGGCTGGCTCGAGCGGTTGAATATGAAAAGCAAGCTGCAGTTCGACGGCGCCAGGGTGACCAACCCGCAACTGTCGCAGGGGCAGCGCAAGCGTCTGGCTTTGCTGCTGGCCGTGGCGGAACAGCGCGATATCTTGCTGTTGGATGAATGGGCCGCGGATCAGGATCCGCAATTCCGGCGCATTTTCTATCGCGAGCTGTTGCCAGAACTGCGCGCGCTGGGCAAAACGGTGTTTGCCATCAGCCATGACGATCACTATTTCGAACATGCCGATCGGCTGCTTGAGATGCGCTCGGGTCATTTACGTGAGCTGACCGGCAGCGAGCGTGAACACGCCAGCCGGGATTCCGTCAGCAGAATCGGTTAACTCACGCCGGCCCGAGCGAGACCAAAGCGGGCCGGTGCTTCTCTCCGTATGATCCCAGTGCGTCGCTTCATTTTATCCCCCGCCTTCAGCGCTGTCTGTTGCCGATTTGGCTTATGACCAGTCAAGTAATTGATAGTTGAATTATTTACCAGTGGTTTAATTTTGACCTTTCAAGGTATGGCACACTGCACGTTCGTTCGCCTATCAATTCAAGTTATCGCCTGCCGATAACAGTGATATCCACGGTGCCGTTCTTACTGAGGCGGTGATGCAGGTCTATGGCTAGCAGCTGTTTTTTAAATTTCCATAGGAAAAAACGACTTTATCGATCGTTAAAACAGATCGATAATTGTTATTTGAATGGTTTAATCTATTGGTTGAGGGCGCTGTGGTGAGCAAGGATGGATCGGATATCAAACGTAGAGCATGGCTGTGTGTGTTTATCGGTAGCGGGCTGTTCTGGCTGTTAACCGCCGCCGTGATTTACTGGTTACTGAGTTAGCAGGTTAAGCAGGAAGGCGATTCGTGAACAAAAAGCAGGCTAAAAACCGTGAGGGCGCTGAGCGTCGCGCACAGTCCAAAATTCCGCCGTCATGGGTGCTGAGCGATGAGCAGCGCGCCTTTATTGATGATTTATGGCAGGACACCGACTCTGAGCCCGTGCGGCCCCCATTGCGCCGCAGCGTTAGCTGATCACGCGGCTGCGGCCGGCCAGCGCGCCGAACAGCATTTGCAAGACGGTCAGGCCCAGCAGGGCGATCAACGGCAAGCGCCAGCCTTCCGTCAGATCGTGCAGCAGGCCGAATAGGGTGGGCCCCAGCGCCGCCAACAGATAACCGACGGATTGCGCCATACCCGACAACAGCGTCGCCTGATGATGATGCTGACTGCGCAATCCAAAGAACGACAGCGCCAGCACCAGCGAGCTCCCCGCCCCCAACCCGGCAAACGTCAGCCACACCAGTGAACTGGCGGGTTGCACCAATAATCCCCCGACGCCGATGAAGATCAGCAGAGAGCTGCCCAACGCTATCGCCCGCTGATCGCGCGCCCGCGGCAAAATCACCACCATGACAAAGTTGGCGACGATCGCCACCACCTGGTAAACGAACAGTTCGAAACCCGCCTGCTGAGCGGAGGTGCCGTGGATGGCGGCAAAAGCGCTGAACCAGCCGATGATGGTGTAGAAGGCGATCGATTGCAGCCCCATGAACATCGCCACTTGCCAACCCAGCGCGCTGCCCCAGGGAGAGCGATAGCGTTGCGGCTCCGTCGGCTGCGGTTCTTTAGCGGCGGGTGTGGCGGAGCGCCGCAGCTGCGGCAACCACACCAGCAGCGCCAACAGCGCAGGCAAGCCCCAGCATAACAAGGAGAACCGCCAGCCAAGGTCGGCCAGCGAAGCCAGTGGCACGGCCAAACCGGAAGCGATGGCGGCAACCAGCGACATCACCGCCGCATAGGCGGCGATCATCGCGGCGGCGCGATGTGGGAAATCTCTTTTCACCAGCGTCGGCAGCACCACGTTGGCGAAGGCGATGGCGGCGCCGATCAGGATGCTGCCCGGCCATAGCATGGCGTCTTGCGGCAGGGAGCGCAGGGCGATGCCGCAGATCAGCAGCGCGAGGGCGAGGCCCAGGGTACGCTCGATACCGATGCGTTTCGCCAGCGCCGGGGTCAATGGCGAGAGGATGGCGAACAGGATCAGCGGCAGCGAATTGATCAGGCCGGCGGCGGTGGCGGACAACGCCAGCTGTTGCTGGATCTGCTCCAGCAGCGGGCCGACGCTGGTCAGGGCGGCGCGCAAATTGGCCGCGATCAGCATAATGCCGACGATCAGCAGAATAGGGCGGTGTAACCGGCGACGCGGGGTCACGGTGGACGCTGGGGGTGAAGCGGGTTGCGGCATGGGTTCCTCGCACCAGGGCATGCAGTCAATCAGTGCTGCATGGCGTGATGCGTTGATTGACGTTAACGCTTACGTACCGAAAATCGACGGTATCCGTTCGCCAGTGTAGGGAAGATGTCTCGTGCTGACAAGGGTACGGCCCGGCGGGATGGTGGCGGTTAATCCCCGTCGGCCGACGGATAATTGCCATTATGTGATCCTGGTCACTGAGTGAACTAAAAGTCATGGCGCGGGGCGCACCATGCGCCGCTTTCGCTTTCCGTGCAGCCCACGCCTCAGCGCTCCGGGGGGTATCGCCCGTCATGGCATTTCACTTTTCCCCCCTTCCGCTTTTAGGCTTTTCGATCCGTTTCGATTCGAAAGGTTTTTTGGCGGTTTTTTTGCTAAAACGGGGCTGTAAGCCCGATCACAATTTCATTGCTTTCGCTTTGCTGTAATGCCAGCGCAGTAGAGCGAAAGCCATCTTCTCCCCGGCGATGCCGGAAACCTGAGGACCGCAGCTCATGCCAGTGAATACCGCAAAGCGACGTGAACACATTATCGATCTGTTATGCGAGCACGGCAGCGTGCGCGTGGAGCAGCTCAGCAAACAGTTTGCGGTATCTACGGTGACGATCCGCAACGATCTGCGCTTTCTGGAACGAAAAGGGTGTGCGCTGCGCGCTTACGGCGGCGCGATGCTCAATCAGCAATTCGCTTTCGATCGGCCGCTGCGGGACAAAGGGCGGTTGAATCGCGACGTCAAAACGCTGATCGCCAACGCGGCGGCCGGCTATGTGCGCGACGGCGATGCGCTGATCCTCGATTCCGGTTCAACCACCGCGCAGATCGTGCCGTTCCTGAAGGGGCGGCGCGATCTGGTGGTGATGACCAATGCGCTGAACATTGCCTACGAGCTTTCGGGAAACGACGGGGTGGAAGTCATGGTGCTGGGGGGCAGCGTGCGCCGCAACTCTTACTCGCTCTACGGTCCGGCTGCCGAGCAGCAATTGCGTCAGTACCGCTTCGACAAACTGTTTTTGGGCGTCGACGGGTTCGATCTGAGCGCCGGCATCACCACGCCTCACCCCGGTGAAGCGCACCTCAATCGCGTGATGTGCGAGGTGGCGCGCGAGATTATCGCGGTGGCGGATGCCAGCAAATTCGGTCGCAAAAGCTTTTGCATGATTCGCGAAGCCGGACAAATCCATCGGCTGATCACCGACAGCCGTCTTCCGGACGATTACGAGCGGGCGTTAACCGAGCTGGGCGTTGAGGTCATCATCGCCGATCGGTAGCACGGCGCCTGCATGGGGGCTTCATGCAGCAGTTGTTACAGCTTATCGAGCAGCACAAGGCCGGTATGCCGGTCGGGATCTTTTCCGTCTGTTCCGCCCATCCCTGGGTTCTGAAGGCCGCGCTGCGGCAGGCCAAAGCGCGTGGCACGCCGGTGTTGGTGGAGGCGACGTCCAATCAGGTCAATCAGTTCGGCGGCTATACCGGCCAAACGGCGACCCAGTTCCGCGATGCGCTGTGGCGTCTGGCGGATGAGGTGGGCCTGGCGCGCGAGCGCGTGTGGCTGGGCGGCGATCATCTGGGGCCCAACGCTTGGCAAGATCGCCCGGCTCAGGAAGCGATGGCGCTGGCGGAAACCTTGATAGACGATTACGTTCGCGCCGGATTTCGCAAAATTCACCTCGATTGTTCCATGTCGTGCGCCGATGATCCCTCGCCTCTGGGGGATGCCACGGTTGCCGAGCGGGCGGCGCGTTTGTGCGCGGTAGCGGAACGCGCCTGGGCGCAGAGCGGCGGTGAAGCGCCGGTCTATGTGATCGGCACCGAAGTGCCGGTGCCGGGCGGCGCGCAGGAGGCGCTGGCGGGTCTGCAGGTCACCACGCCGCAGGCGGTGGCGCAAACGCTGGAAACACACCGTATCGCCTGGCAAAAGGCCGAGCTGAACGATGCCTGGCAGCGAACTATCGCGCTGGTGGTGCAGCCGGGCGTCGAGTTCGATCACCACAGCGTTGAGCACTACCAGCCACAGCGCGCCGACGCATTGAGCCATTTCATTGAACGGCAGCCGGGCATGATCTATGAAGCGCACTCCACGGACTATCAGCCGCCGCAGGCCTACCGCCAACTGGTGCGCGATCATTTCGCCATCCTGAAGGTGGGGCCGGCGCTGACCTTTGCGCTGCGCGAAGCGCTGTTCGCTCTCGATCGCATCGAGCGCGAATGGCTGGGGGAACGCCAGTCGGCGCAGCTGTGCGCCACGCTGGAGCAGGTGATGCGCGAGCAGCCGCAGCAGTGGAGCCGCTATTACCACGGCACGCCGCACCAACAGTACCTCGATCGCCACTACAGCCTGAGCGATCGGGTGCGTTACTACTGGCCGCAGCCGCAGGTGCAGCAGGCGGTCGACGGTTTGCTGGACAACCTGCGCCGCAGCCCGGCGCCGCTGGCGCTGCTCAGCCAGTACCTGCCGGATCAGGCGCGGGCGCTGAACGCCGGTGAATTGAGCGCCGATCCGCAGGAGTGGGTGCTGCACAAAGTGACGCAGGTGCTCGACGATTACCACGCCGCCTGCTATCCGGAGGGCCGCTGATATGCCGAACATTTTAATGACCCGCATCGACAATCGCCTGGTACATGGCCAGGTGGGCGTGACCTGGACCAACACCCTTGGCGCCAACCTGGTGGTGGTGGCCAACGACGAGGCCGCCGCCGATCCGGTGCAGCAGAACCTGATGGACATGGTGGTGGCGGAAGGGGTGCAGACCCGTTATTTCACGCTGCAGAAAACCATTGACGTGATCCACAAGGCGGCGGATCGGCAGAAGATCTTTCTGGTGTGCAAAACGCCGCAGGACGTGTTGACGCTGGTGCGCGGCGGGGTGCCGATCCGTTTCGTCAACGTCGGCAATATGCACTTCGCCGAGGGAAAGCGGCAGGTGCACAAAACGGTGTCGCTGGACGACGGCGACGTGGCCGCGTTCCGCGCGCTGGCTGAACTGGGCGTGGAGTGCGAAGTGCGTCGGGTGCCTGATGAAGCGGGCGAGGCGATCGGCAAACTGCTCTTTTGAGCCAGGGGGAAAGCATGTTGACGGATGCGTTATTGATTGCGCTGTTGGCGGGGTTGGCGGGTGTTGACCTGTTCGACGGTCTGACCCACTTCCACCGGCCAGTGGTGATGGGGCCGCTGGTGGGGCTGATTTTGGGCGATGTCTACACCGGGTTGCTGGTGGGCGGCACGCTGGAGCTGGTGTGGATGGGGATGGTGCCGCTGGCGGGCGCCCAACCGCCGAACGTGGTGATCGGCGGGGTGATCGGCACCGCGTTCGCCATTCTGACCAAGGCCGATCCTAAAGTGGCGATCGGCGTGGCGGTGCCTTTCTCGATCGCGGTGCAGGGCTGCATCACGCTGCTGTTTACGTTGTTTTCACCGATGATGCACCGCTGCGATCGCATGGTGAAAGCGCTGAACTGGCGCGGCATCGAACGGGTGAATTACCTGGGCATCAGCATTCTGTTCATCTTCTATTTCGTGGTGGCGTTCCTGCCGATTTACTTCGGCGCCGATGCGGCCAGCGCCATGGTGCAGAAGGCGCCGGGCTGGCTGCTGGACGGGCTGGCGGTGGCGGGCGGCATGATGCCGGCGATCGGTTTCTCGCTGCTGATGAAAGTGATGATGAAAAAAACCTACGTGGCCTATTTTATCCTCGGTTTCATCTCGGTCACGTTTCTCAAGCTGCCGATCCTGGCGGTGGCGCTTGGGGCTCTGGCGATCGCTCTGATCGACTTCTTCAACACGCAACGCGGCGCGACAGAGGCAACCGCCCGGCCCGCTCCGCAGGAGGACGCCGAAGATGGCATTTAACGATTCCGACGATCTGCTGGCGCAAAAGGCCGAGCAGCGCATGGCGCAGGCGCTGGCCACCAGCCAGGTGGAACAGGACGATTATCTGGACAGTCAGCCCGCCGAAGCGCTGACGCGCGGCGACATCAACCGCATGGCCTGGCGTTCGCTGCTGCTACAGGCGTCGTTCAACTACGAGCGCATGCAGGCGGGCGGCTGGCTGTATCAACTGATCCCCGCGCTGCGCAAGATCCATCGCAACCCGCAGGATCTGGCCAACTCGATGAAGATGCACATGGAATTTATCAACGTGCACCCGTTCGACGTCACCTTCCTGTCCGGCCTGGTGCTGGCGATGGAGCAGAACAAGGAGAAGATCTCCACCATTCGCGCGGTGAAAGTGGCGCTGATGGGGCCGCTCGGCGGCATCGGCGACGCGCTGTTTTGGCTGACGCTGTTGCCGATCTGCGCCGGCATAGGCGCTTCGCTGGCATTGGAGGGCAGCCTGTTCGGGCCGATCGTCTTCCTGTTGCTGTTCAACCTGTTCCATTTCGGCCTGCGTTTTGGGCTGGCGCACTACGGCTACCAGGCCGGCACCAGCGCGCTGGCGCTGCTGAAGACCCACACCCGGCGCATTTCGCACGCCGCCTCCATTGTCGGCATGACGGTGATCGGCGCGCTGGTGGCCTCGTATGTGCATCTATCCACGCCGCTGGTGATGCATGCCGGCAAGGCCAGCGTGGCGCTGCAGACCGACGTGCTGGACAAGCTGATGCCCAACTTGTTGCCGCTGTGTTTCACGCTGCTCATTTTCTTCCTGATGAAGCGCGGATTCTCGCCGGTGAAGCTGATTGGCGTCACCGTAGTCATCGGCGTGGCGGGCAAATTTATCGGTATTCTGTGAGGAGCGGGCTATGCCAGGCATTGTGATTACCGGCCACGGCGGCTTTGCCACCGGGCTGTTGCAGGCGGTGGAACAGGTGGTGGGGCCGCAGCCGCACTGCGCGGCGGTCGATTTCCCCGAACAGATGAGCACCGCGCAGCTCAACGACGCCCTACGCTCGGCGCTGGCGGCGGTGGCGCAGCCGGACGGCGTGGTGTTCCTGACCGATATGCTCGGCGGTTCGCCGTTTCGCAGCGCCTGCGAGCTGGCGGATGCGCAGGGGGATTGTGAAGTGCTGACCGGTGTCAACATGCAGTTGGCGGCGGAAATGATGCTGGAGCGCGATGGGCTGAGCCTGGATGAATTTCGCGAGATGGCTTTGGCGTGCGGTAAACGCGGGCTGACCAGCCTGTGGCATGAACGCCGCCGGGTGAAGTGCGAAGACGCGCAGGCCGATGGCATCTGAACGAAAACCGGGCGCGCCTGCGCCCGGCTGCGTGAGTTATGCCGGCAACGGGCTCAGCGCCAGGCGCGCCGGTTGGTCTTCGCCGCGGTTGAAGCGCCAGCAGGTCTGGTGGTACTTCGCCACGCTGTTGCGGTGCGCTACGCTGATCAGCGTCATGTCCGGCAGTTCATCCACCAGCAGGCAGTACATCAGTTGCTCGGTTTCGTCGTCCAGCGCGCTGGTGGCTTCGTCGAGGAACAGGAGGTTCGGGCGAATCAACAGGGCGCGGGCGAACGCCAGCCGCTGTTGCTCACCCGGCGACAGGCGATGGCTCCAGTTGGCGGAGGTATCCAGCCAGCGCTGCAGGTGTTTCAGACGGCAGTTTTCCAGCACCCGCATCAACTGTTCGTCGCTGTATTCTGACGCCAGGCTCGGGTAGCTCAGCGCCTCGCGCAGCGTGCCGATCGGAATGTAGCTGCGTTGGGGCAGGAACAGCGTGTTGGCGTTGGCCGCCACCCCGATGGCGCCCGCGCCGTAAGGCCAGATACCGGCGATGGCCCGCAGCAGCGTCGACTTGCCGCAGCCGGAAGGGCCGACGATCAGCAGGCGATCGCCGCGTTGCAGCGTCATCTCGGCGCCGGCCAGCAGCGGTTGGCCGTCGGGCAAGTTCAGGCTGAGGTTATCCAGCGTCAACGGATGGGCGCTCTCTTCCCGCAACTGAATGCCGCGCGGCTGATGGTGAACCTGATCGACGGCGGCGTTGAAGCCGGCCAAACGGTTAACGCAGGCTTTCCAGGTCGCCAAGTCGTTAAACGCGTCGATAAACCACGACAGCGCACCCTGCACCTGGCCGAAGGCCGAGGCGATCTGCATCAGGCCGCCCATCTGAATGGCGCCGGAGAAGTAGCGCGGCGCCGCCACCAGCAGGGGAAACACGATGGCGAACTGGCCGTAGAAGTTGGTGGCGATGTTCAGCCGCCGGGTGATGCGCATGATCGCCCACCAGTTGCTGCGAATGGTGTCGAAACGGCCACCCAACTGTTGCGCCTCGCGCGGTTCGCCGTGGTATAGCGCAATGGCGTCGTTGTTTTCGCGGATGCGGATCAGGCCGAAACGGAAGTTCGCCTCATACCGCTCCTGGTTAAAGCCCAGCATGACCAGCGGTTTGCCGACCCACCAGATCAGCAGCGATCCCAGCACCGCATACAGCAGCGCGAACCACACCATATAGCCGGGCAAGGTGATGGCGTGTTGACCGAGCGCGAAGGTCATCGGCCCGCTGACGTGCCATAAAATGTCGATGAAGGAAAACAGCGTCACCAGGCTGGAGAGCAGCCCGAGCGACAGTGACAGGGTATATTGGGTCAATACGTTGAGATCTTCGGCGATACGCTGGTCGGGGTTATCGACGATCTGCTGCTGCTCGGTATGGTAATACGCCTGGTGCGCCAGCCATTTTCCCATGAACTTTTCCGTCATCCAGCGCCGCCAGCGCATCTGCAGCCCCTGAGTCAGGTAGATCTTGTAGACCGCCAGCACGATGAAGATCAGCGCCAGATAGGTGAAGCGCCACAGCTGCGCCTTGAACACCGGGTAGTTTTTGTTCTGCAACGCATCGTAGAACACCTGGTTCCACTGGTTGATCTGCACGCTGATATAGACCAGACCGAGCGACAGGATGACGATGGCGATCAGCATCGCCCAGGCGCGCCATCGCTCCTCAGACACCCAAAAGGGTTTGATCAGCTGCCACACGGCGTGTTTCTGCAAGGGGGTTGCGTTCATAACGGCTCGATAATTGCGGTATTTTGTTCAGCATGGGCTGCGGGCCGGTAACAAACAAACCGCGACTGTAAGCAGTTTTGACTCCGCTAACCGTTTGAAATAAGGCGGCTGAATCGCCAGCGGCACGCTGGCGGGCGCAATTGCGGCATACACTCTGGCGCCGGGCGGTTATACTGGCGCCGAATTTTTGCAGAAAGGATAAACGATGAAGGCTTGGTTTCCCCTGTTGCTGACCTGCGGCGTCTTCGCCAGCGCCCGGGCCTGGGCGCACATTGACGAGCCGGACATCGCCGCCGACTGCCAAAAGGTGGCGAGCTACGCCGAACTGGGAAAAAAGGCCTATCAGCGGCAGGATTACGCCAAAGCCGCCGACATCTTTCGCGATCAGGCGGCCTGGAGCGAGTTTTGCGGCTTGAGCGAGCAGGCGGTCGCCACGGCTTACAACAACGTGGCGCTGTCGCTGATGCACGCCGGCGAATTGCTCAAGGCGCAGGCCTATCTGGCGCTGGCGCCGCACGATGACAAATCGCAGCACAACCTGAGCCTGTTGCGCCAACGGCTGGCGCAGCGGCCGCAGCCGCAGGGGCCGGGCGGCGTATATTGGCAATACGCCGGGCGCGGTGTGTGGAGCGAAGTGGTGGTGAAGCCGCAGGGCGAGCGCTGGTTGATCGATTTTTCCGGCTACGCCATGCCGCAGATGGGGCTGTATTACGGTCCGAACATGGGGGACTTCTCCGCCGAGCTGCCGATCGCACACGGCAAGGCCGTCTACCACCAGCACGAGTCGGACAGCGCGCAGGTCTGCGACGTGACGATGGCGTTTGGCGAGCAGGCGCTGGAGATGCATACGCGGGGGGATTGCGGGTTCGGTCACAACGTGCGGGCGGAAGGGCGATTCGTGCGGGTCGAATGACCCGCCCCGACAACCGGGGCGAGAAGGGTTACGCCAGCGCGGCGGCGCCCAGCAGGTTTTTCCAGGCTTCCACATTACCCAGATAGTTGCCGGCTGGCAGCAGATGCAGGCGGCCATCACTATCCTGCAGCGCAAAGGTCGGGAAGCCCTGGCCTTGCACTTTGGCCAGCAACGCCCGGCTTTCCGCGATGTGTTGCGCGGTCGGCGCACCGCTGTTGAAACGCATTTCGGCGATAAACGCCGCCGAAGGCAACCCCAGCTCTTTCGCCAACGCCTCCAGCACCGGTGTGTCGGCGATGCGCCGGCCTTCCTTATAGTGTGCCTGCTGAATGCGGTGCAACATATCCAGCCCGCGTCCCGCCAGCTTTTCTGCGGCCAGGATAGCGGTAATTGATGGCTCGGAATCCATCACCGCCGTCGTGTCACGCAGCAGGCCGTTGAAATAGGCTTCGCCAAAAGGCTGTCCCGTCATCTCGGCGATGCGTTTGTCGTGTGGAATGACGTAGTTGCGCCATTCATCGGTGATTTGGCGGCGGTTGTTACCGGTCATCATGCCGCCGGCGTGCGGCACGATCTTCAGCCCGGGGAGGCTCTGAGCCGCTTTCACCAGCGGCGCGGCGCCATAGCACCAGCCACACAGCGGATCGAAAATGTAATGCAGAGTGGTTTCGGTCATCTTTACTTTTACTCCTCGCTTGGCGCGCGGCAGCTCGCCGCGGCGCCAGGGCTGGCTCAATCACGCAGGGGCGCTTATTGCGGCCACTTCATCTCGCCTTTCAGCACTTTCGCGCTCAGTTCCAGGCTCGATTCGTCTTTCAGCGTCGGGTAGTGTTTTTTCATCGCTTCAATCAGCGCGGCGGAATCCTTGGCCTTCGGCAGTTCGGCTTCCAGCGTGGTCAGGTATTTCTGGGTAAAGTGCACCGATGCCAGCGTCTGTGCGGCACCCGGCAGGAAGTGGCCCGGCACGACGACCTGCGGCTTCAGCGCTTCGATGTTTTTCAGCGTCTGCTGCCAGTGCTGGCGCGATTCCACGGTCTGGTTGTCGGCGATCCACGGATGGATATTGTCACCGGCGACCGCGACGCCGCCCACGACCGCTTTCAGCGCCGGGATCCAGACGAAGGTGCGATCGGGGGTCGGGCCGTTCAGGCCTTTCACTTCCACTTTCTGGCCGTCGATGGTGAAGCTGTCGCCCTGCAGCGGCTGCGGCACGATCACGGTTTTCGGCGCGTTGTCTTTCAGGATCGGGCCCCAATAGGCGACTTTGCCGTCTTTGGTGGCGTTGATGTCCTTGATGGTGCCAGGCGAAGCGATGATTTTCGCCTCCGGGAAGGCCGCCTTAATCACGTCCAGACCGAAATAGAAATCCGGGTCTGAGTGGCTGATATAAACGGTGGTCAGCTTCTTGCCGGTCGCCTTGATCTTTTTCACCAGCTCTTCGGCATCGTTACGCTGGAACTGAGCGTCAATCAGCGCCACTTCGTGTTGGCCGCTGACGATTTCGGAAGACACCGGGAACACGCTTTTCTCGCCCGGGTTATACACTTCCATGGTCAGGGTATCGGCAGCGGTGGCGTAGGTGCTCAGGGTGGCGACGCCGGTGAAGGCCAGAGTTAATAGTGATTTCTTAAACATGGGCAGAGATCCTTAGGTATCGGTTAATGTTGTAACGATGTTAGGTTGCATAAAGCGATAGAAAAACCGGATAATAAGCAATTATTCGTTGCATAAATCGGACTAATCATGGATCGCATTACCGCCGCTGAAGTTTTTGTCACCATCGTCGATCGCGGCAGCATGATCGCCGCCGCGGAAACGTTGGAGATGTCGCGCGCGATGGTGACGCGCTACCTGGCGCAGATGGAGCAATGGGCCGGCGCGCGTTTACTGCACCGCACTACCCGTAAGCTTAGTCTGACCGACGCCGGTGAGCGTACTCTGGAACGTTGCCGACAAATGCTGGCGCTGGCGGGGGAAATCGATCTGGTGGAGGAAGGGCAGAGCGACGAACTGCGCGGCCTGCTGCGCATTACCTGTTCGCAGTCGCTCGGGCAAACGGCGCTGGTGGGGGCGGTCGCTCAGTATCTGAAGCGTCACCCGCAGGTGGCGGTCGATCTGCAGATGAACAACCGGGCGGTGAACCTGGTGGAAGAGCGCATCGATCTGGCGCTGCGCATCACCAACGAGCTGGATCCCAACCTGATCGCCCGTCCGCTGTCCACCTGTGCATCGGTGGTGTGCGCCGCGCCGGCGTATCTGGCGGCACACGGTACCCCGCGCCAACCGCAGGATCTGGCGTTGCACAACTGCCTGACCTACTCCTATTTCGGCAAAAGCCTGTGGCACTTCGACGCTCAGGGGGTGAAATCGGCGGTGGCGGTCAGCGGCAACCTGAGCGCCAACGAGTCGGTGGTGTTGATGGCCGGCACGGTGCAGGGCGCGGGCATTTCCATGCAGCCCTATTATTCGGCTGCCCCGCTGCTGGCCAGCGGCGAACTGGTCGAATTGTTGCCGGATTATCGGCCGCAGTCGATGGGCATCTACGGCATCTACACCTCGCGTCGCCAGATGCCCGCCACCTTGCGCACCATGCTGGACTTTCTGGTGGAGTGGTTCGCCACCGATCCGCAGTGGCAGGCGACGCTGCGCTAAGGTCCCGGCAATATTCCCTGGCCGCTTTCAGCGCCTGACAGCGGCGACCAGCCGGGCGGAGAAGCGTGCCGCCTGCTGATGCAGATGGTCGATAAAGGCCGTGACCAGCGCCGATGAAGGGCGGTGCAGCGGCCGGATCAGGCTGACGGTGAACGGCACGTCGATGCTGAACGGCCGCACGTGCACGCCGCTGCCGGCATAGTCGAGCGCCGTCAGCGGGTTGACGATCGACACCCCCACGCCGGCTCTCACCATGGCGCACACCGACGCCGCACTGTGCGTTTCCATCACCATGCGGCGCTCGACGCCCTGTTCGCCGAACAGCGCATCCAGCAAGTGACGATAGCTGTCGGTGCTCGACAGGCTGATAAAGTTCTGCCCGGCGAAGTCCTGCGGCGTCAGCTGGTCTTTTACCAGCAGCGGGTGGCCCGTCGGCAACACGCACACTTCGTTCAACGTCATCAGCGTCACCCGTTCGGTGCCCGCCGGCGTGAGGGTGGTTTCCGTCAGCCCGAGATCGTGGCGCTGGGCAGACAGCCACTCTTCCAGCAGCGGCGACTCTTGCGGGATCACGCTGAAGCTGACTTCCGGATAACGTTCGATAAAGGGCTGGCACACCGCCGGCAGCAGCGATTGGGAGAATACCGGTAGGCACACGATCGACAGCTGCGCCTGTTGAAACTGGCGGATGCCGGCGGCGGCGTTGACGATGCGATCGAGGCCGTAATAGGAGCGCTGTACCTCTTCGAACAACCGTAACCCTTGCACGGTGGGGGACAAACGCCCACGCACCCGGTCGAACAACTGCAGCCGAATCAGCTTTTCAAAGCGCGCCAGCTCGCGGCTGACGGTCGGTTGCGAGGTTTGCAGCAGGGCTGCCGCCTCGGTCAGGTTGCCGGTGGTCATCACCGCCCGAAAGATTTCTATCTGCCGCAAAGAGATACTGTGCATGGCGAGGCCGCTCGACTGTAGAGAAAGCCATATCATAAATGAATAGACTACGGCTAAATAGATATTTTCCACTCGATTCAGCGTGCGGCACTATGGCTTTATCTGCCGTCATTTTCGAATTGGGAATATCGCCATGCCACGCCCGTTGCACGACACCTCCACCGCGTTGAACGCCGCTAATCTGCTGGCCTTGCCGCAGCGTTTCGGTTGCCCGGTCTGGGCCTATGATGCGGACATCATCAGCCAGCGCATCGCTCAGCTGCGCCACTTCGACACCATTCGTTTCGCGCAGAAGGCCTGTTCGAACATTCATATTTTGCGCTTGATGCGCGAGCAGGGCGTGAAGGTGGATTCGGTGTCGCTGGGCGAGATCGAACGGGCGCTGCAGGCCGGTTTTCAGCCAGGAGGCGAACCGAGCGAGATCGTGTTTACCGCGGATGTGTTGGATCACGCCACGCTGGCGCGCGTCAGCGAATTGAAGATCCCGGTTAACGCCGGTTCCATCGACATGCTGGATCAGCTCGGCCAGGTTTCCGCAGGGCATCCGGTGTGGCTGCGCATTAACCCGGGGTTTGGCCACGGCCACAGCCAGAAAACCAACACCGGCGGCGAGAACAGCAAGCACGGCATCTGGTATGCCGACCTGCCGCAGGCGGTGGAGAAAATTCGCCGCTATGGCCTGCAACTGATCGGCGTGCATATGCACATCGGTTCCGGGGTCGATTATCAGCATCTGGAGCGGGTCTGCGATGCGATGGTGCAGCAAGTGATCGATCTCGGTCATGACATCAGCGCCATTTCCGCCGGCGGCGGCCTGTCTATCCCGTATCTGTACGGCGAAGAGGCGATCGATACCGAACACTATTTCGGTTTGTGGAATCGGGCGCGTGAACGCATCGCCGCGCATCTGGGGCATCCGGTGCAGTTGGAGATTGAACCCGGGCGTTTCCTGATGGCGGAAGCGGGCGTCTTGGTGGCCGAAGTGCGGGCGGTAAAAGACATGGGCAGCCGCCACTTCGTGCTGGTGGACGCCGGTTTTAACGATCTGATGCGTCCGGCAATGTACGGCAGTTACCACCATATTTCGCTGTTGCCGGCCGATGGGCGCGATACCTCGGGGAAAGCGCTGCGCGAAACGGTGATCGCCGGGCCGCTGTGCGAATCCGGCGACGTGTTCACCCAGCAGGCGGGCGGCGGCGTGGAAACCCGCGAGCTGCCGCCGGTGCAGATCGGCGATTATCTGGTGTTCCACGACACCGGCGCCTACGGCGCATCGATGTCCTCCAACTACAACAGCCGTCCGCTGTTGCCTGAAGTGCTGTTCGAAAACGGCGAGCCGCGTTTGATCCGCCGCCGCCAAACCATCGAAGAACTGATCGCGCTGGAACTTATCTGATCAGCGGGCGGGCGCCTTGCGCCCGCTTCACAGCGTCATGCGGCGGTGCTGGCCATTGGGCAATTGCACATCCAGCGACAGCGTGCCGCCCATCGCCTCGATATAGCGTTTGAGCGATGACAGCTTGATTTCGCTGCCGCGCTTTTCCAAATTGGCGACGGAGGGTTGGCTGATGCCGAGCCGCTTCGCCAATTCAACCTGAGAAACCGCCAACTCTTCCCTCAGCATCGCCAGCCGCAGCTCGAAAATCTCCTGGTCCGCTTTTTGCCTGGCGGCGGCAACGACGGCGGGATCGAGTTTATCGATCAGTTGGGATAAAGGTTTGGCCATCTGCACTACCTCCGGGTTGCCAGATAATGTGAAAACTCCATGGCGGCGATGGGCAACATGCGCTGGTAAAAGCGTTTGTCGCCGGTTTTATCGCCGCCGCACAGCAATACCGCTTGCCGCTGTGGATCAAAGGCGAAAAACACCCTGAAAGGGCGCCCGCGATGTTGAATGCGCAGCTCCTTCAACTGTCGGACCGCGTCGGAAAAATGCAGCGTATCGGCATGCGGCCGCGCCAATTGCGGGCCGAACGTCTGCAATTTGTAGATCGCCGCCAGGATGCTTGTTTGCTGGGCGTTGTTCAGCGCTAAAAACCAGTCGTCAAACCGTTCGACGGTCACCACTTGCCACATGATGCGCTTCGAATATAGCGTTTGTGCTATATAGTGTAAAGGTTATTGTGCCAACAATATGCACGAACGCTGGGAGCGGAAAAAATCCAAAAGCGGGAAATGCGGCGGGCTGCGCAATCTGAGCGCATGGGTGACGGCTCACCCATGCGGCGGCGGGAATTACGGCTGTTCGTGCGCGTTATTGAGGGTGGCGACCGAGTGGCGGCGCACCAGCGTCGGGCTGAACATGTTGGTGATTTCCGGCAGCGGTTGCCGGTTGGCCAGCGCCAGCGCCAGCTCCGCCGCCTGGGTCGCCATCGCCACGATCGGGTAGCGAATGGTGGTCAGGCGCGGCCGAAGATAGCGCGAAATCAGCACGTCGTCGAAACCGATCAGCGAAATTTCCCCCGGTACGTCGACGCTGTTATCGCTCAGCACCGAAAGCGCGCCGGCGGCCATCGGATCGTTGTAACAGGTAATGGCGGAGAACGAACGGCCGCGGCCGAGCAATTCGGTCATCGCCTGTTCGCCGCCGATCTCGTCCGGTTCGCCGTAGGCGATCAGCTTTTCATCCACCGCAATGCCGTGTTCCCGCAGTGCGTCGAGATAGCCCTGCAGACGATCGGTGGCGTCGGAAATCTGGTGGGTGGAGCAGATGATGGCGATGCGCTGGTGCCCTTGCTGGATCAGATGTCGGGTTGCCAGCCAGGCGCCGTAGCGATCGTCGAGCGCCACGCAGCGCGTTTCAAACCCCGGTAGCGTGCGGTTGATCAGCACCATGCCCGGGATCTGTTGCATCCAGCCGCAAAGTTCCTGATCGCTCAGCCTTTTGGCGTGCACCACCAGCGCTTCGCAGCGGTGCCGCACCAGTTGTTCAATCGCCTGACGCTCTTTTTCGGCGTCGTGGTAACCGTTGCCAATCAGCAGAAAATTGTGGGTGGCGTAGGCCACCTGCTCGACCGCTTTGACCATCGCGCCGAAGAAGGGATCGGAAACGTCGGAGACGATCAGCCCCAGCGTCTCGGTGGATTGCTGCGCCAGCGCTCGTGCGTTGGCGTTAGGGTGATACTGCAGCTGTTCCATCGCGGCCTGCACCGCGGTGCGCGACCCTTCGCTGGCCTTGGGGGAATTGTTTATCACGCGGGATACCGTGGCCACGGAAACCCCCGCCAGCCTGGCAACATCCTTTATCGTAGCCATATCAGTCAACACATCCTGGGTAATCGCTTACATCCCCCAGTTTTGCGGAAAAAAACCGGGGCTGCAAGCGGTCTCGTGCGCAACTTGTGGCGGCCGTTGCAGAATCTCTTCGAGTCTGTACGCATAACCAACTGCTACCGAACGATAGCGCAATTTGTACGTTGGCACCGGCGGCGGGCTGAGGTAACGTCTGTGCATTCCGATTTGCGCCGAGAATGCCATGTCCATTAAACGCTATCCGCAGCTCGCCCATTGGGGCGCTTATACCGCCGTGGTTGAAGACGGCCGGCTTATCCGTTGTGAACCCTTCGTCGACGATCCCGACCCTTCGCCGCTGCTCGATTCCATCGTCCCGATGGTCTACTCCGACAAACGCATTCGCAAGCCGGCGGTGCGCCGCTCGTGGCTGCAAAAGCGCGAGGGCAGCGACCGTACGCTGCGCGGCAGGGAAGATTTCGTCGAGGTGGACTGGGAATTGGCGCTCGATTTGGTGGCGCAGGAGAATCGCCGGGTGCGCGAGCGCTACGGCGCCTCCGGATTGTTTACCGGCTCTTATGGCTGGTCGTCGGCCGGGCGGCTGCACCATGCCCGCTCGCTGGTGCGGCGATTCTATTTCAGCGGCGGCGGCGGGGTCGATCAGCAGGGCAACTACAGCTGGGGCGCGGCGCAGTTCTTTCTGCCGTATGTGATCGGCACTTTCTCGCCGTTGACCGGGCGCGTCACCAGTTGGCCGAGCGTGGTGGAGCATTGCGAGCTGTTTGTGGCGTTTGGCGGGTTGGCGCTGAAAAACGCTCAGGTCTCTTCCGGCGGCGCGGCGGAACATGCGCTCAAGCCCTGGCTGCAAAAGCTGGCGCGCAAGGGTACGCCGGTGGTCAACATCAGCCCGATGCGCGATGATTGCCCCGAGTTCGTCAATGCGGAATGGATCCCGATCCGGCCGAATACCGACGTGGCGCTGATGCTGGCGCTGGCTTACGAAATCCAGCGGCTGGGCGCGCAGGATGAAGCCTTCCTGCACAGCCACTGCGTGGGCTATCAACAGTTGGCGGATTACCTGAACGGCGTGAGCGACGGCGTGGCGAAAACGCCGGCCTGGGCCAGCGCCATCACCGGCATTCCGGCGGCGCGCATCGCGCTGCTGGCGCGGCAACTGATCGGCGTGCGCAGTTTCATCACCTGTTCCTACTCCGTGCAACGCGCGCATCGGGGGGAGCAACCGTATTGGATGATGATCGCGCTATCGGCGATGCTGGGCCAGGTGGGGCTGCCGGGCGGCGGTTTCTCGTTCGGCCACGGCTCAATGAATGGCGTCGGCAATCCGCGCGTGGATACCCCCGCGCCGACCATGCCAGTAGGGGATAACCCGGCCGGGCTGGCGATCCCGGTGGCGCGCATCTGCGACATGCTGCTGCACCCCGGTGAGGCCTATCAATTTTGCGGCGAGACGCGGCATTATCCGGATATCCATCTGGTGCACTGGGCCGGCGGCAACCCGTTCCATCACCATCAGCAGTTGAACCGACTGGTGGAAGGTTGGCAGAAGCCGGATACGGTGATCGTCCAAGATATCTGGTGGACGGCGGCAGCCAAAATGGCGGATATCGTGTTGCCGGTCACCAGTTCGCTGGAGCGCAACGACATCGGCGGCTCGTCGCGCGATCGCTACGTGCTGGCGATGCATCAGGCCATTGCGCCGCAGCATCAGGCGCGCAACGATTTCGATATCTTCGCCGATCTGGCCGAGCGTCTCGGTTATCGCGAGCGCTTTACCGAAAACCGCGATGAGCGCGCCTGGATCGAAGCTATCTATCGGCAATGCGGCGCGGCGCAGCAGCGCGCCGGCGTCGCCTGGCCCGAGTTTGAGGCGTTCTGGCAACGGGGCTATGTCGAGCTGCCCGCGCCGGCCAAAGAGTTTGTATTTTTTGACGCGTTTCGCGCCGATCCCCAGGTTAACCCGCTGCAAACGCCCAGCGGCAAGATCGAATTGTTCAGCGAGCGGATCGCCGGCTATCGCTACGAAGATTTCGCTCCACATCCGCAGTGGCGGCCGCCGGTGGAGTGGCTGGGTGCGCCGCAGGCCAAAAACTGGCCGCTACACCTTATCTCCATTCAACCGAGCGATCGCCTGCATAGCCAGATGGATCCGGCGCCGCTGGCGCAGGGCAACAAGACCGCCGGGCGCGAAACCCTGTATATGCATCCGGACGATGCGGCGCCGCGCGGCGTGGCGGACGGCGCCGAAGTGCTGGTCAGCAATGCGCGCGGCAGCTGTCTGGCGGGGGTATCGCTCACCGATGGTGTGACGCGCGGCGTGGTGCTGATGGCGACCGGCGCCTGGTTCGAGCCGGGTTTCGACGCGCAGCGCCGGCCGCTCGAGCAGGCGGGCAACCCGAACGTGCTGACGCTGGATATCGGCACCTCGCCGCTGACGCAGGGGCCGAACGCCATGAGCTGCCTGGTCGAGGTCAGCGCACGATGAGTGAAGATTTCACGACTGGGTCACTGGCTCGTCGTTGTTATATTTATTTTCGTTGCTGCGGGAAGGTTTAAGTTTCATTGAGTTATTACAGCAGATCGCGGGAAATTTACAGCTGGTTGCATTTGGAGCAGAACTCTTGCGATTCGGCGGTAGTTTCCTGCACGCCATCTCTCTAGAGTAGGTGATCCCAGAGGTATTGATTGGTGAGAAATCAGCATACTCTGTATGTTGAAGCCATTTTCAATTGCACCAACCTACGCGGATGCGTAGGTTTTTTTTTGCCTGCCATATAGTATTCTTTTCCCTACAACGATTTACGCCTCCATGGTCAAGGGAGAAGGGCATGATCTTTTCACTGCTGCGCGCGCTGTTTCGCCTGTTGTTTCGGGTACGGGTCGAAGGGGGCGTCCAGCACTTCGAACGGCAAAAATTACTGATTACGCCGAACCACGTTTCTTTCCTTGATGGCGTACTGCTGGCGCTGTTCCTGCCGATAAAACCGGTGTTTGCGGTCTATGCCAGCATCGGCGAGAGCTGGTTTATGCGCTGGCTTCGGCCCTACATCGATTTCGTCTCGCTCGATCCCACCAAGCCGATGGCCATCAAGCAGCTGGTGCGCATGGTCGAACAGGGGCGGCCGATCGTGGTGTTCCCTGAAGGGCGCATCACCGTAACCGGCGCGCTGATGAAAATCTACGACGGCGCGGCGTTTATCGCCGCCAAATCGGGCGCCACCGTGGTGCCGGTGCGGATCGACGGCCCCGAATTCAGCCCGTTCGGCCGCATGGCCGGGGTGTTCAAGATCCGCTGGTTTCCGCAAATCAGCATCCGCATCTTGCCGCCGACCACGCTGCCGATGCCGGAGGCGCCGCGTGCGCGCGAGCGGCGGGCGCTGGCGGGCGATCGGCTGATGCAGATCATGATGCGGGCGCGCATGGAGACGCGCGAACCGCAGACGCTGTTCCATGCCTTGCTGGCGGCGCAGCAGCGCTATGGGCGGCGCAAGCCCTGCATCGAAGACATCGCTTTCAAAGAGGACAGCTACCAAACGCTGATCAAGAAATCGCTGGGCGTCAGCCGCATTCTGCAGCGCTTTACCGCCGAAGGGGAGCACGTCGGGCTGCTGTTGCCCAACGCCACCATCACCGCGGCGGCGATCTTCGGCGCTTCGCTGCGCAACCGCATTCCGGCGATGCTCAACTACACCGCCGGCGCCAACGGCCTGAACAGCGCGATGACCGCCGCCGGCATCAAGACCATCGTCACCTCGCGCCAGTTCCTGGAGAAGGGCAAGCTGACCCATCTGCCGGAACAGGTGCCGCAGGCCAACTGGGTGTATCTGGAGGATCTGAAAGACACCGTTACGCTGGCGGACAAGCTGTGGATCCTGCGGCACTTGCTGCAACCGCAGCGCGCGATGTTGCCGCAACGCCCGGAGGACGCGGCGCTGATCTTGTTCACTTCCGGCTCCGAAGGCCACCCCAAGGGCGTGGTGCATTCGCATGCCAGCCTGCTGGCCAACGTAGAACAAATTCGCACCATCGCCGATTTCACGCCGCGCGACCGTTTCATGTCATCGCTGCCATTGTTCCACTCGTTCGGCCTGACGGTGGGGCTGCTGACGCCGCTTCTCACCGGCAGCCGCATTTTCCTCTACCCCAGCCCGCTGCACTATCGCGTGGTGCCGGAGTTGGTGTATGACCGTAACTGCACGGTGCTGTTCGGCACGGCGACCTTCCTCAACAATTATGCGCGCTTCGCGCATCCGTATGATTTCGCCCGCTTGCGCTATGTGGTGGCCGGCGCGGAGAAACTGGCGGACAGCACCAAACAGATCTATCAGGATAAATACGGCATCCGCATTCTGGAAGGCTATGGCGTGACCGAGTGCGCGCCGGTGGTGTCGATCAACGTGCCGCTGGCGACCAAGGTGGGCACCGTTGGCCGCATCATGCCGCAGATGGAGGCGCGCTTGATCGCGGTGCCGGGCATCGATAACGGCGGCCGCCTGCAGCTGAAGGGGCCGAATATCATGAAAGGCTACCTGCGGGTTGAACGTCCCGGTGAGCTGGAACCGCCGGCGGCGGAAGATGAGAACGGTGTGCTGCAGCCGGGTTGGTATGATACCGGCGATATCGTCAGCCTGGATGAGCAGGGTTACTGCACCATTCGCGGACGCGTGAAGCGCTTCGCCAAGCTGGCGGGCGAGATGGTGTCGCTGGAGAGCGTCGAACTGCTGGCGCAACGGCTGTCGCCGGAAAAACTGCATGCCGCCACGGTCAAAAGCGACAGCAGCAAAGGCGAGGCGCTGGTGCTGTTCACCACCGATCCCGCCATTACCCGCGAGGCATTGCTGCGGGTGGCGCGCGAGCTGGGCAGCCCGGAGCTGGCGGTGCCGCGCGATATTCGCCTGTTGAAAACGCTGCCGGTGCTCGGCAGCGGCAAACCTGATTTCGTCACCCTGCGTCATATGGCCGAACAGCCGGAGAGTGCCTGATGAATCCTTCGACCGAATCCCCTTTGTTGTCACGCGGCATGATCGCCGTGATCAGCGCGCAGTTCCTCTCGGCGTTCGGCGACAATGCGTTGCTGTTCGCCACGCTGGCGCTGATCAAGCAGCAGCTGTATCCGGACTGGAGCCAGCCGATCCTGCAGATGGCCTTCGTCGCCACCTACATCATCCTGGCGCCGTTTGTCGGCCAGGTGGCCGACAGCTTCGCCAAAGGGCGGGTGATGATGTTCGCCAACGCGCTGAAGCTGGCGGGGGCATTGGTGATCTGTTTTGGGGGGAACCCGTTTCTGGGTTACAGCCTGGTCGGCGTGGGGGCCGCCGCGTATTCTCCGGCCAAATACGGCATTCTGGGCGAGATCACCAGCGGCGAGAAGCTGGTCAAGGCTAACGGCCTGATGGAGGCCTCGACCATCGCCGCCATTCTGACCGGTTCGGTGGCCGGCGGTATTCTGGCGGACTGGCACGTGGTCGCGGCGCTGGCGGCCTGCGCGTTGGTTTACGCGGGGGCGGTGGTCGCCAACCTGTATATTCCACGTCTGGCGGCGGCGCGCCCAGGGGCTTCATGGCGGCCGCGGGCCATGACGCACAGTTTCTTTACCGCCTGCGTCACATTATGGCGCGATGGGCAGACGCGTTTCTCATTGATTGGCACCAGCCTGTTTTGGGGGGCCGGCGTGACGCTGCGTTTTCTGTTGGTGCTGTGGGTGCCGGTGGCGCTTGGCATCGCCGATAACGCCACGCCGACGCTGCTGAACGCCATGGTGGCCGTCGGCATCGTGGTGGGCGCCGGCGCCGCCGCGCGCTTCGTCACGCTGAAGACGGTGAAGCGCTGCATGCCGGCCGGGATCCTTATCGGCGTCGCGGTCGCGGTGTTTGCGTTGCAAACGACCATGCTCAATGCCTACGTCTTGCTGGCGATCATCGGCATGCTGGGGGGCTTCTTCGTGGTGCCACTCAATGCGTTGCTGCAGGAGCGGGGCAAACATTCGGTCGGCGCCGGCAATGCGATCGCGGTGCAAAACCTGGGTGAAAACGCCGCCATGTTGCTGATGCTGGGCCTGTATTCTTTGGTCGTGAAGCTGGGCGTGCCGGTGGTGGGCGTCGGCGTAGGGTTTGGCGTGGTGTTTGCGCTGGCGATTAGCGCGTTGTGGTGGTCGCAGCGGCGGTGAAACGGGGCGCAGCCTGGCTGCGCCCTCAGGGGGATTAAGGCGCCGGAATGGTAAACCGGGTGTGGATTTCTTCGAGCGCCTGCAGCACGTCCTCATCCAGAATCACGTCGAGGCTGTCGAGGTTGATTTTCAACTGATCCACCGAGGTGGCGCCCAGCAGAGTGCTGGCGACGAACGGCTGCTGACGCACGAAAGCCAAGGCCATCTGCGAAGGATCCAGTCCGTGTTTTTGGGCCAGCGCCACGTATTCGGCGATCGCCAACTGGGTTTGCTGTCCTGAATAACGGTTGAAGCGGGTGAACAGCGTATTGCGCGCGCCGGCCGGTTTTGCGCCGTTGAGGTATTTACCGCTCAGGGTGCCGAACGCCAGGCTGGAATAGGCCAGCAGTTCCACCCCTTCGTGCTGGCTGATCTCGGCCAGGCCAATCTCAAAGCTGCGGTTCAGCAGGCTGTACGGGTTTTGAATCGACACGATGCGTGGCAGCTCATGTTTCTCCGCCAGCTGCAGATAGCGCATCACGCCCCAGGGCGTTTCATTGGAAACCCCGATATAGCGGATCTTGCCGGCGCGCACCTGCTCGGTCAGCGCCTCCAGCGTTTCCAACAGCGTGACCGTAGCTTTGTCGTCGGTGTATTGATAGTTGAGTTTGCCAAAGCAGTTGGTGGCGCGCTGCGGCCAATGCAATTGATAAAGATCGAGATAATCGGTGTTCAGCCGTTTGAGGCTGGCGTCCAGCGCGGCGCGGATGTTTTTGCGATCGAGCGCCTGCTGCGGGCGGATGCTGCTGTCGGTGCCGCGCACCGGGCCCGAAACTTTGCTGGCCAGGACGATTTTTTCGCGATTACCGCGCGCCTTGATCCAACTGCCGATATAGCTCTCGGTCAGGCCCTGGGTTTCCGGGCGAGGCGGCACCGGGTACAGTTCGGCGGTGTCTATCAGGTTCACGCCTGCGGCCAATGCATAGTCCAGTTGCGCATGGGCGTCGGCTTCGCTGTTCTGTTCGCCAAAGGTCATGGTGCCCAGTCCCAGCACGCTCACTTCTAAAGAACTGTGGGGAATACGGTGGTATTGCATTAACGGCCTTCCTTTCTTGTTAGCGCTGACGGGCCGCGCGGCCCGGTGAAACAGGAGCCCAATTCAGAAGACGGCGCAAAGTCCGTCGGGCGGCGATGTCGCCTTTCCTGACTATAACCAAGCGGTGAAGATGGGGGAAGCGGATTCAGTGCGGAGACGAATGAGGGCTACCGCGCTTGAACGGGCGATAGCCGGCGAGCGGTGATTAGCGTTCGATAACCTGGGAAACCTGATCGCCGTTGATCTGGCGGTGGTTGCCTTTCTCGTCTTTATAGCTGATGAGGCCGGTGTCTTCGTCGATCTCTGGCTTGCCTTGCGTCAGGATCATGTTGCCGTCTTTGGTCGCCATGACATAGTCGCTGGAACATCCCGCCAAACCGGCCGCCATCACCAGCGCAGACACTGCCATTACCCACTTTTTCATCCTGCGGATCCTCGATTATGCAAAAACAATGTTCTTTCAAGATTAGCAAACTCTTGGCCGGGGGCGTCTCAGATAAGTCTTTATCTGATAAGAAGAAGTGAAATGAGAGGTCAACGAAGCGATGGAAGCCGCCGATGGCGGCCTCCGCGCAGGGTTATTCCGGCGAACGGTTTTTCTTGCTGCGCATCAGATTGAGCGCTTCTACCGACATGGAGAAGAACATGGCGAAGTAGATGTAGCCTTTCGGCACATGCACCTGGAAGCTTTCCAGCATCAGCGTGAAGCCCACCAGGATCAGGAACGCCAGCGCCAGCATTTTTACCGACGGATGGCGGTTGACGAACTCGCCGATCGGCCGGGCGGCGAACATCATCACGCCGACGGCGATCACCACCGCCGCCATCATGATGAACAGATGGTCGGAAAGGCCCACGGCGGTAATCACCGAATCCAGACTGAAGATGATATCCAACAGCATGATCTGTACGATCGCGCCGAAGAAGCTGTGCACCTTGGTGTGGTGCTCTTCTTCCGACCCTTCGATGGTTTCGTGGATCTCTTTGCTGGCTTTCCAGATCAGGAACAGTCCCCCCAGCAGCAGGATCAAATCGCGGGCGGAAATGGCGTGATCCAGCACGGTGAACAGCGGGTGCGTCAAGCGGATCACCCAGGCGATAGAGGCCAGCAGCGCCAGGCGCATCAGCATGGCGGCGGCCAGCCCGAGCCGGCGAGCTTTGTTCTGTTGCGCTTTGGGCAACTTGGCTACCACCAGCGACAGAAAAATGATGTTATCAATACCCAGTACGATCTCAAGAATGGTTAGCGTACCTAACGCTAACCAGGCATTGGGATCCATAATCCATTCGAACATTACCCGACACACCTTAATAAATGCAAAGCGTGAATTATACGCGTTTATCGCGGCGCTGACAGGGCTAGCTAAACCAGAGTTAAACGAAATCGCTTAGATTGAGAAATGTCTTGCCAGCAGCGCGCCGGTAAAACCCTTTTTCAGATAGAAACCGCGCGGCAGCGTCATGATAGGTTGCCCCTGTTCACCGATGGCTTCGGTGAGCGCCTTGTTGTTGGCCGCTTTGGGGCGCAGTTGCAGCACTTCGCCGTGGCGTGCGGTGATGCGTTCTACGTGACCGAGCACAATCAGATCCATCAGCTCTTCCCAATCGCGGCGCAACCTCTCTTCTTCAGCAAGGCTCGGGCTCCATAGCAGCGGCGAACCGACGCGGCGCTGGGCCAGCGGGATTTGCCGTTCTCCTTCTACCGGTATCCACAACACGCGCGCCAGCTTGTGGCGAACGTGGCTGCTGGCCCAGGTGACGCCGCTGTTGCCGGTGAGTGGGGCGACGCAGACGAAAGTGGTTTCCAGCGGTTTGCCGGCGGCGTCGACAGGAATGGTTTTCAGCTCAATGCCCAACTCGGGAAAATCCTGTTCCGGTTTGCTGCCGGCCATGGCGCCGAGATACAGCTCCAGCAGCATGCCCACCCAGCCTTTATCGCGTTTCAGATCCTTGGGGATCGGCAATTGCGCACGGGCGGCCAGTTCGCCAAAGCTGAAGCCGGCCAGCGCCTGAGCGCGCTCGAACAGCTGCCGTTCATTTTCCGGCGGGGGCGGCAAAGGGGATAAAAATGCCATAAATCAAGCCTGTCGAATTTGGTTGAAAAACGTACTGCAATTATACACGGCGAGCGATAACCGCTGTCGCCTGGGGAAAAGAATAATAGTAGCATGATTTTACATGACTTTTTTTCTTTCCTTACGCGGGCGACAATGCACTTGCGGGGCTTGTTCACCTGAAGCCACCGACAATAAACAGGATCTTACACCTATTTATCCACAGATTTATGGGATAACCCAAATTTTTACCGATCACTGGTTCAATTTACAGCCTTGACTCAGGCGGATTTTTACGAATTTGTCCGTTTTGTGCGTAACTTGCCCGGATAATCTGTGGATAAAAACGGCGTTGGTGGATCTTTCGCCAGGGTAAGATCCTTACCGTGCATAGATCACATTTTTGCCCTGTGCATCACTGTGAGATATTGGTTAACTATATGTTTTTAAGTTTAATATTTGTTTTTAGGTATGAGGGGGGATTTTAGGGGGCGAGAGTTTTACCGGCTTATCCCTCGAGTTCTGCACACACCTATCCACAGAAAAAGTGAATAAAACCGGTCTGAAAGGCTGGGGTATGTTTATAACTTTGCCTATATCTGTGAGTTATCCCAATGTTATCCGGCCCGCAGCGCCGTAAAGCAGTGGTTTACCGCCTGTAGCTTGTGTGAAACAATCAGGACATCTATGCGAATTTAAGCTTATCGAGGTAGTCCGGTGATCGATGATGATGGCTACCGCCCGAATGTTGGTATCGTAATCTGTAATCGTCAGGGGCAGGTCTTATGGGCCCGCCGTTACGGTCAGCACTCCTGGCAGTTTCCCCAAGGTGGGATTAACCCTGGCGAAACTGCGGAGCAGGCGATGTACCGTGAGCTGTTCGAAGAAGTGGGGCTGAGTAAAAAGGATGTGCGCATCCTGGCTTCGACCCGCAACTGGTTGCGCTATAAATTGCCGAAACGTTTGGTGCGTTGGGACACAAAGCCGGTTTGTATCGGCCAAAAGCAAAAATGGTTTTTGTTGCAGCTACTGTGCAATGACGCTGATATCAATATGCAGCGCAGCAGCACGCCGGAGTTCGACGGTTGGCGCTGGGTGAGCTTCTGGTATCCGGTGCGCCAGGTGGTGTCGTTCAAACGCGACGTCTACCGCCGGGTGATGAAAGAATTCGCCGTGACCGTGATGCCGATGCAAGAGCAGGCGGCGCCGCGGCAGGCTCCCGCTTATCGCCGAAAGAGAGGTTAAGTTAAGCCGACTATGCTCACGCGCTTGCGAGAAATTGTAGAGAAGGTGGCCGCGGCGGCCAGTCTGACGGATGCGCTGGATCTGCTGGTCAATGAAACCTGTCTGGCGATGGACACCGAAGTGTGTTCCATCTACCTGGCGGACAACGATCGCCGCTGCTACTACCTGATGGCCACGCGCGGGCTGAAAAAGCCGCGTGGGCGCACTATCGCATTGGCGTTTGACGAGGGCGTCGTCGGGTTGGTCGGCCGCCGAGCCGAGCCTATCAACCTGGCCGATGCCCAAAGTCACCCCAGCTTCAAGTATGTTCCGCAGGTGAAAGAGGATCGCTTCCGATCCTTCCTCGGGGTGCCGATCATTCATCGGCGCCAGCTGCTGGGGGTGCTGGTGGTGCAGCAGCGCGAGCTGCGCCAGTTCGATGAAAGCGAAGAGTCGTTCATGGTCACCCTGGCCACGCAGATGGCCGGGATCCTTTCACAGTCGCAGCTCAACGCCATTTTCGGCCAGTATCGCCAAACGCGCGTGCGCGCGCTGGCGGCCTCGCCCGGCGTGGCGGTGGCGGAAGGGTGGCAGGACAGTAGCCAGCCTTCGCTCGATCAGGTTTACCGCGCGTCGACGCTGGACACCGCCAGCGAGCGCGAGCGCCTGATGTTGGCGCTGGAAGAGGCCGGCGCGGAGTTTCGCCGCTTCAGCAAGCGTTTTGCCGCCAGCTCGCAAAAAGAGAGCGCGGCGATCTTCGATCTTTATTCTCACCTGTTAAACGACGCTCGCCTCAAGCGCGAACTGTTCGCCGAAATCGACAACGGTTCGGTGGCGGAGTGGGCGGTGAAACAGGTGATAGAAGCCTTTGCCGAACAGTTCGCCAAACTGCAGGACACCTATATGCGCGAGCGCGGCAGCGACCTGCGCGCGCTGGGCCAACGCCTGCTGTTCCACCTCGACGACACCACCCAGGGCGCCACCCAGTGGCCGGCGCGTTTTGTGCTGGTGGCGGATGAGCTGACCGCGACATTGCTGGCCGAAGTGCCGCAGGATCGCCTGGTCGGCGTGGTGGTGCGCGACGGCGCCGCCAACTCGCATGCGGCGATTTTGGTGCGTGCGATGGGCGTGCCGACGGTGATGGGCGCCGACATCCAACCTTCTCTGCTCAGCCAGCGGTTGCTGATCGTCGACGGTTATCGCGGTGAACTGTTGGTCGATCCTGAGCCGGTGCTGGTGCAGGAATATCAACGGCTGATCAGCGAAGAGCTGGAGCTGAGCAAGCTGGCGGAAGACGACGTCGAGCAGCCGGCGCAGTTGAAAAGCGGCGAGCGTATCCAGGTGATGCTGAACGCCGGCCTCAGCCCGGAACATGAACAACTGTTGGGCGGCCGGGTGGATGGCGTGGGGTTGTACCGCACCGAAATCCCGTTCATGTTGCAAAGCGGTTTCCCCTCCGAAGAAGAACAGGTCGCGCAGTATCAAGGCATGCTGCAGCTTTATCCGAGCAAGCCGGTTACGCTGCGCACCCTGGATATCGGCGCCGACAAGCAACTGCCCTATATGCCGATCAGCGAAGAGAACCCTTGCCTGGGGTGGCGCGGCATCCGCATCACTCTGGATCAGCCGGAGATCTTTTTGATTCAGGTACGCGCCATGCTGCGCGCCAATGCCGGCACCGGCAACCTGGGTATTTTGCTGCCGATGGTCACCAGCCTTGAAGAGGTCGACGAAGCTAAACGCCTGATTGACCGAGCCGGGCGCGAGGTGGAAGAGGTGCTTGGCTATGCGATCCCGAAACCGAAAATCGGCGTGATGCTGGAAGTGCCGTCGATGATTTTCCTGATCCCGCATTTGGCCGGGCGCGTCGATTTCATCTCGGTAGGCACCAACGACTTGACCCAGTACCTGCTGGCGGTGGATCGCAACAACACGCGGGTAGCCTCGCTGTACGACAGCCTGCATCCCGCGATGCTGCAGGTGCTGAACTTGATCGCCGAACAGGGAAAATCGGCCGGGCTGCAGCTTAGCCTGTGCGGTGAACTGGCCGGCGATCCGATGGGCGCGCTGTTGCTGGTGGGCATGGGCTATCGCAATCTGAGCATGAATGGCCGCAGCGTGGCGCGCATCAAATACCTGCTGCGGCATATCGACCTTGCCGACGCTGAAATGCTGGCTCACCGGGTGTTGAACACCCAGATGACCACCGAAGTGCGCCATCTGGTGGCGGCGTTTATGGAGCGGCGCGGCATGGGCGGGCTGATCCGCGGGGGCCGATAACCGCCGCGCGGTGTGATTTTTTTACAGAACTTTTCCCGCCCTGCCGGACCGGACCGCGCTAAGCCTATGTTATGATGCGCAACCTCAGCGCGGCGCATGTTCGTCGTCTTGCAGACCGCAGCGGCTAATGCTGCCGCTTGCAAGGCGCGGGATAATCTCCGTCGCCGCTTGGCACCTGCCGCCCCCGCATGGGGAAAAATAACAGACATGTTGTGGTGATAGATGAGCAATAGCTATCTGGCGTTTCCTAAATTTGATCCGGTCATTTTCTCCATTGGCCCCGTTTCTCTGCATTGGTACGGCCTGATGTACCTGGTCGGCTTCGTTTTTGCCATGTGGCTGGCGGTGCGTCGCGCCAACAAGCCGGGCAGCGGCTGGACCAAAGACGAAGTGGAAAACCTGCTCTACGCCGGCTTCCTGGGCGTATTCGTCGGCGGCCGCGTAGGCTATGTGCTGTTCTACAACCTGCCGCTGTTCCTGGATAACCCGCTCTATCTGTTCAAGGTCTGGGATGGCGGCATGTCGTTCCACGGCGGCTTGATGGGGGTGATTCTGGTGATGTTCTGGTTCGCTCGCCGCACCAAACGCACCTTCTTCCAGGTTTCCGATTTTATCGCGCCATTGATCCCATTCGGCCTGGGCGCCGGCCGCCTCGGCAACTTTATCAACGGCGAGCTATGGGGCCGCGTCACCACCGACACCCCTTGGGCGATGTTGTTCCCAAGCTCGCGCAGCGAAGACGTGGCCCTCGCCGCCGCCGATCCCTCTCTGTTGCCGTTGCTGAATCAGTACGGCGTACTGCCGCGCCACCCGTCGCAGCTGTATGAACTGCTGCTGGAAGGCGTGGTGCTGTTTATCATTCTGAACCTGTTTATTCGCAAGCCGCGGCCGATGGGCGCCGTATCAGGCCTGTTCCTGATCGGGTATGGCGCATTCCGCATCATCGTTGAAGCGTTCCGCCAACCGGATGCTCAGCTCGGCCTGTTCGACGGCGTGATCAGCATGGGGCAGATCCTGTCCATCCCAATGGTGGTGGCCGGTGTTATTATGATGATTTGGGCGTACCGTCGTCGCCCGCAGCAACAAGTGTCGTGAGGGACAAATGAAACAGTATCTGGATTTGATGAACAAGGTGCTCGCCGAGGGCACCCCTAAAGCCGACCGTACCGGCACTGGCACATTGTCGATTTTCGGCCACCAGATGCGTTTCAACTTGCAGGAAGGTTTCCCGTTGGTGACCACCAAGAAATGTCATCTGCGTTCGATCATTCATGAGCTGTTATGGTTCCTGAACGGCGATACCAACATCGCCTACCTGCGTGACAACAAGGTCACCATTTGGGACGAGTGGGCCGATGAAAACGGCGATCTCGGCCCGGTGTACGGCAAACAGTGGCGCGCCT
Source organism: Serratia sp. CY71090 (assembly GCF_052166845.1). Taxonomy (NCBI): domain Bacteria; kingdom Pseudomonadati; phylum Pseudomonadota; class Gammaproteobacteria; order Enterobacterales; family Yersiniaceae; genus Serratia; species Serratia sp. CY71090. The sequence continues at coordinate 86,729 of NZ_JBJNOA010000009.1, read as the reverse complement.
GGGGCGCGGCGGACGGCCGTCAGATCGATCAGCTGAGCAACGTGCTCCAGCAGCTGAAGCAAGATCCGGATTCGCGTCGCATCATTGTTTCCGCCTGGAACGTCGGCGAGTTGGATCAGATGGCGTTGGCGCCGTGCCACGCGTTCTTCCAGTTCTACGTGGCGGATGGCAAGCTCTCTTGCCAGCTGTACCAGCGTTCCTGCGACGTCTTCCTCGGCCTGCCGTTCAACATCGCCAGCTACGCGCTGTTGGTGCACATGATGGCGCAGCAGTGCGATCTGGAAGTGGGCGATTTCGTCTGGACCGGCGGCGATACCCACCTGTACAGCAACCACATGGAACAGACTCAGCTGCAACTGACGCGTGAACCCCGTCCGTTGCCGAAACTGGTGATCAAACGCAAACCGGCTTCACTGTTCGATTACCGTTTCGAAGACTTCGAGATCGAAGGTTACGATCCGCATCCGGCCATCAAGGCGCCGGTCGCGATCTGACCTTAACCGCATCACACCAGGGGCGCAGCGATTGCGCCCCTTTTTTTATCCGCATTGCGTACCGCGCCGCATTTTTTTGTCGCGGTCTGCCGTCGTAGAGAAAACATTGCGCAGCTTGCCGCAGCGCTTGCGCATGTGGCTTTACCGCGTTGTTACGGCCCTTACACTGGCGGCATGAACGACAATACTCTCTCGAACATCGATGATCGCCAACGGGGCATGACGCTAATTGAGCTATTGGCGGCGATCCTGATCGCCGGCATGCTCACCGGCTGGGGCGTCGGGCAATGGCGCTATCATCAGCAAGCGCTGCGGTTGGAACACACGGCCCAACAGCTGCTGGCGTTTTTGCTGCGACTGCAGGCGGACGCCAACTGGCGTAACCGCACGACGCTGCTGTGGTTCAAGAATGGCACGCCCTGGTGCCTGGGCGGCGGTGTGCCGCCGACGGATTGCGCTTCCGCCGAAGGCTCCGTTTTCTTGCCGCCTTATCGCGACGTTGCGCTGAGCGGCTACTCCGGCAAAGAGATTGGGTTTTATGGTTTGCGCAATACTGCGCAGGCGGGGCACATCCTTCTCAGCAACGACGCAGGCGGCCTGCGGCTGGTGCTGTCCGCCCGAGGGCGGCTGCGTTTGTGCAGCGAAGGGCTCTGGATAAGGGGGACCGCGCCATGCTGACTGTCGAACGCGGTTTTACCTTGCCGGAGGTGATGTTGGCGCTGGTGTTCGGCAGCGTGATCGCGCTCGGCGCCGCGAAAACCTACCCGCTGTTGCGTCAGCAAAACGTGGCCGTCGGCCAGCATTTTCGGCTGGAGTCAACGCTGCGGCAACTGGCGTTCGGCATCGAGAAAGACCTGCGCCGTGCCGGTTTCTGTGCCGGGCAGTGCGCCGGCCGCCCACTGCTGATCGGCCAGGCGGCGGGAGAAGCGGCGGGCAGCTGCGTTATCGTCGCTTACGACATCACCCGCAGCGGGCAATGGCTCACCTCGGGCGAGGATGCAGGTTATTTCGGTTATCGGCTGCGCAATGGCGGCCTGGAAGGGCAGCGCGGCGTGAGCCAATGCGATGGCGGCGGCTGGGAGCGGCTGCTCGATCGTGACGAAGTGCGCATTGAGCGGTTTCATGTGGCGATAGAGCGCGGGGAGCATGGCGGTGCGCTGGCCCGTTTGACTCTGGCGGGGCGCTCTGTCGGCGATGCGCGTATCAGGCGTAGCCTGAGCGGGAGCGTCGAAATGGCGGCGTTGCCATGAACCGGCGGAGCCAGCGAGGCGGCAGCACTTTGGCGGCGGTAATGTTGCTGTTGGCGCTGGGGCTGATGTTGCTCAATGCTCAGCATCGGCAATTGGATAACGCGCTGTTACTGGCCGCCGATCAGCAGCGTTACCTTCAGGCTTACAATCAGGCCGCTTCGGCGCTGAGTTGGGGCATGCTCCAGCGTTGGCCGCGCGCCGAGCTGAGTGCGGCGGCCTGGTTATGCAGGCAGCGCGCGGAACTGACGGCCTGCGCCCGGCTGTCTGCCAGAGCGGGCATGGTGACGATACGCGGCCTTGGGGAGATGCGCGGCGGTGAACCGGTATGGCTGTATCAATGGGGCACCTTTGACGGCGCCGAGGCTGCTGGCAAGTTGCAAGCACAGCCGGGCGGTCGGTTGGATTTTTGCCCCGAGAAAAGGTTGGCCGACTGTGACGGCTAACGCTCGGGCAGCGCGGATATCCCGCAACGGCTTCAGCCTGCCGGAGGTGTTGGTGGCGGCATTGTTGTTCTCGGTGTCGCTGCTGGGTTTGTTACAGTATCATCAGGTGCTGTTGCAGTCGTTCCAGCGCCAGTGGCACTACCGGCAAGCCTGGGTGATGGCGCATCAGCAGTTGGAGGCGTTCGCCGTCACCGGTCGGCTCGAGGCTGAACCGCTGCCGGAAGGCTGGCGGCGCGAGACGACACTTGACGATGCGGGGAGTGATTGCCGCCGATTGACGGTCAGAGTACAAACTCCGCAACGGCAGTGGGCGACGCTGAGCCGCTGGTATTGCGCCCGTTTTTGAGCCGGTACGTATCTTGTTTTAAAGGAGCCATCATGTTCACGGTTTATCATTCCAATCAGCTGGATTTATTGAAAACGCTGACCAGCGCGCTGATAGCCAGAGATCCGTTGACCGATCCTTTTCAACAGGAGGTGGTGCTGGTGCAAAGCCCCGGTATGGCGCAATGGCTGCAGATGCAGCTGGCGGAACAGTTCGGTATCGCCGCCAATGTCGCGTTTCCGCTGCCGGCGACCTTCATTTGGGACATGTTCACCCGGGTGTTGCCGGATATCCCGAAAGAGAGCGCCTTCAGCAAGGATGCCATGACCTGGAAGCTGATGTGGTTGTTGCCGGAGATGCTGACTCAGCCGGCGTTTGCGCCACTGCAGCACTATCTGACCGATGACGGCGACAAGCGCAAAATCCACCAGTTGGCCGGCCGGGTCGCCGACCTGTTCGACCAATATTTGGTTTATCGCCCGCAGTGGCTGGAGAGCTGGCAGCGCGGCGAACGCATTGACGGTCTGGCGGAGGCTCAGCAATGGCAGGCGCCGCTCTGGGCGCGACTGGTGGAATACACGCGTGAACTGGGGCAGCCGGAATGGCACCGCGCCAATCTGTATAGCCGCTTTATCCACGCGTTGGAACAGGCAACAACGTGTCCGCCCGGTTTGCCGCCGCGGGTGTTTATCTGCGGCATCTCGGCGTTGCCGCCGGTCTATCTGGAGGCGCTGCAGGCGCTGGGGCGGCATATCGATATCCACCTGATGTTCACCAACCCTTGTCGTTATTACTGGGGCGACATTCAGGATTACGCTTTCCTGGCCCGCTTGCAGAGCCGCAAGCGCCGTCACTATCATCAGGCGCGCGAGCAAGGGCTGTTTCGCGAACCGGCCGACGCGGCGCGCCTGTTTGACGCCGAAGGGCAGCAGCAACTCAGCAATCCGCTGCTGGCCTCCTGGGGCAAGCTGGGGCGCGATCACCTTTACCTGCTGTCGCAGATGGAAGGGGCGCAAGAGGTCGACGCCTTTGTCGATATCCCCGCCGATACCATGCTGCACGCCGTTCAGCGCGATATGCTGGAACTGGAAGACCATGCGGTAATCGGTATTACCGCGGAAACGCTGGAAAGCAGCTTCAGCAAACGTCCGCTTGATGAGAACGACCGCTCCCTCAGCCTGCACGCTTGTCACAGCCCGCAGCGGGAAGTGGAGGTTTTGCACGATCAGCTGCTGAGCATGCTGGCGCAGGATCCGTCGTTGACGCCGCGCGACATCATCGTGATGGTGGCGGATATCGACAGCTACACGCCATACATTCAGGCGGTGTTCGGCAATGCCCCCGCCGAGCGCTACCTGCCGTTTGCCATTTCCGACCGTAAAGCGCGCCAGGCGCATCCGGCGCTGCAGGCGTTCATTTCACTGCTCGATCTACCGCAAAGCCGCTTTGCCTCGGAACAGGTACTGGCGTTGCTGGAGGTGCCGGCCCTGGCCGCCCGTTTCGCCATTGGCGAAGAGGGGCTGCGCCTGCTGCGTCATTGGGTCGGTGAATCCGGCGTGCGCTGGGGCCTGGACGATGATAACGTGCGCGAACTGGATCTGCCCGCCACCGGCCAGCACACCTGGCGCTTCGGCATTACGCGCATGCTGCTCGGTTACGCGATGGACAGCAACGCCGGCGATTGGCAGGGCATTTTGCCTTACGACGAGTCGAGCGGGTTGGTCGCCGAACTGGCGGGGCAACTGGCGGACCTGCTGGCGCAGCTCAGCCACTGGCGGCAAATCTTGAGCGAAGCGCGCCCGCTCGAGGCGTGGCTGCCGCTGTGCCGGCAACTGCTGGATGCCTTCTTCGCAGCGGACAGCGACACCGAAGTGGTGCTGGCGCTGATCGAACAGCAGTGGCAGCAGGCCATCAATTTTGGCCTGGCGGCGCGCTATCCCGATGAGGTGCCGTTGACCATTCTGCGCGACGACCTGGCGGCGCGCCTCGATCAGGAGCGCATCAGCCAGCGCTTCCTCGCCGGGCAAATCAACTTCTGCACGCTGATGCCGATGCGTTCCATTCCGTTCAAGGTGGTGTGCCTGCTGGGCATGAACGACGGCGTGTATCCGCGCACGCTGCCGCCGCTGGGCTTTGATCTGATGGCGCAGCAGGTCAAACGCGGCGACCGCAGCCGCCGCGATGACGACCGCTATCTGTTCCTGGAAGCGATTTTGTCCGCTCAGCAGCGGCTGTATATCAGCTTCATCGGCCGTTCCATTCAGGACAACAGCCCGCGCTACCCTTCGGTGCTGGTCACTGAGCTGCTTGAGTACCTGGAGCAAAGCTATTGCCTGCCGGGAGATGAGGAACTCAGTGCAGACGACAGCGCCCGACGGGTTGGTGAGCACTTGCTGAAGTGGCATGCGCGCATGCCGTTCGCCGCCGAGAATTTCTTGCCGGGCTCGGAGGCGCAAAGCTATGCCGCCGAGTGGCTGCCCGCCGCCGATGGTCGCGGTGCGGCGCATCCGGCGTTCAACCAGCCGCTGCCTGCCGAAGCGCTGCAGCAAATATCGTTGGATGAGCTGCTGCGGTTTTACCGCCATCCGATTCGCGCGTTTTTCCAGCTGCGTTTGGGCGTCAGTTTTATTCTGGAAGAGACCGAGCTGCCGGACGAAGAGCCCTTCACGCTGGATAACCTCAGCCGCTACCAGTTCAACAGCCAACTGCTGAATACCCTGATCGACGGTGACGATCCCGAACGGTTGTTCCAGCGGGTGCGTGCCGCCGGCGGCTTGCCCTATGGCGCCTTCGGCGAGATCTATTGGCAAAAGCAGCAGGAAGAGATGAGCGAGCTGGCCGAACAGGTGCGTGCGGAACGCGCAGAGAGCCATAGCCTGGAGCTGGATATCGATATTGCCGGCGTACGTCTCAGTGGCTGGCTGCATCAGGTGCAGGATGACGGCCTGTTGCGCTGGCGGCCCGCTACGCTGTCGGCGGTGGACGGCATATTGCTGTGGCTGGAGCATCTGGTGTACTGCCGCGCCGGCGGCACCGGCGAGAGCCGCATCTACGGCCGCAAGAACTCCGTCTGGCGCTTTGCCGCGCTGGCGCCTGAAGAGGCGCAGGCGCAGCTGGCGGAGCTGTTGGCGGGCTATCAGCGCGGTCTGTGTCAGCCGCTGCTGTTGCTGAACAAAAGCGGCTGGGCGTGGCTGAGTCAGTGCTATCAGCCGGAAACGCAGCAAATCGACTGGGAGGAAGAAGCGCAAATTAAGGCACGCGCCAAATTGCTGCAGGCCTGGCAGGGCGATCAGCGCATTCCCGGAGAAGGGGAAGATCCCTACGTGCAGCGAGTGTTCCGCCAATTGGATAATGAATACTTAGCGCAAATACTGGCCGAAACAGAGCGTTATCTGCTGCCGGTAGCGCGACATAACCTGGGGTAACAATCCCCCGGTGGTGCTGTACGGCGGGAGGTGGTAAAAATAACGAAGGTTATATTCAACCATTGGGGTGATTCCCGGTCTTACATAACGTACAGGCATATACACGCCGTGTTTCGGGCCGCCACATTGGCGAAGAGCCCGGCGAGTACAGATTTGGTTATGTGGTTTTGATGCACGTCGCCAACGTCAGGGAGTGGGCGTAGCGACGTCAGAATAGGGGTTTATTTTGGATATGCGCAGACAGTTGGCCCGTATCACCGGGCTGGTACTATTGGCTATGTGTTGGGCACCGTTGAGTTGGGCCGCGCAAGGATGGCAACCGCTGACGGAGAAGATCAACAAGAGCGAACACGATCCGCGTCAGTATGAAGCGATCAAGTTGGCTAATGGCATGACGGTGTTGCTGGTGTCCGATGCCCAGGCGCCGAAATCGCTGGCGGCGCTGGCATTGCCGGTTGGATCGCTCGAAGATCCGAACAGCCAACTGGGATTGGCACACTATCTGGAACATATGGTGCTGATGGGCTCCAAACGCTATCCAGAGCCGGAAAACCTGTCCGAATTCCTGAAAAAGCACGGCGGCAGCCACAACGCCAGCACGGCCTCTTATCGCACCGCCTTCTATCTGGAAGTGGAAAATGACGCGCTGGAGCCGGCGGTCGACCGCATGGCCGACGCCATTGCCGAGCCGCTGCTGGATCCGGGCAATGCCGATCGCGAGCGCAACGCGGTGAACGCCGAGTTGACGATGGCGCGTTCGCGCGACGGCATGCGCATGGCGCAGGTCGGCGCGGAAACCCTTAACCCGGCGCACCCGAGCGCGCGCTTCTCCGGCGGCAATCTCGATACGTTGAAAGACAAGCCGGACAGCAAGTTGCACGATGAACTGACCGGCTTCTATAAGCGTTACTATTCCGCCAATCTGATGATGGGCGTTTTGTACGGTAATCAGTCGCTGCCGCAGTTGGCCGACATTGCGGCGAAAACCTTTGGCCGCGTGCCGAATCATGACGCTAGCGTGCCGCCGATCACCGTGCCGGCCGTCACGCCGGAACAGCAGGGCATCATCATTCACTATGTGCCGGCGCAGCCGCGCAAGCAGCTGAAGGTCGAGTTCCGCATCGATAACAACAGCGCCGCGTTTCGCAGCAAAACCGATACCTACATCAGCTACCTGATCGGCAACCGCAGCAAAAACACCCTGTCTGACTGGCTGCAGAAGCAGGGGTTGGCGGACGCCATCAATGCCGGCGCCGATCCGATGGTTGATCGCAACGGCGGCGTCTTCGCCATCAGCGTTTCACTCACTGACAAAGGCCTGGCCCAGCGCGATGAGGTCGTCGCCGCCATTTTCAACTACCTGAAAATGCTGCGCAGCGAGGGCATCAAGCAGAGCTATTTCGATGAAATCTCGCATGTTCTGAACCTGGACTTCCGTTATCCCTCGATCACGCGCGACATGGACTATATCGAATGGCTGGTGGACACCATGCTGCGCGTGCCGGTTGAGCATGCGCTGGACGCGCCTTATCTGGCCGACCGTTATGATCCTAAGGCGATCGCCGAACGCCTGGACGCCATGACGCCGCAAAACGCGCGCATCTGGTTCGTCAGCCCGGATGAACCGCACAACAAGACGGCCTATTTCGTCAACGCGCCTTACCAGGTCGACAAAATCACGCCGCAGCGCTTTACGCAGTGGCAGCAGTTGGAGAGCGGCATTTCCCTGTCGCTGCCGGCGCTCAACCCGTACATCCCGGATGACTTTACCCTGACCAAGCCATCGCACGAGTTCAAAAAACCGGAAATGGTGGTGGATAAACCCGGCCTGCGCGTGTTGTACATGCCGAGTCGTTACTTCGCCGACGAGCCGAAGGCCGACGTCACCGTCGCTTTCCGCAACGCCAAAACCATGGATTCCGCGCGCAATCAGGTGCTGTTCTCGCTGACGGATTATCTGGCCGGCCTCGCGTTGGATCAGTTGAGCTATCAGGCGTCGGTCGGCGGGTTGAGCTTCTCGACCTCGCCGAACAACGGTCTGATGTTTAACGCCAACGGTTTCACCCAGCGTTTGCCGCAGTTGCTGACGGCGCTGATCGAGGGGTATTCCAGCTTCACGCCGACGGAAGATCAGTTGGCGCAAGCCAAATCCTGGTATCTGGAGCAGCTGGACGCCGCCGAGAAGGGCAAGGCGTTTGAGCTGGCCATTCAGCCGGTGCAGATGGTTTCCCGCGTGCCGTATTCCGAACGCAGCGAGCGCCGCGAGGTGCTGAAGACGTTAACGCTGAAAGACGTGCTGGCCTATCGCGACAGCCTGCTGGCCGAGGCCACGCCGGAGCTGCTGGTAGTGGGCAACATGAGCAAGCAGCAGGTCGACACGTTGGCGTCGACGCTGAAACATCGTCTGGGCTGTATCGGTAGCGAATGGTGGCACGGCGAAGACGTGGTGGTGGACAAGAATCATCTGGCCAACCTGCAACAGGTGGGCAGCAGCACTGACTCGGCGCTGGCGGCGGTTTATGTGCCGACCGGCTACGACGAAGTGACCGGCATGGCCTACAGTTCGCTGCTGGGGCAGATTATTCAGCCGTGGTTTTACAGCCAGCTGCGCACGCAGGAGCAATTGGGGTACGCGGTCTTCGCCTTCCCGATGTCGGTGGGGCGCCAGTGGGGCGTGGGCTTCCTGTTGCAGAGCAACAGCAAACAGCCGGCCTACCTGTACCAGCGCTATCAGGATTTCTACCCGAAAACCGAGAAACGCCTACGGGACATGAGCGAGGCGGACTTTGAACAGTACAAACAGGCGCTCATCAATGAGCTGAAACAGCGGCCGCAAACCCTGAGCGAAGAGGCCAGCCGGTTCGCCAACGATTTCGATCGCGGCAACTTCGCCTTCGATACTCGTCAGAAACTGATCGCACAGGTGCAACAGCTGACGCCGGCCAAACTGGCGGATTATTTCCACCAGGCGGTGATCCAGCCACAGGGGCTGGCGGTGCTGTCGCAGGTTAGCGGCAGCGGGCAAGACAAGGCGGATTACGCGGCGCCTAAGGATTGGGTCACCTATCCGAACGCGTCGGCATTGCAGCAGATTTTGCCGCGTAAAGTGGCAACACCATGACGGAAATTGCCCCGCAGAGGCTGGAGCCGCTGTCGCTGCCGCTGTTCGGCGAACGCCTGATAGAAGCGTCGGCGGGTACCGGCAAAACTTTTACCATCGGCGCGCTGTATCTGCGCTTGCTGCTGGGGTTGGGCGGTGACGCGGCGTTTCCCCGCCCGCTGACGGTCGAAGAAATCCTGGTGGTGACCTTTACCGAGGCCGCCACCGAGGAGCTGCGCGGGCGCATCCGCGACAATATCCACGGGCTGCGCATTGCCTGCGTGCGTGGTAAAGACGCGGAATGCAAAAATCCGCTGTTTATCGCGCTGATGGAAGAAATTGACGATTTGAGCGACGCCGCCTCGCAGCTGCTGGCGGCGGAGCGGCAAATGGACGAAGCGGCGATCTACACCATTCACGGCTTTTGCCAACGGATGCTGACGCACAATGCCTTCGAGTCCGGCATGTTGTTTGAACAAACGCTGGTGCAGGACGAGCTGCCGCTGCGACGGCAGGCCTGTGCCGATTTCTGGCGTCGCCACTGCTATCCGTTGCCGCTGGGCGTGGCGCGTGCGGTCAGCCAGGAGTGGAGCGGCCCGGAAGCGTTGCTGGCCGATCTTTCCGGTTACCTGCACGGCGAAGCGCCGGCGCTGCGTCGGCCGCCGAAGGACGAAGAAACCGTCCTGATGCGCCACGAGCAGATCGTCGCGCGCATCGACGCCATCAAGGCGCAATGGCGGGCGGCGGCGGGCGATCTGGAGGCGTTGATCGCCCAGTCCGGCGTCGATAAGCGCAGCTACAGCAGTAAACACCTGCCGAACTGGCTGAACAAGGTCGGCGAATGGAGCGGGCAGGAGACTCAGGACTACCAGCTGCCGAAGGAACTGGATAAATTTCGCCAGTCGGTGCTGCTGGAGAAGACCAAGAAAGGCGAGCCGCCGCGTCATGCGCTGTTCACGGTGATAGACGAACTGTTCGATGAACCCTTGACGCTGCGCGATCTGATCATGGCGCGCGCGCTCAGCGAGATCCGCACCTCTATTCAGCAGGAAAAGCGCCAGCGCGCCGAGCTGGGGTTTGACGACCTGCTCAGCCGGCTGGACGGCGCCCTGCAAAGCGGCGGCGGCGAACAGTTGGCGCTGGCGATCCGCCAGCGCTATCCGGTGGCGATGATCGATGAATTCCAGGATACCGATCCGCAGCAATACCGTATTTTCCAAAAACTTTACGTCGGCCGGCCCGATTGCGGCCTGCTGTTGATCGGCGATCCCAAGCAGGCGATTTACGCCTTCCGCGGCGCCGACATCTTTACCTACATGCGCGCGCGTTCAGAGGTGAGCGCCCACTATACGCTGGAGACTAACTGGCGCTCGTCGCCGTCGATGGTCGCCAGCGTCAATCACCTGTTTTCTCAGGTAGAAAAGCCTTTCCTGTTCGGCCAAATCCCCTTTATTGAGGTTAACGCGGCGGAAAAGAACCAAGGGCTGGCGTTTGAATTGCACGGCAAGCCGCAGCCGGCGATGCAGTTCTGGCTGCAGCAGGGGGAAGGCGCGGGTGTAAGTGATTACCAACAGCTGATGGCGCGCCTGTGCGCCACGCAAATTCGCGACTGGCTCAGCGCCGGGCAGCAGGGCCTGGCACTGCTGCAGAACGGCAAGGAGTCACGGCCGGTACAAGCCTCCGATATCACGGTACTGGTGCGCAGCCGCAATGAGGCGGCGTTGGTGCGCGATGCGTTGAGCGCGCTGTCTATCCCGTCGGTCTACCTGTCCAACCGCGACAGCGTGTTTGACACCCCGGAGGCCAAAGACCTGCTGTGGTTGCTGCAGGCGGTGTTGGCGCCGGAGCAGGAGCGTACGCTGCGCAGCGCCATGGCCACCGGGCTGATGGGGCTGGACGCGCCGACGCTGGACGGCCTGAGCCGCGATGAGCGCGCCTGGGACGCGCTGGTTAACGAGTTCGACAATTACCGCACGCTCTGGCTGCGCCGCGGCGTGTTGCCGATGCTGAGCGAGCTGATGAAAGCGCGTCAGCTGGCGGAGAACCTGTTGGCCAGCGCCGGCGGCGAGCGTCGCTTGACCGACGTGCTGCATCTGGGGGAGCTGTTGCAAGAGGCGGCGGCACAGCTCGACAGCGAGCATGCGCTGGTGCGCTGGCTGGCGCAGCAGATCGCCCAGCCCAATCGCCAGTCCGATAATCAGCAGCTGCGGCTGGAGAGCGACCGGCATCTGGTGCAGGTGATCACGATTCACAAGTCCAAGGGGCTGGAGTTCGATCTGGTGTGGCTGCCGTTCGTCGGCAACTTCCGCCAGCAGCAACAGGCGCTGTATCACGATCGCCACAGTTTCCAGGCGTTGCTGGATCTCGACGCCAATGAAGAGAGCCAGGCCTGGGCGGAGGAGGAGCGCTTGGCGGAAGATCTGCGTCTGCTGTACGTGGCGCTGACCCGCTCGGTGTACCACTGCAGCATCGGCATCGCGCCGCTGTTCCAGGGCACGCGCAAGAAACAGGGCGATACCGATCTGCACCGCAGCGCATTGGGTTATCTGGTGCAGGGCGGGCAGGCCGGCGACGCCGTGTACCTGCAGGAGCGGCTGCAGCAATTGGCGGGCGGGGGGATCGCGCTGTCGCTGGTTGAACCGCCGGACGAAGTACCCTGGAACCCTCAGGCGGCACTGGCCGAAGCGCTGGCGGCGAAAAGCTTTACCCGGCGGATCCAGGATTTTTGGCGGGTGACCAGCTATACCGGTTTGCAACAGCACGGCGCGAGCCTGATGCAGGATCTGCTGCCGCGTCTGGATGTCGACGCTGCGGGGGAGCGGAGTGAGGAGAGTGAGCCAGCGCTCACACCGCATACCTTCCCGCGCGGCGCAACGCCCGGCACCTTCCTGCACAGTCTGTTCGAAACGCTGGACTTCACCCAGCCGTTGGATGAACAGTGGTTGCTGGCACAGCTGCAACAGCAAGGATTTGCCGAACACTGGCAGCCGATTTTGCTGGCGTGGATGCAGGTATTGCTCAACACGCCGCTCACCGACAGCGGCGTGACGCTGGCGGCGCTAACGCCGCAGCACAAGCAGGCCGAGCTGCAGTTCTATTTGCCGATCAACCGGCTGTTGCAGGCGAAGGAGCTCGATGCCCTGGTGAAGCGTTACGATCCGCTTTCCGCCCGCTGTCCGGCGCTGGATTTCCATCAGGTGCAGGGCATGCTGAAAGGCTTTATCGACCTGGTGTTCTGCTGGCAAGGCAAATACTACCTGCTGGACTACAAGTCCAACTGGTTGGGGGAAGACAGCAGCGCCTATACCCGGCCGGCGATGGAGCAGGCGATGGCGGAGCATCGTTATGATCTGCAATACCAGCTGTATACGCTGGCGTTGCATCGTTACTTGCGCCATCGGTTGCCGGATTACGATTACCGGCGCCATTTCGGCGGGGTGATTTATCTGTTCCTGCGCGGCGTGGATGCGGCGCACCCGGGCAACGGCATTTTCACCTGTCTTCCCGAGTTTGAGCTGGTGGCGGGGATGGATCGCTTGTTCAGCGGCGAGGCTGCTGCGACGGAGGATGGATCATGATCGCACTGCTGGAGCAGGCGGTGGCGCTTGGCGTGTTGCGCCCGCTGGACGTGCAGTTCGCCCGCGTGGTGGCGAACGAAGACGAGCCCGATATTTTGCTGGCCGCCGCCTGCCTGAGCGCAGAGGCGGGGGCCGGTCACGTCTGTCTGATGCTGGAGCAGCTGCAGGCGGATACGCTGTTTGAAGGGCGCCAACCGGCGCTGGCGCTGGCGCTGTGGGAGGCGGCCGGGCGACCGGATAGCGAGCGTTGGCAGCAGCGCCTGGCGGCCAGCGCGGCGGTCGGGGACGGCAGTAGCGCTACGCCGCTGGTGCTGCGCGGGCCGCGCCTGTATCTGCAGCGCATGTGGCAAAACGAAGGTGAAGTGGCGGCGTTTATCGGCGGCGAAGGCGAGTCGCTGGCGGTGCCGGAGGCTGAACTGCGCACTATTCTCGACCGCTTGTTCGGTTCGGCGAGCGACGAACCCGATTGGCAGAAGATCGCCGCCGCGGTAGCCGCCACGCGGCGCATTGCTGTCATTTCCGGCGGGCCGGGCACCGGTAAAACCACCACCGTCGCCAAGCTGTTGGCGGCGCTGGTGCAGTTGGATGAAAGTGCGTGCTTGCGCATTCAGCTGGCGGCGCCGACTGGCAAGGCGGCGGCGCGTCTGACGGAGTCGCTTGGCAGCGCCAGCCGTCAGCTGGCGTTGACCCCGGCGCAGCAAGCGCTGTTCCCGACGGAGGCGGCGACGTTACACCGCCTGTTGGGGGCGCAGCCGAACAGTCAACGCATGCGCTATCACCGCGGCAACCGGCTGCATTTGGATGTGCTGGTGGTGGATGAGGCCTCGATGGTCGATCTGCCGATGATGGCGCGCCTGATTGCCGCGCTGCCCGATCGGGCGCGGGTGATTTTCCTTGGCGATCGCGATCAGCTGGCCTCGGTGGAGGCCGGCGCGGTGCTGGGGGACATTTGCCGTTTTGCCGAGCAGGGATACAGCGATGCGCGTGCCGCAGAGCTGAGCCGCCTGACCGGCTGTTCGCTCGCAGGGCGGCAGGCCGACGCGGAAGCGGCGGTGCGCGACAGCCTGTGTTTGCTGCGCAAGAGCTACCGTTTTGACGCTCGATCCGGCATCGGTCAATTGGCGTTGGCGGTCAACGCCGGTGCTGGGGAGCGCGCGCTGGCAGCCTTAAGCGGCAGTTTCGGCGATGTCGCGGGCTATGCGCTGGCGACGAGCGAAGAGTATCAGGCGCTGCTGGACGCGTGCGTGGCGGGCTATCGCGACTATCTGCGGCTGACTGCCGAAGGCGCGGATGCGGCGGCGGTGCTGGCGGCCTTTGGCCGCTTCCAGGTGCTGTGCGCGCTGCGTGAAGGGCCGTTTGGCGTTGCCGGCCTGAATGAACGTATTGAGATAGGGTTGCAGCGCGCCGGCCTGATCGACCGCAAACCGGGCGTGCTCGGCCGCTGGTATCGGGGGCGGCCGGTGATGATCGGCCGCAACGACAGCGCGCTGGGGTTATTCAATGGGGATATCGGCATTACGCTGCCGGATGAGCGCGGCGAGCTGCGCGTGCATTTCCAGCTGCCTGATGGAAGCATCAAGTCGGTGCAGCCGAGCCGTTTGCCGGCGCATGAAACCGCCTATGCCATGACGGTGCACAAATCTCAGGGATCGGAGTTTGACCATACGGTGCTGGTGTTGCCGAATCACTTCCTGCCGGTGCTGACGCGCGAATTGGTCTATACCGCGATCACTCGCGCGCGTAAGCAGCTCTCGCTGTATGCCACGGAGGCGGTGCTGCTGCGGGCCATTCGTATGCCGACCCAGCGCCGCAGCGGATTGGCTGAACGGCTGCAGGCAACGGAATAAGCGTTGAAGGGGCGCGGCAAGGGCCGCGCCGCGGAGATTACAGATCGGCCAACAGGATTTTGGAACGGCGCTGGTAGTTGTACAGCGCCTGCTTTTGCATCGGCAGCACGTCGACTTCTGCCGGGGTGAATCCGCGCTCCTGGAACCAGTGGATGCTGCGGGTGGTCAGTACGAACAGCTTCTTTAATCCCATCTGCCGCGCCTGGTTTTCCACCCGCTGCAGCAGCATTTCGCCGCGCGAAGAGCTGCGGTAGTCGGGATGCACCGCCACGCAGGCCATTTCACCGATTTTTTCCTCCAGGAACGGGTACAGTGCCGCGCAGGCGATGGTCAGGTTGTCGCGTTCGATAATGGTGAATTTGTCGATCTCCATCTCCAGCTGTTCACGCGAACGGCGCACCAGAATACCCTGCTGCTCGAGCGGCCGGATCAGCTCCAGGATGCCGCCGATGTCGTTGATCGTCGCCCGGCGCACCTGTTCGGCGCTCTCCATCACGATTTGGGTGCCGATGCCGTCGCGCGAGAACAACTCCTGTACCAGCGCGCCGTCTTCCTGGTAGCTGATCAGGTGGCTGCGGCGTACGCCGCTGCGGCAGCCTTTCACCGCGCCGCGCAGGAAGCGCACGGTGCCGGAATGGTAGTCACCGCCTTCCTCCAGCTCTTCAAGGCGCTTTTGCGCGTCGTTGGGGAACAGCTCGGAAAGGATGTTGCCTTCCGCGTCGGTCACGCCCTGTGAGGAGCAGAAACCGATCATTTTTTCCGCCTTCAGCTTAATCGCCAACTGGGTGGCCACTTCTTCCGAGGTCAGGTTGAAGCTCTCGCCGGTGACCGAAACCGCGACCGGGCCAATCAACACGATGGCGTTGCTGTCGAGCTGACGGTGGATCGCTTCTTCATCGATGCGGCGAATGCGGCCGCTGTGGCAGTAGTCGATGCCGTCATCGACGCCCAGCGGCTGCGCGATGATGAAGTTGCCGCTGACCACGTTGATATGCGCGCCCTGCAGTGGCGTGTTGTTGAGGCTCATCGACAGCCGAGCGGTGATGTCGAGCTGCAGCAGGCCGGCGGCCTGCTTGACCAGCTCCAGCGTATGGGCGTCGGTCACGCGGGTGTGTTTGTGGTAGATCGGCTCATAGTTATGCTGAGCCAGATTGGCGTCGATCTGCGGCCGCGCGCCGTAAACCACCACCAGGCGAATACCCAGGCTATGCAGCAACCCGATATCGTTGACGATGTTGGAGAAATTCTCGTGTTCGATGGCTTCCCCGCCGAGCATGATGACGAACGTCTTGCCGCGGTGGGCGTTGATATAGGGGACTGAGTGACGGAATCCTTGCACCAGCTCTGTACTACGTTCCTTCACGGCCAAACCTCTTTGCATATTTATACGATATTTTTGTATTTTTATTCTTTTATTGCGCCAATGGCAAGTGGGAAATCGTCATGAAGCGTGCGCTAAGGGCGCTAAATCGTTAATAAATTGAAAAACCATAAAAAGATTTTCTGATGACAGGGCTGGAATGATTGGTTAAAGTTTTCGGCATCCCCATTTCATTGGTGTTTTTTTCATCTGTTGTAAACAGCTATTACTGCCGGAGCCGCATGCCAAACGCTAATCACAATCTGGGCCGCCGTCGTTTATTACAGGGCGTTGCCGCCAGCTGGTTGCTGAGTGTGAGTCGTACGGGCTTCGCCGCATCATCGCACGTGATCGCCGTGCGCGTCTGGCCATCCTCCACCTATACCCGCGTCACGCTGGAATCCAACGTCGAGCTGAAATACAAGCAGTTCGCCCTGACCAATCCCGATCGCGTGGTGGTGGATATCGAAGGCGTTCATCTCAACAGCGTGCTGAAAGGCATCGCCGGGCAGGTGCGCGCCGACGATCCTTATCTCAAGCAGGCGCGCGTCGGCCAGTTCGATCAGAATACCGTGCGGCTGGTGCTGGAGCTCAAACAAAGCGTCAGCCCGCATATTTTCACGCTGGCGCCGGTGCCGGAGTATCGCAACCGTCTGGTGATGGATCTCTATCCGACCAAGGGCGGCAGCGGCGGCAGCGGCGGCGAGGAATATGATCCGCTACTGGCGTTACTGGAAGATTACAACAAGGGCGATCTGGAGCGCACGCTGCCGCCGGAAGCGCCGCAGGCCGGCAAAGCGGGGCGCGATCGGCCGATCGTCATCATGCTGGATCCCGGCCACGGCGGCGAAGATCCCGGTGCGATCGGCAAGTACAAGACGCGCGAGAAAGACATCGTGCTGCAGATTGCCCGCAAGCTGAGCGCCATGATCAAGCGCGAGCCGAACATGAAAGTGTTCATGACGCGCAACGAAGACGTGTTTATTCCGCTTAAGGTGCGCGTCGCCAAGGCGCGCAAGCAGCGTGCCGATCTGTTCGTTTCGATTCACGCCGACGCCTTCACCAGCCGCGCCGCGCGCGGGTCATCGGTGTTCGCATTGTCCACCAAAGGCGCCACCAGCTCGGCGGCCAAGTTCCTGGCGCAGACGCAGAATGCCTCGGACCAAATCGGCGGCGTCAGCAAGAGTGGCGACCGCTATCTCGACCACACCATGTTCGATCTGATCCAGACCGCGACCATCAACGACAGCCTGAAATTCGGCAAGGAAGTGTTGAACCGGATGGGCAAAATCAACCGGTTGCACAAGAATCGCGTCGATCAGGCCGGTTTTGCGGTGTTGAAGGCGCCGGATATCCCGTCGATCCTGGTGGAAACGGCGTTTATCAGCAACATCGAAGAGGAGCGCAAGCTGCGCACCAGCCACTTCCAGCAGCAGGTGGCGGAGTCGATTCTGGCGGGCATCAAGGCTTATTTCGCCAACGGCGGCGCGCTGGCGAGTCGATAACGGCAGGGCCGGGCGCGAGTCCGGCTATTTTCGCGGATTGCAGATACAAAAAAACACCCGTCAGGGTGCTTATCTGTTGTCATCAAGAGTTGGTTGCGGGGGCCGGATTTGAACCGACGACCTTCGGGTTATGAGCCCGACGAGCTACCAGGCTGCTCCACCCCGCGTCCGTCTTGATGCGGTATTACGACGAAACCACCGTTCATGTTATGCCGCTGGTACGACATTCGGTTGGTTGCGGGGGCCGGATTTGAACCGACGACCTTCGGGTTATGAGCCCGACGAGCTACCAGGCTGCTCCACCCCGCGTCCGTGTAATACTTTGTTATCGAAACCAAACGAAAAATACCGCCAATGCGGCATCGGTTGGTTGCGGGGGCCGGATTTGAACCGACGACCTTCGGGTTATGAGCCCGACGAGCTACCAGGCTGCTCCACCCCGCGTCCGATGGATGCGCACTATACTCTCCATGCGTTTTGTTGCAAACCCTTTTTGCATTTTATTGCCCTAAACCCGTTTTTCTGCTGAATTTGCCCGCAATTTGCCTTCTTTTTCATCACCATCCTCCGTGCGGCTTTTTTTATTTGCAGCGATTCCTTTATCAATGAGCGTTTGTTATCGTTCAGCCGGTAGATCATATCAGTTTGAGAGTGTGCGCGATGAAAGGACGTTGGGGCAAATACCTGCTGGGCGGGTTGATGGTGGCGGTGTTGGCGGGCTGTTCGTCCAAGCCGACCGATCGGGGTCAGCAATATAAGGACGGCCGTCTGGATCAATCGCTGGAGCTGGTCAATCAGCCCAACGCCAAAGGTTCGCCGGTCAACGCCAAGGATTACTCGGATCAGCTGATGGAGATCAAGTACGCGTCGCCTTCGCTGTTTAACCGCAACAACAGCACCTATCAGGCGGTGCAAAGCTGGATGGCGTCCGGCGCCGACACGCGCATGCTGAGCCAGTACGGCCTCAGCGCTTACCAGATGGAAGGCGTCGACAATTACGGCAACGTGCAGTTTACCGGCTACTATACGCCGGTGGTGCAGGCGCGCTATACCCAACAGGGCGAGTTCCGCTATCCGCTGTACCGCATGCCGCCGAAGGGCAGGGGCCGCTTGCCGGATCGCGCGGGCATCTACTCCGGCGCGCTCGACGATCGCTATATCATCGCTTACACCAACTCGCTGATGGACAACTTCATGATGGAAGTCCAGGGCAGCGGTTATGTCGACTACGGCAACGGCCAGCCGCTGGTGTTCTTCGGCTACGGCGGCAAGAACGGCCACGCCTATCGCAGCATCGGCAAGGTGCTGATCGATCGCGGCGAAGTGGCCAAGGCTGACATGTCGATGCAGGCGATCCGTCAGTGGGCGGATACCCACAGCGCCGCAGAGGTGCGTGAGCTGCTGGAGCAGAACCCGTCGTTCGTGTTCTTCCGCCCGGAAGCTTTTGCGCCGGTGAAAGGCGCCAGTGCGGTGCCGCTGATCGCCAAAGCCTCGGTGGCTTCCGACCGTTCGCTGATCCCGGCGGGCACCACGCTGCTGGCCGAAGTGCCGCTGCTGGACAACAAGGGTAAATTCACGGGAAAATACGAGATGCGTCTGATGGTCGCGCTCGACGTGGGCGGCGCCATCAAGGGCCAGCATTTTGACATGTACCAGGGCATCGGGCCGGAAGCCGGCCACTCGGCGGGGTACTACAACCACTACGGCCGCGTCTGGGTGCTGAAGAACAATGGCGGCGGCCAGCTGTTCAGCGCCAATAAGTCAAACGGCGGCGGTTCGTTGCTGGCCACCCGCTAAACGCATACGGCGTGAAAAGAGTGACCCGCAAGGGCCGGATTTTCCGGCCCTTATCATTTGCATTACGAAGGTAATTAAAGCGTTATGAGCACAGCTTATTCGGAAGCCTATCTGCAGCGTTTCGGCGGCACGGCGCGGTTGTACGGCCAGCAGGCGCTGGCGGTGTTCGCGCAGGCACACGTCTGCGTGATCGGCATCGGCGGCGTGGGTTCCTGGGCGGCTGAGGCGCTGGCGCGCACCGGCATCGGCGCCATCACCCTGATCGACATGGATGATGTCTGCGTCACCAATACCAATCGTCAAATCCACGCATTGCGTCAGCATGTCGGGCAATCCAAAACCGAGGTGATGGCGGAGCGTATCCTGGCGATTAACCCGGAATGCCGGGTAACCTGCATCGATGATTTCATCACTCCGGACAACGTCGCCGAGCTGCTGGACCATAACTTCAGCTATGTCATCGACGCGATCGACAGCGTGCGGCCGAAGGCGGCGCTGCTGTCCTACTGCCGCCGTTTCAAGATCCCGGTGGTGACTACCGGCGGCGCCGGCGGGCAAATAGACCCGACTAAAATCGAAGTGGCCGATCTGGCGAAGACCATTCAGGATCCGCTGGCCGCCAAACTGCGCGAGCGGCTGAAGCACGATTTCAACGTGGTGAAAAACGGCAAGGGCAAGCTGGGCATCGACTGTGTCTTCTCCAGCGAGCCGCTGGTTTATCCGCAGCCGGACGGCTCGGTATGCGCTTCGCGCAGCACGGCGGAAGGGCCGAAAAGAATGGATTGCAGCGCAGGTTTCGGCGCGGCGACCATGGTTACCGCCACCTTCGGCTTCGTCGCCGTGTCGCACGCGCTGAAAAAGATGGTGGCGAAGGCGGCGCGTCAGGCGTAACGGGCGGCGATCGCCTTTACGGCGGCGGCCAACGCCGCCAGGCCGCTGGCGCGGGTGGCGCTCAGCTGCGCGCGCAATGCCAGGCGGTCGAACAACGCCAGCGGATCCAATGCGGCGATCTGCTGCGGCGTTTTCCCTTCCACTTCGGTCAGCAGCACCGCCAGCAGGCCGCGCACGATGCGGCCTTCGCTGTCGCCATAGAAATGCAGCGTGCCGTCTTCCAGCAACTGGTGCCCCAGCCAGACGCGGTTTTCACAACCGCTCAATGCCATTTCTTCACTGCGCAAGGCTTCCGGCAGCGGCGGCAGCCGTTTTGCGAGCATAATCAGCTGGCGGTAGCGGTCTTCCCACTGTTTCAGCGCGCTGAAGGTGGCGATCAACGCGTCGGCGGTGACCTCTCGGCCAAAAGGATGGGGGGCGAGCATAGCGTCTCCGGGAGTCAAGTCAGTCGGCCAGCAGATCGAGGGCGTGAGTCAACGCGCTGACCAGCGTATCGACGTCCTGTTGAGTATTGTAGGGAGCGAACGACGCGCGCAGCGTGCCGCTGACGCCTAACGCCGCCATCAGCGGCTGCGCGCAGTGCTGGCCGGCGCGCAGCGCAATGCCTTGCTCCGCCAGCAGCGTGACGATGTCGCTGTGGTGTACGCCGGCGATGTCGAACGCCAGCAGGCTGGAACCGGAACTGCGGAAGCTGCGAAAACCCGGCAGCTGCGCCAACCGCTGTTCTGCCCGGTCCGCCAGCTCGCGGCTGTAGCGTTCTGCCGCCGCCATGTCCTGTTCACTGAGCCAGGTGAGCGCGGCGGCCAACCCCAGCACGCCGGCGATGTTCGGCGTGCCGGCTTCGAAGCAGTGCGGCGGCTTTTGCGGGGTAAAGCCGTCGAACGACGCCTGGATCAGCATCTTGCCGCCGCCTTGCCACGGCGCCATCTGCGCCAACAGCTCGGCTTTGCCGTACAGCGCGCCGATGCCGGTCGGGCCATACAATTTGTGGCCGGAGAAGGCGTAGAAATCGATGTCGAGCCGCTGCACGTCGGCCGGGCCGTGCACCACGCCTTGTGCGCCGTCGATCATCACGCGCGCGCCGGCGGCATGAGCCAGCGCGATAGCCGGCGCCAGATCCGGGCAGCCGCCGGTGACGTTGGACATTTGCCCCAGCGCCAACAGGCGGGTTTTGTCATTGAGCAGGGCGGGCAGCTGCGTCAGGTCCGGCAGCCGGTCGGCGCCGATCGGCAGTTTCACCACCCGCGCGCCGGTTTGCTCCGCCACCATCAGCCAGGGGATCAGGTTGGCGTGGTGTTCCGCTTCGCTCACCAGAATTTCATCGCCCGGCTGCAGGCGTGGCTGCAGGTAGCTCTGCGCCACCAGGTTGATCGCCTCGGTGGTGCCGCGCGCCCAGACGATGTCGTCGGCCGACGGCGCATTGATCAACTGGGCCACCTGGCCGCGCGCTCGTTCGAAACGGGCGGTCAGATCCTGCGCCGCCCGATGCTGGCTGCGGTGCACGGTAGCGGCGTCATCGCGATAAAATTGCTGCGTGGCGTCGATCACCGCCTGCGGTTTCAACGCGGTGGCGGCGCTGTCCAGATAGATACCGTCCTGCGCGAGCGCGGGAAACTGTTGGCGAAAAAGGCTGGGGTTAAAAGGCGTCATACCCTGATTGTCACTGGCTTGAGTCGATGGGTGATCCTGTCCTATTTTGCCGCCGGAGACAAGCGATCCTGCCTATTAGGACTTATCGCCTGGCAAAACTGAGAAAGTTTGTTATGCTATTAAATGTGCGCTTATTAATCGCATTTATACACATAAAAGGTATTTATCAGCATTTAAAACTACAAAGGAGTCCTCAATGAAGAAAACAGCCGCAGTTATCTCTGCCCTGATGCTTACGTTCACCCTGGCCGCCTGTTCCAGCAACTACGTGATGCATACCAATGACGGACGCACCATTGTTGCTGACGGCAAGCCTAAAGTGGATAACGATACCGGCATGATCAGCTATAAAGACGCCAACGGCGTCGAGCAACAGATCAACCGCGCCGATGTGAAAGAGATGGTTGAAAGCGACCAATAAGCGTCAGGCAAAAAAAAGCACCGCAAGTTTTGCGGTGCTGCATAAAATCACTATGGACAGACAGGGTAAATGTACAGGAAGTGAAAAAACAGTAGCCTAGCTACCATGTCCGGAATCGCCGGACAATTTGCAAACACAACATCACAACCACAAGCCAAAAGTTCATCGGCGTCCTCGACACCCACTCCCTTTTCGTTCCGGCCCGGGAAGTGCCGCCACTATAGGTATTTGCTGGCGCATCCTCAACGGACAAATTATAATGGCTCGGATAAAAAAAACTAATGGCAATACGCCGTTAGCGTTTACCGATGGCTTGCCACGCAAAGCCGCCCGATTTTCGGCGCCGAATCATTCGGATTAATGTTACACAAAAGTAGCTAATTTAATGTCTAAACGCTTACCTCCCCTCAATGCGCTGCGCGTGTTCGATGCGGCCGCTCGCCACCTGAGTTTCACCAAGGCGGCGGAAGAGCTGTTCGTGACCCAGGCCGCGGTGAGCCACCAGATCAAGTCGCTGGAGGACTTCCTCGGGCTGAAGCTGTTTCGTCGGCGCAACCGCTCGCTGCTGCTGACCGAAGAGGGGCAAAGTTACTACCTCGATATCAAGGAGATCTTCTCTTCGATCAACGAGGCGACGCGCAAGCTGCAGGCGCGCAGCGCCAAGGGGGCATTGACCGTCAGTCTGCCGCCGAGCTTCGCCATTCAGTGGCTGGTGCCGCGCCTTTCCGGCTTTAACTCAGCTTATCCGGGGATCGATGTGCGCATCCAGGCGGTGGACCGCGAAGAAGACAAGCTGGCGGACGACGTCGATGTGGCGATTTTCTACGGCCGCGGCAATTGGCCGGGGCTGCGCGCCGAGCGCCTGTATGCGGAATATCTGCTGCCGGTGTGTTCGCCGAGCCTGCTGACCGGCGATCATCCGCTGAAAACCGCAGACGATCTGGCTTATCATACGTTGCTGCATGACGTTTCACGCCGCGACTGGCTGGCCTATACGCGCCAGCTGGGGTTGCAGCACATTAACGTGCAGCAGGGGCCGATCTTCAGCCACAGCGCCATGGTGGTGCAGGCGGCGGTGCACGGCCAGGGCGTGGCGCTGGTGAATAACGTGATGGCGCAAACCGAGATCGAAGCCGGTCGCCTGGTGTGCCCGTTCAACGATGTGTTGGTCAGTAAAAACGCTTTTTATCTGGTATGTCATGACAGCCAGGCAGAACTGGGTAAAATAGCCGCCTTCCGGCAGTGGATCCTGGCGCGCGCCGCCAGCGAACAAGAGAAGTTCCGCTTCCGCTACGAACAATAAGGCCGGCCGCCGCCTTGCCGCGGCCGGTGATTTTTAATGGGATAGATCACGATGAGCAGCCGTTCCATGCTGGTTTTCGCCGCTATCAGCGGCTTTGTGTTTGTCGCGTTGGGCGCATTCGGCGCGCATGTGTTAAGCGGCACGCTGGGCGCCAACGAAATGGCCTGGATCCGCACCGGGCTGGAATATCAGGGGTTCCATACCCTGGCCATCCTGGCGCTGGCGGTCGCGATGCAGCGCCGCGTGAGCCTGTGGTTTTACTGGAGCGGAGCGCTGTTGGCGTTCGGCACCGTGTTGTTCAGCGGCAGCCTCTATTGCCTGGCGCTGTCGCACCTGAAGGTCTGGGTATATATCACGCCGGTTGGCGGCGTGTGCTTCTTGATCGGCTGGATATTGATGTTGATTGGCGCTTTGCGTCTGAGGAAAAAGGCCGAGCGCCATGAATAAGATTGCGTTGTACTGCCGCCCCGGCTTCGAAAAAGAGTGTGCGGCGGAGATCACCGATAAAGCCGCCCAGCTGGAGATTTACGGCTTTGCGCGGGTAAAAGAGCACAGCGGTTACGTGTTGTTCGAATGCTATCAGCCGGACGATGCCGACCGCCTGGCGCGGGAAATTCCGTTCCGCGAACTGATTTTCGCCCGCCAAATGATCGTGGTGGGGGAGCTGCTGCGCGATCTGCCGCCGGAAGATCGGGTATCGCCGATCGTCGGCATGCTGATCGGCGTGGTCGATCGCGGCGGCGAGCTGCGGGTGGAAGTGCCGGACACCAACGAAAGCAAAGAGCTGATGAAGTTCTGCCGCAAGCTGACGGTGCCGCTGCGCGCCGCGATGCGCGAGCAGAAGGTGCTGATGGCGCGCGAGAACCCGACTCGCCCGGTGGTGCATGTATTTTTCATCGCGCCGGGCTGCTGCTACGTCGGTTACTCCTACAGCAACAACAACTCACCGTTCTATATGGGTATTCCGCGTCTGCGTTTCCCGGCCGATGCGCCGAGCCGTTCGACGCTGAAGCTGGAAGAAGCGTTCCATGTGTTCATCCCCGCCGACGAGTGGGACGAGCGCCTGGCCAGCGGCATGCACGCGGTCGATCTGGGGGCCTGCCCGGGCGGCTGGACCTATCAGCTGGTGAAACGCAGCATGATGGTGCATTCGGTGGATAACGGCCCGATGGCGCCGAGCCTGATGGAAACCGGCCAGGTGACGCACCACCGCGCCGACGGCTTCAAGTTCGAGCCGAACAGCAGCAAGATCTACTGGCTGGTGTGCGACATGGTGGAGAAACCGGCGAAGGTGACCAGCCTGATGATTCAGTGGCTGGTGAAAGGCTGGTGCCGTGAAGCGATCTTTAACCTCAAGCTGCCGATGAAAAAACGCTACGAGGAAGTGTCGCAAAACCTGATGAGCATCCGCGAAGCGCTGGGCGCCGCCGGCATCAGCGCTGAAGTGCACGCCAAGCAGCTGTATCACGATCGCGAAGAGATCACCGTACACGTGCGCCGCATGTGGTCGGCGGTGCCGGGCCGCCGCGACGAACGCGATTAACCGCGTGAAGCCTTGATGAAGGGCGCTGCTTGCAGCGCCCTTATTGTATCGGCAGGCGCAGCTGCTGCAGGTTGCCGTCCAGCGACAGATTGGTGCACAGCGTGGCGACCCGTTTGCTGACGTAGGCCAGCTCGCGGTGCTGCTCCAGCTTACCGCGCCATTTTTCCGGCACCTGCTCCAGGTGCTGATAAAGCCCGTCCAGACTGCCCGACTGCTGCAGCAGCAGCACGGCGGTTTTCGGCCCGATGCCGGCCACGCCGGGGATCTTGCTGCTGCCGATCCCCGCCAACCCCCAGTAGTCCGGCAGCTGCTGCGGCTGCACGCCAAACTCCTGTTGCACGAAAGGCATATCCAGCCAGCGTTTCTGGAAGTAATCGCGAATTTGTACGTTCGGCGCCAGCAGTTGGCAATAGCCTTTGTCGGTGGAGACGATGGTCACCTGGTGGCCGCCGCCGGCGACCTTCGCCGCCAGCGTGGCCGCCAGATCGTCCGCCTCATTGCCGGGCGAATGCCAGCTGGCGACGCCCAACTCGGCGAAGGCTTCGCGCAGCTGCGGCATCTCCTGCTGCAGGTTTTCCGGCATCGGCGAGCGCCCGGCCTTGTAGTCCGGCAGAATTTGGTGGCGCCAGCTGTCGCTGCGGTCGTCCTCGTCGAATACCGCCACCGCGTGGGTCGGGCGGCTGTGCTGGATCAACTGCTGCAGCGCGTGGCGGCAGGCGTTGACGCAAGGGGTGCCCTGCACGGCGTGAATGCGGCGGATGAGGTTCAGGGCGTCGACAATCAGTAGGTGTATCATCATGGGCGGTAAGGTCAGAAAAAACAGGGCGGCCGTTACGCCGCCCGGGATTGAGGGTCAGGCGACGATTTCGTAGCAGGGCACATAGGCGCTGCCCGGCAGCTTCATGCGGTGCTGGGCAACAAAGCCCTGCAGCAGGCTATCCATCTGCTTCATCATTTGCGGTTCGCCGTGCAGCTTGTACGGGCCGAACTGCTCAATGGCGTGGATGCCGTTTTCCTTCACGTTGCCGGCCACGATGCCGGAGAAGGCGCGGCGCAGCGCGGCGGCCAATTGCTCCGGCGGCTGGTTCGGATACAGGTTGAGGTTCGCCATGTTCTCGTGGGTCGGTTCGAACGGCAGCTGCAAATCCGGCGCGATGCGGATCGACCAGTTAAAGCTGTAGGCGTCGCCGGTGTTGCGGCGGTTTTCCTTCACCAGCGGCATGGCTTTTTTCATCTGCCGCGCCACTTCCGCCGGATCGTCGATGATGATGGTGTAATGGCGGCGCGCGGCGTCGCCCAGCGTGTTCATGATGAACTCGTCCAGCACGCGGAAGTAGTCGGCGCTCTCTTTCGGCCCGGTCAGGATCAGCGGCAGCACCTGTTCACTGTTCTCCGGGTTCATCAGGATACCCAACAGGTACAGCAGCTCTTCGGCGGTGCCGACGCCGCCCGGGAAGATAATGATGCCATGCGCGATGCGCACGAAGGCTTCCAGGCGTTTTTCGATGTCCGGCATGATCACCAGCTCGTTCACTAGCGGGTTAGGCGGCTCGGCGGCGATGATCGAAGGCTCGGTCATGCCGATAAAGCGGCTGTTGCGGTAACGCTGTTGCGCGTGACCGACCGCCGCGCCTTTCATCGGCGCTTCCATGGCGCCCGGCCCGCAGCCGGTGCAGATGTTGAGCTCGCGCAGGCCCAGCTGGCTGCCGACCTTGCGCGCGTACAGATATTCGTTCTCGTTGATCGAGTGCCCGCCCCAGCACACCACCATGTTGGGATCTTCATCCAGATGCAGCGTGCGCGCATTGCGCAGGATCGAGAACACCAGGTTGGTGATGTGGGCCGAGTTTTCCAGGTTCAGGTGTTGGAAACGGCCGGCGCTGGCGATTTGGCCGTGCACGAACAGAATGTCGCGCAACACGGCGAACAGGTTGGCCTGCAGCGAACGGATGATGCGGCCGTCGACGAACGCCTCTTCCGGCGGGTTGACCAGCTCCAGCTTCACCCCGCGCTCGCGGCGCAGCACGTTGATGTCGAAGGTTTCATAGCGCGACAGCAGCTGTTTGCTGTTGTCGGTTTGGCTGCCGGAGTTCAACACGGCCAGCGAACAGTTGCGGAACAGGCGGTACAGGTCGCTGCTGGCGGTGCGCTTCAGCATGTCTACTTCCAGCTGCGACAATAAATCCATAGAGCCAAGCGGGCTGATGTGTGTAATCAAGGTAACTCCTTTGCACCCGGTGCGGGGCGGTAGTAATCCATACGCAGCAAAACAGCATCTCGTTATGGTTGGCGTGCTGCGGCGCAGCGGGCGCTCTGCCCGGCCGCAGCCTCGTTTTAACCTTACCGCCGTCCCTGGGCTTTTACCAACATAAACCGCTCGTTAGCTCAGTTGTTGAGCAATGTTTCGCACTTATTGGCGCGCCAGGCGGCCGTGCGCGGGAGCGAATACGACGTTGCTGCGCCACGGATTGATGTCCAGCCCGCCGCGGCGGGTGTAGCGGGCGTAAACCGTCAGGCTTTGCGGCCGGCAGTAGCGCATCAGATCGTTGAAGATGCGCTCGACGCACTGCTCGTGGAATTCGTTGTGGTGGCGGAAGGAGACCAGGTAGCGCAGCAGCGCTTCGCGATCGAGCTTGCCGCCGCGGTAGCTTATCTGCACCGAGCCCCAGTCCGGTTGATGGGTGATCAGGCAGTTGGACTTCAGCAGGTGGCTGACCAATTGTTCTTCCACCACCTCTTCACCGGCGGCGTTCAGCAGGTAGTCGGCGTTGAACTCATAATTGTCGATGCGGATATCCTGCTGGTCGATGCAGTCGCCGGCCAGACGGGCGATCGGCGTGCCTTCCAGCTGCTCGACGCTGAACAGGGTGACGCTTACCTCGCCCTGGGCACAGGCAGACAGATCGCGCTGCAGGGTGCTGCGCACCGTTTCCCAATCGGCGAACGGGGTTTGGTTGAAGCTGTTGAGATACAGTTTGAAGCTTTTCGATTCGATCAGGTTCAGGCTGTCGGCGTTGAGGCTGATCTCGCCGACCGCCACCTGCGGCAGCCCGTTGGCTTTCAGCCAGGAGAGTTCGTACAGCGTCCAGATGTCCGCGCCGTGGAAGGGCAGGTTGTCGGGATACAGCCCCAGCGGCTCGCGGTTCATGCTGCGCGGCACCGCCTGCAGCAACGTGGCGTCGTAGCGATCGCGGTAGGCGGTGGGTTTGCCCAGCGTCAGCCCTGACAGGGCCTGGTGGTCTTGATAGGAGGACATCTGCTGTCACCTCGCTCAGAGATAGGTACAATGGCCGTCAGTTTAACGTATGCGAGAAAGAATATGGACCATGATGTATCGCACGCTCTGCGTGAATTCACTCAACGCTATGTCGAGTTGTGGCAGCAAGCGCGCGGCCACGCGCCGGCCAGCCAGGCATTGTACGGCGTGCCGTCGCCCTGCATCGTGGAGAATCGCGAGGACGAGGTGCTGTGGTTGCCGCAGCCTTTCGAGCCGGCGGCGACGCTGGAGAAGGTAGAAGCCGCGCTGGAGCTGCGTTTGCAGCCGGATGCGCACCGTTTTTACACGCAGCAATATGCGGGCGACATGAGCGCGCAATTTGGGGAGCATCGCCTGAGCCTGCTGCAGGTCTGGAGCGAGGAGGATTTCATCCGCCTGCAGGAGAACCTGATCGGCCATCTGGTGACGCAAAAGCGCCTCAAATTGTCACCGACCCTCTTCCTGGCGACCACCGAATCCGAGATGACGATGGTGTCGCTGTGCAACGTCAGCGGCAACGTGGTGCTGGAGCAATTCGGCAGCGATAAGCGCACCTTGTTGGCGGCGACGCTGGGGAATTTCCTCGATGCGCTGCGCCCAGTGCTGGACTGAAGCGCGGCGGATTCGCCGTCGGTCGTGTAAGAGATCTCTCACACGGGCTGTGAGAGATCGCTCTTAATTTTTTTCACCTCTCTTTGGACCATGAGATTATTGTTATCCAGATCAATTGGTTAGAATTTCTTTAGGATAACTCTTAGTCTTAATTTAGTGTGAGACACCTCTCAAACCCTTGTGATTCCGGGAAATTTGAGCGATCTTATCATTACCGGCACGGACCCGGCGGAGCAGGAAAGCATCAGGATGATGCAGCTTCAGGAAGAAGAAAGGGATGCGCTCAGGCAAGAGCGAGGGATGGCGTCAGGAGATGCCCAGGATGTTTCAGGATAGAAACCAGGGACACCTCCAGGACGGAGATTGAGAGCCGGCACCGGATTGTCGGCGGGTCAGGAAGGCTGAGGAACCGCGTCAGGACGATGCTGCAGGATGATGCAAGGACCACTTGGTCAGGATGGCCGCAGGAAAAGTTTTCAAGGATTGAGCAGGGAGCACGCTGTGTAGCGGGATGGCTATAAAACGAACCGGGGGCACTGTTAACGCAGTGCCCCCAACTTTTTGTTCTATCCCGCCGCGCGTGCGCCCCGTCTCAATCCTTCTTCCGCGTTAACCAATCGCGCCCAGCGTATCGCCTGCGCCCTGTTTTTTCGGCAGCAGGAACAGCGTGGCGTAGATATCCAGCAGGTAAATCGCCGCCAGCAGGCTGATAGCGGCGGTGAACGACACCTGCGTCACCAGCGCGCCGATCACCAATGGCCCCAGGCCGCCGACACCGCGCCCGAGATTGAACAGGATGTTTTGCGCGGTGGCGCGCGCCTGTACCGGGTAAGTATCGGAAATCAACGCGCCGTAGCCGCCTATCATGCCGTTAACGAACATGCCCATCACGGCGCCGGCGAACAACATCAGCATCGGGTCGCTCAACTGGGCGTAGCCGATCACCATCACCACCGCGCCGACCTGATACAGCACGAAAATCTTCCAGCGGGCGAAGCGGTCGGCCAGCACGCCAAACAGCCAGATGCCGAACGTCATGCCCACGACCGTCACCGCCGTCCACAGGCCGGACTTGGTGAGCGAGAAACCAAAGTTTTTCGCCAGGTAAGTCGGCATCCAGATCATCAGCCCGTAGTAACCGAAGTTCTGCACCGAACAGAGAATGAAGATGCCGATGCTGGCCTTGCCGGTGGCGCGATCCTTAAACAGCAGGCGCAAACGCTGCAGGAAGGAAAGCGGCTGCCCGGCGTCTTTCTGCCGCACGAATTCCTCCGGTTCGCCCAGCGTGCGGCGGATCAGGAATGACGCCAGCGCCGGCAGCAGGCCGACCAGGAACATGCCGCGCCAGCCGATGTGTTCCAGCAGCAGCGGCGTCAGGAAAGCGGCCGCCAGCACCCCCAACTGCCAGCCCATGCCGACGTAAGCCGAAGCGCGATTGCGTTTCTCCGCCGGCCAGGCCTCGGCGATCAGCGCCATGCCGATGCCGAACTCGCCACCCAGCCCGATGCCCGCCAGGGTGCGATAGGCCAGCAGATCCCAATAGCCTTGCGCCACGGCGCACAGGCCGGTGAACAGGGAAAACATCAGGATGGTGATCGTCAGCACCCGGATGCGGCCGAAGCGATCGCTGAGGTGGCCAAAGATCACGCCGCCCAGCACCGCGCCGATCAGCGTCCAGGTGACCAGCGAACCGGCGGCCGATGAGGATAATCCCAATTCGATGCTGATGGCCGGCAGCATAAAGCCGAGGATCAGCAGGTCAAACCCGTCCATGGCATAACCGGTGACCGAGGCCAACATGGCCTTACCGGGCGTCGCGTGGTTTTTTTTCTCTGTTATTACGGACATGAATCTTTATCTGTGTGGTGAATTCGGTGGGCCTATTGTGCCGCGCGACGGCGAACGTCACCAGATAAAAACGGCGAGCTGTCTCAGGCGCGCCGAATTTGGGCTATAAAAATGCTATGCTTTGCCGCCTTTCAGCCAGAGCGCTGAATACCATGATGAAAAGAGATCGGGAATGCAGATGAGTATACATAACCAGGTGCGCCGCAGTTTGCAGGCGATTGAACAATCCATGCGCGATCTGGCGCTGTGGCAGGCCGCGCCCCCTGAGCATGAGGCTTTCTCCAGCACCGAGCCGTTCTGCATCGACAGCATGTCGGCCGAAGCCTGGCTGCAGTGGGTGTTCTTGCCGCGCATGTATGCGTTGTTGGACGCCGAGGCGCCGTTGCCGACGCGCTTCGCCATCACGCCTTATTTCGAAGAGGCGTTGAAAGATCGTGAACCGAGCAGTCTGCCGCTGCTGGTGCTGCTGCAACAGCTGGATTTGATGTTGAATAAAGAGCCGTAATGCGCCGGCGGCGCGCAGATTTTTGCCGCCCGGCAGTGTAGAGTACTCGCGCGGATGCCGGGCAGGAGAGCCGACGGCGTCTTTCGGCTCGGTTTAACCGCGGCGGTTGACCGGGAGCTGCATTAGGATGATGAGGTGCTGCAATAATGGATTTATTAAGGTTTATCCTGCGTTTGCCTTTTACCCTGGTTAAGGGCGTTTGTCGCCTGCTGGGCGGGGCGTTGTCGCTGTTGGGGCGGTTGCTGAGACCGCTGGTCGGCAACCTCAGCTGGCGTGCGCCGGCCTGGTGGGCTGCGCTGCCGCGCGGTTTTTTGCGGCTGGAAAGCGGCGTGGATAAACACCCGAAAGCGGTCGGTCTGAGCCTGCTGCTGCTGGCAGGCGTTGCGGGCGGCGCATTTTACGGTTGGCACTGGTGGCAAAACCGGCCCCAACCGATTGAACCTGCGCCGATGGTGGTTCAGGAGATCAACGCCGAGTTGTCCAACCCCGAGCCGATAGACTACGCCGCCGCCCGGCAGGCGCCGCAAACGGTGAGCCTGACCTTCAGCGGCTCGGCTGCGCCGATAACCGCGGCGGGCAAAACCGTGAGCGCCGGCATCACTCTGAAACCGTCGGCGGAAGGGCAGTGGGCATGGAGCAATGAGTCGACACTGGTGTTCACGGCGAAAAAGCCGCTGCCGATGGGCGCGAAATATGAGGTGACCCTTGAACCCGCCACGTTGCTGGCGCCGCAGGTCAAGCTAGTCAAAACCCGTTATGCCTTCACCGTGCCCGCGTTCGATTACCGCCTGGGGCAGGCCGAGTATTACCGCGATCCGCAAAATGCGCAAAAACGCAGCGCGATCTTCAATTTGCAGTTCAACGCGCCGGTTGACGTCGGCAGCTTTGAAAAACAGATTTCGCTGAGATTGAAAGAAGGCAGCGCCACCTCCGAGAAAAAGCTGAATTTCTCTCTGGTCTATGACGAGAAAAAACTGAACGCCTGGGTGCATTCCGAGCCGCTGCAGGCGCTGGATCAGGGCGGGGCAGTGCATCTGACCGTCGGCAAGGGCGTTAAATCGACGGCGGCCGGCAATGCGGTCGAAGAGGCGAAAAGCAACTGGGTCAAAGTACCGACGCTGTACAGCCTGGCGCTGAGCGACGCCAGCGCCCAGGTGGTGGATACCGACGGCGGCCAAGGGCAGCGTGCCCTGGTGGTCGGTTTCAGCGATGCGGTGAAGGATAAAGAGCTGGCGCGGGCCGCGAAAGCCTGGCTGCTGCCGCAGCACGATCCGAGCGATGCCGAGGCCGCCGACGATGCCGACGATTTCTATCAATGGACGGTCGACAGCGTCGGTAAAAACGTGCTGGCGCAGGCGACGCCGCTGCCGTTGACGCTTAACGAGGCGGAAGAGGCTTACCAACCGCAGTTCAGCTTCCGTTTCGACGCCCCGGCGCACCGCTTTGTGCTGCTCGAGATCGATAACCAGCTGGTTTCCGCCGGCGGTTACAAAATGCCGAAGAAGGTTTACCGCGTGGTCGAAGTGCCGGAGTTCCCGAAATCGCTGCAGTTCATGTCGCAGGGCTCCCTGCTGTCGGTCAACGGCGACAAGCAGATCAGCGTGGCGGCGCGCAACGTGGCGGGCCTGCGGCTGGACATCAAACGGGTGATCCCGAGCCAGCTGCAGCACATCGTCTCCTTCAAAAGCCGGGAATACTCCTCCACGGAATTCAACCGGCTCAACGACGAATATTTCACCGAGCATTTCAAATACCAGACGGCGCTCAACAACGAGCGGCCGGGGGAAGTGAACTATCAGGGCATCGATCTTTCCCGCTATCTCTCCACCAACGCCAGTTCCCATCGCGGGGTGTTCCTGCTGACGCTGTCTGAATGGCAGCCGAACCGAAAACCGGCGGCGGAAGAGGCGGGCGCCGAGCAGGATCAGGAACAGGATGAGAGCGAAGGGGAAGAACAGCCCGACGTCGGCGATTCGCGCTTTGTGGTGGTGACCGATCTGGGCATCGTCGCCAAGAGCTCGCAGGACAAGACGCGCGACGTCTTTGTGCAGTCGATCCAAAGCGGCGCGCCGGTCAGCGGCGCCACCGTGTCGGTGGTGGCCAAAAACGGCGTGACGCTGCTCAGCCAAACCACCGGCGCCGATGGGCACGTGCGTTTCCCGGCGCTGGATGTGTACACCAACGAGCGCCAGCCGGTGATGTTCCTGGTGGAGAAAGAAGGGGATGTCTCCTTCCTGCCGACCGGCAGCTATAACGATCGCGGGCTGGATTTCTCGCGCTTCGACGTTGCCGGTGAACAAACGCCGACCGATCCGCGCACGCTCAGCAGCTACCTGTTCTCCGATCGCGGCGTTTATCGGCCGGGGGATACCTTTAACATCGGCCTGATCACCCGCGCCGCCGACTGGGGCGTTGGCCTGGCCGGCGTGCCGGTGCGCGCCGAAATCCGCGATCCGCGCGATAAGCTGATGTCCACCGTGCCGCTGACGCTGGGCGCCAGCGGTTTCAACGAGCTGAGCTATACCACCGATGAAAATTCGCCTACCGGCGAGTGGAACGTCTATCTGTATCTGATCGGCAAAAATAACGATACCTCCACGCTGCTCGGCCATACCGCAGTCAATGTGAAGGAGTTCGAACCGGATCAGCTGAAAGTGAAGCTGGCGTTGACGCCTGACCGCCAGCAAGGCTGGGTAAAACCGTCCGAGCTGAAGGCCAGCATCGATGTGCAGAACCTGTTCGGCACCCCGGCGCAGGATCGCCGTGTGACCACCAGGCTGACGCTGCGGCCAATGTATCCGAGCTTCGATCGCTTCCCGGATTATGCGTTCTACGAAAACCGGCAAAACAGCGACGGGTTCGAGACCGAGCTGGAAGATCGCACCACCGATGAGCACGGCGCGGCCGATATTCCGCTCGATCTGAAATCCTACGCCGACGCCACTTATCAGCTGCAGCTGTTGTCGGAGGCGTTCGTTGCCGGCGGCGGGCGCTCGGTGGCGGCGACCGCCCGTACGCTGGTTTCGCCTTACGATTACCTGATTGGGGTGAAGGCCGACGGCGATCTGGGCTACATCAACCGCGACGCGGAGCGGCATCTGAACGTGATCGCCATCGATCCGACCCTGAAACAGATCGCCATGCCGAACCTGAAGCAGGTGTTGATCGAGCAGAAATACATTTCGGTGCTGACCAAACAGGATTCGGGCGTTTACAAATACCAGTCGAAGATGAAGGAAGTGCAGCTGTCGGAACAGCCGCTGGCGCTGAGCGAGC
This sequence comes from Serratia sp. CY71090, assembly GCF_052166845.1. NCBI lineage: Bacteria > Pseudomonadati > Pseudomonadota > Gammaproteobacteria > Enterobacterales > Yersiniaceae > Serratia > Serratia sp. CY71090. Next base: position 52,300 of record NZ_JBJNOA010000009.1, on the reverse strand, counting down.
AGGGCGCGGATCTGAGGCTGGCGACCGATAAGCCTGGCGACTTCGTGCTGGTGATTGAAGATGCGCAGGGCAAGACGCTCAATCGCGTCGCCTACAGCGTGGCCGGCAACGCCAACCTGAGCCGTTCGCTGGATCGCAATGCCGAACTGAAGCTGAAACTCAACCAGGCGGAATACCTGCCCGGCGAAGAGATCGAGGTGGCGATCAACGCGCCTTATACCGGTAGCGGCTTGATCACCATTGAAAAGGACAAGGTTTACGCCTGGCAGTGGTTCCACACCGATACCACCAGCTCGGTGCAGACGATCCGCGTGCCAGCCGGCATGGAGGGCAACGGCTACATCAACGTGCAGTTCGTGCGCGACATCAACTCCAGCGAGATCTTCATGAGCCCGCTGAGCTACGGCGTGATGCCGTTCAAGATCAGCACCCAGGCGCGCCAAAACAGCCTCGAGGTGACGGCGCCGGAGGTCATCAAGCCGGGTGAAAACCTGACGATGACGGTCAAGACTGATGCGCCGCAGCAGGTGGCGCTGTTCGCCGTCGATGAGGGCATTCTGCAGGTGGCGCGTTACCGCCTGAAGGATCCGCTGGAGTTCTTCTTCAGCAAGCGCGAACTGAACGTGAGCAGCTCGCAGATCCTCGATCTGATCCTGCCGGAATTCAGCAAGCTGATGGCGCTGACCGCGGCGCCGGGCGGCGATGCGGGCGAAGGGCTGGATCTCAACCTCAACCCGTTCAAACGCAAGCGCGACAAGCCGGTGGCCTATTGGTCCGGCATTACCGAAGTCAGCGGCGAGAAGCAGTTCGTCTACCCGGTGCCGGATTACTTCAACGGCAAGATCCGCGTCATGGCGATTTCGGTGACGCCGGAAAAAATCGGCAAGGCGCAAACCGCCGCCACGGTGCGCGACAGCTTTATCATGACGCCGAACGTGCCGGCGATGGTGGCGCCGGGCGATGAGTTCGACGTCAGCGTGGGCGTCAGCAACAACCTCGAAGGGCTGAACGGCCAGTCGGTGGCCATCAACGTCCTGCTGACGCCGCCGCCGCAGTTGGAGGTGGTGGGCAACGCGACGCAAAGCCTGACGCTGGCGGAAAAACGCGAAGGCGTTATCACCTTCCGCCTGCGCGCCAAAGCCGCGCTGGGCGATGCGCCGCTGGTGTTCGACGCCCGTTACGGCGACCAGGCCAGCCGCCGCACCGTCAGCACCTCGGTGCGGCCGGCGGCGCCGTACCGCACCCAGTCGGTGATGGGGCGCATGAGCGGCGGCAGCCAAAACGTCGACGGTCTGCGCCAGATGTTCGACGCTTTCGCGCAACGCCGGGCGGCGGTGTCGAATTCGCCGTTGGTGCTGACCAGCGGGCTGGCGCAATACCTGGCGGATTACCCGTATTACTGTTCCGAGCAGATCGTCAGCCGCTCCATTCCGCTGATGCTGCAGAGCCGTCATCCGGAGATGAAAAGCAGCCTGAGCCAGGCGGAAGTCAGCAAGCAGCTGCGCAATCTGCTGGGCGTGCTGCGCGCCCGTCAGAACGACAGCGGGGCGATCGGCGCCTGGCGTTCGTCGCCGGATGCCGATCCTTTCGTCACGCCTTATGTGGTGCAGTATCTGCTCGAAGCCAAAGCGGCGGGCTACGCCCTGCCGGAAGGCATGCTGGACGAGGCCAACGGCGCATTGCGCGAGCTGGCGGCCAGCGGATTCGACGATCTGTATCTGCTGCGCCTGCGCAGCTGGGCGGCTTACCTGCTGACGCTGCAGGGCGAAGTGACCACCAACTCGCTGGCGGCGGTGCAGGATACGCTGCAAAAACGCTATGGCGAGGGGTGGAAAACCGATCTGAGCGCGCTGTATCTGGCCTCTTCCTATCGCCTGTTGAAGATGGACGACGAAGCCGCCGCGCTGCTGCAACCGAGCTGGCAGCAACTGAGCAAGGCGTATGACAGCGCCTGGTGGACGCAGAACTATTTCGATCCGCTGGTGCAGGATGCGACGCGGCTGTATTTGATTACCCGTCACTTCCCGGAGAAGGTGGCGTCGATCCCGCCGCAGGTGCTGGAGAATATGGTCAAGGCATTGAAAGAAGAGCGTTACACCACCTACTCTTCCGCGATGAGCATCCTGGCGCTGGAAAGCTATTCGGCCCAGGTGGCGGCGCAATCCGCCAATGCGGACGCGTTAGGCATCGTGCAGGTGGGCAAAAGCGACGGCGACCCGCAGCGCATCAGCGAGCTGCAAGGGTTGTTCGTGCAGGGGCAGTTTAACGCCGATGCCACCGCGGTGCGCTTCACCAACGGCGGCAGCGCGCCGGCCTGGTATGTGGTGACGCAGGCCGGTTACGATCTGAATGCGCCGCAAAAAGCGCTGTCGCGCGGAATTGAGATCGTCCGCGATTACACCGACGAACAGGGCAAGCCGGTGACGCAGGTGACGCTGGGGCAGAAGATCAACGTCCATCTGAAGGTGCGCGCCAACTCGAAAGAGGGGCAGAGCAATCTGGCGATCGTCGATCTGCTGCCGGGCGGGTTCGAAGTGGTGCAGCAGACGCCGCCGGAGCCGGCCGACGCCGGCGAGGAGAGCGACGAGCGCGGCGGCTGGCAGTCGCCGCTGGCCGCCTCCGGCTCAACCTGGGCGCCGGACTACAGCGATATCCGCGAAGATCGGGTGATTATCTACGGCAGCGCCGGCACCGAAGTGCAGGAGTTCGTTTATCAAATCAAAGCCACCAATACCGGCAGCTTTATTGTTCCACCGGCCTATGGCGAAGCCATGTATGACCGTGAAGTGCAGGCCATGTCGGTCGGCGGCGGCAAGCTGGCGGTGGTGCCGGCGGGCAACGACTAGACCATATCCGGCGCCAGGCCAGCGTCTGGCGCCGGAATGCTGAGAACGTATGAAGATCCTGACCGGGCGCGTGCTGCAAAACGGCTTGATGGCGGTGTTTTTACTGGCGTTGCTGTTGACCGCAATTCGGCTGTGGCCGCATCCGCCCCTGTGGCAGGGGCTGCCGCAGTCTTCCGTTTATTACGACAGGCACGGCGCGCTGCTGCGCATTACGCTGGCCAACGACGATCGCTACCGGCTGTGGACCCCGCTGGAGCAAGTGTCGCCGCTGGCGGTGCACGGATTGCTGCTGCACGAAGATCGCTGGTTCTACTATAACCCCGGCTTTAACCCCGTCAGCCTGATGCGCGGTTTTTGGCGCAGCTATGTCGCCGGCGGCAAAATGCAGGGCGGTTCGACCATCAGCATGCAGCTGGCGCGGATGCGCTGGCATCTCAATACCCGTACGCCGGGCGGCAAGGTGTTACAGGTGCTGCGCGCGGTGCAGCTGGAACTGAGCTACTCCAAGCGCGATATCCTGGAAGCCTATCTGAATTACGCGCCCTACGGCCGCAACATTGAAAGCATCGGCGCCGCCAGCCTGATCTATTTCGCCAAGTCGCCGAAGGATTTGACCCTGCCGGAGGCGCTGACGCTGGCGGTGTTGCCGCAGTCGCCCAGCTACCGTCTGGAGCCGAAAACCGGCGTGCTCGGCGCCGCATTGACGCAGGCGCGCAACCGTCTGTTCCTGCGCTGGCAACAGGTTTACCCCACCGACGCCAGTCAGCAAACGCTGTTCCGCCTGCCGTTGGCGCTGCGGCAGCCTGAACAAGTGCATTATATCGCACCGCACTTTATCGAACAGCTGCGCCTGCAGACGCAGCAACTGGTACAGCGCGATACCCGCGTCGACACCACGCTGGACGCCGGGCTGCAGCGGCTGGTCGAACGACAGGTCAACGCCTTTATCGCCCGCAACCGCAGCCGCGGCATCCAAAACGCCGCGGTGCTGCTGGTGGACAGCCGCGATATGGGGGTGCGCGCGCTGGTGGGATCGGCGGACTATTACAGCCGTCCGATTCAGGGGCAGGTGAACGGCACCAACGCCAAGCGTTCGCCGGGATCGACGCTGAAGCCGTTCATCTACGCGCTGGGCATGGAGCAGGGCGTGCTGCATCCGATGACCATTCTTAAAGACGTGCCTTCGTCGTTCGGCGCCTATGCGCCGGAAAACTTCGATCGGCGCTTTCTCGGCCCGGTGACCGCCACCGACGCGTTAAATTTCAGCCGCAATATTCCGGCGGTCTATGTCGCCTCGCAGCTGCGTCAGCCAACCTTTTATCAGTTCTTGCGCCTGACCGGCGTCGCCAATATGGCCAACGAGAGCCACTACGGACTGTCGCTGGTGTTGGGCGGCGGCGAGGTAACGGCGCAGGAATTGGCGAAGCTGTATGCGCTGCTGGCGAACCGCGGCGAGCTGCGGCCGCTTCGCATGCAGCTGAACCAGGCCGAATCGACGCCGGTACGGCTGCTGAGCGAGGAGGCCAGTTTCATCACGCTGGATATGCTGCGCCAGCACCGGCGGCCGGGCGATACGCTGGCGCAGCGTTCTTCGTCGCTGCCGGTGTACTGGAAGACCGGCACCTCATGGGGCTTTCGCGACGCCTGGAGCGTCGGGATTTTCGGCCCTTATGTGCTGGTGGTGTGGGAAGGCAACTTCGACGGGCGCGGCAACAATGCGTTGGTCGGCGCCGAGGCGGCCGCGCCGCTGTTCTTCAACATCATCGACAGCGTCAACGCCAGTTACCCCGGCCTGCGGGAACCGAAGCATCCGTTCCCCAAACGGCTGCGGCGGGTGGACATTTGTCTCGCCAGCGGCGATCTGCCGACGCCGTGGTGCCAGCAAAAGGGCAAGACCTGGTTCATTCCCGGCAAGTCGCCGATCAAGGTCGACAGCGTTTACCGGCCGGTGGTGCTGGATATTCACAGCGGTGAGGTCGTTTGCCCGCCGTATGATGCGGCGCAGACCCGCACCGAAATCTTTGAGTTCTGGCCTTCCGATCTGGCCAATGTGTTCGCTCAGGCCGGGTTGCCGAAGCGGGCGCCGCCGATCAATCGCTGCAAGGACAACGGCATCGCCGTCGGCGGCAGCGCGCCGCGCATCACTTCACCGCTGAAAAACACCACCTATACCCTGCGCCAGTCGCAGCAGGGACGGGACAAAATCGCCTTCAATGCGGTGACGGACGCCGACAGCAAGACGGTGTACTGGTTCGTCGACGATATCTATCTCGGCAGCAGCGCCAGCAAAAAGCCGATCGACTGGCGGCCTATCGACAACGGGCGCTACCGCATTCGGGCTGTGGACGAGCGCGGCCGCGCCGATACGCGGCTGGTGACCATCGAATGGGTGAACTAGCGTTGCGTCTCATGCCTGTTATACTCGCGCCCGAAACGGCTATTGACCTGGGAACGTGATGTGATTGAGATTTTGTATCAGGATGAACACCTGGTGGCGGTGAACAAGCCGTCGGGTTGGTTGGTGCACCGCAGTTGGCTGGATCGTCATGAAACCCGCTTTATGATGCAGACGGTGCGCGATCAGCTCGGGCAGCACGTTTTTACCGTGCACCGTCTCGATCGTCCGACCTCCGGCGTGCTGCTGATGGCGCTGTCCAGCGAGGTGGCGCGCCTGCTGTCGCAGCAGTTCGAACAACATCAGGTGCAGAAAACCTACCATGCGGTGGTGCGGGGTTACGTGCAGGAGGGGGCGACCCTCGATTATCCGCTGACGGCGGAGCTGGACAAAATCGCCGATAAACATGCCGATGCCGATAAGGGGCCGCAGCCGGCGGTAACGCATTACCGGCCGTTGGCGCAGGTGGAGATGCCGGTGGCCGTCGGCCGCTACGACAGCGCACGGTACAGCCTGGTGGAACTGCAGCCGGAAACCGGCCGCAAACATCAGCTGCGGCGCCATATGGCGCACCTGCGCCATCCGATCATCGGCGACAGTAAGCACGGCGATCTGCGGCAGAACCGCGGGATGGCGCAGCATTTCGGCTGCCCGCGCCTGATGCTGCACGCCAGCCATCTGCAGCTGACGCACCCGGTGACCGGCGAGCCGCTGCAGGTGACGGCGCGCTGGGACGAAGCCTGGCAAGGGGTGATGGCGCAGTTCGGCTGGGCGGGGGTATTCCCTGAACTTGCCGGGGTTGAGTTTAGCGCGGCTAACGGTCAGGATAGCTGACAATTTTTAAAGGTAATGAAGGGAGTAGGAGCCATGGCTCAGGTTGGTATCTTCGTGGGAACGGTCTACGGCAATTCGCTGCTGGTGGCGGAAGAGGCGCAAAATATCCTCAGCGAGCAGGGCCATGAGGTCAAACTGTTCGAAGAGGGCACGCTGGAGGCCTGGCAGTATTATCGTCAGCACTACGCGCTGGTGATCACCTCCACCACCGGGCAGGGCGATCTGCCGGACAGCATCGCGCCGCTGTTCCACGCTATCCGCGATCAGGTTGGCTATCAGCCGGAGCTGCGCTATGGGCTGATCGCCCTCGGCGACAGCAGCTATGACAACTTCTGCGGCGCCGGGCGCGCGTTCGACGCGCTGCTGCAGGAGCAGGGCGCCACCCGCGTTGGCGAAGTGCTGGAGATCGATGCGATGGAACAGCCGGAACCGGAAGTGGCCGCCTGCCCGTGGGTCGAGCAGTGGGGCACGCTGCTGCAATCGTAAAGTAAAAAGGCGCCGCAAAAGGGCGCCTTGGCGATGATGCGGGTCAACCGATCCGCATTATTTGCCGCGGGTGAGTTTTTCCAGATCGGCTTCGATCTCGGCAATCTTGTGCGACACTACGCCTTCGAGATGGCGCAGGTCGTCGAGGATTTTACGCTTCAGATCCACTTCCACCTGATCGCGCTGGCACAGCTGATCCAGCTCGTCGATCACGTAACGCAGGTTCGGGTTGATCTCGTGAATTTCCTTGTAGCCCTGGCCGGCGTTGTCCGCCACCACGGTTTTACGCTGGCGCGGATACTTGAACTTCACGCTCTTGGCGAAGAACTCGCCCTTGTCCTTGCGGAAATAGATCTTGAGGATGTCGTTGTTCGCCTCTTGACGCAGGCTATAGCGATCGACGTCTTCCGGTTGATTGATGCCCAAACTCTTCAAGTTATCGTACATACTGCGCCCTCTTTAGATGTGATCGTTATATTCCACGACTGCGATTATGGCGGAAAGCGAGATCTGCGACTGTGACTGCCAGCGAAACGCAGACAAAAAAATAGCGGGTGAATCACCCGCTATTTCAATTTAGTCGATAGTGCGCAATAACTCATTAATGCCGACTTTACCGCGCGTTTTGGCGTCGACCTTCTTGACGATCACCGCGCAGTACAGGCTGTAAGAACCGTCTTTCGACGGCAGGTTGCCGGAAACCACCACTGAACCCGCCGGCACGCGGCCGTAATGGATTTCGCCGGTCTCGCGGTCATAGATGCGGGTGCTCTGGCCGAGGTAGACGCCCATTGAAATCACCGAACCTTCTTCCACGATCACGCCTTCCACCACTTCGGAGCGCGCGCCGATAAAGCAGTTGTCTTCGATGATGGTCGGGTTGGCCTGCAGCGGCTCCAGCACGCCGCCGATGCCGACGCCGCCGGACAGGTGAACGTTTTTGCCGATCTGCGCGCAAGAACCGACGGTGGCCCAGGTGTCGACCATGGTGCCTTCGTCGACGTAGGCGCCGATGTTAACGTAAGACGGCATCAGCACGGTGTTGCGCGCGATGAACGCGCCCTGGCGCACGGTGGCCGGCGGCACGACGCGGAAGCCTTCTTTCTGGAAGCGCGCTTCGTCGTAGTCGGCGAATTTCATCGGCACTTTGTCGTAGTAGCGGGTTTCCGCGCCGTCCATCACCTTGTTGTCGTTGATGCGGAAAGAGAGCAGCACGGCTTTCTTCAGCCACTGATGGGTGACCCATTGACCGTCGATCTTCTCGGCGACGCGCAGGGCGCCGCTGTCCAGCAGGCCGATCACCTGGTTTACCGCTTCGCGCGTTACGGTGTCTACGTTCGCCGGAGTGATGTCCGCACGGCGTTCGAAGGCGCTTTCAATAACGTTCTGTAATTGCTGCATGCTGTTCTCTTTCCTGATGTTGTCGGTAAAAAGTTACTTGTATCACATTTTATCGTTTGGGGTGAGGGCCTCTGTCAACCGTTGCTCCAACTTTCTGCGCGTTTCTTGGTCGAGCGCGCGCCGCTCGCCGTCGGCCAGGATAAACAAATCCTCGACCCGCTCGCCGATGGTGGAAATGCGCGCGCCGTGCAGCGACAGCCCCAGATCGGCGAACACTTCGCCCACCCGCGCCAGCAGGCCGGGTTGATCGAGCGCGGTCAGCTCCAGGTAGCTGCGGCGATCGGTGTGGGTCGGCAGGAAGGTGACCTCGGTCGGCACGCTGAAGTGGCGCAGCTTGGATGACGGCCGGCGCACGCGCGGCGGCTGGTACTCCCGCTGGGTGATGGCCTGCAACAGCGCCTGGCGGATCGCCGCGTGGCGATCCTGCGCCAGCGGGCTGCCGTCCGGCTCCAGCACGATAAAGGTGTCCATCGCCATACCGTCGCGGTTGGTGAAGATCTGCGCGTCGTGCACGCTCAGGTTGCGGCGATCCATCTCTCCGGCGACGGCGGCGAACAGGTAAGGGCGATCCGGGCTCCAGATGAAGATCTCGGTGCCGCCGCGCGTCGCCTGGCGGCTGACCAGCACCAGCGGCTGGGTGGAGTCGTGGGCCAGCAGGTGGCGGGCATGCCAGGCCAGCTGATTCGGCGAGTGGCGCAGGAAGTAATCGGCGCGGCAGCGGCTCCAGATGCGGTGCAGCGCCTCTTCGTCAATGTTGTCCATGCGCAGCAGCGCCAGCGCCTGCAGGCGATGGTGGCGCACGCGTTCGCGCAGATCCGGGCTGTTTTGCATGCCGCGGCGCAGCTGTTTTTCGGTGGCGAAATACAGCTCGCGCAACAGGCTCTGCTTCCAGCTGTTCCACAGAGTTTCGTTGGTGGCGCAGATATCCGCCACCGTCAGGCACACCAGATAGCGCAGGCGGGTTTCGCTCTGCACTTCGCTGCTGAACTGCTGGATCACCGTCGGATCCTGAATATCGCGGCGCTGCGCGGTGACCGACATCAGCAGGTGGCAGCGCACCAGCCAGGCCACCAGCTGGGTTTCTCGCGAGTTGAGGCCGTGCAGTTCGGCGAACTCCACCACGTCTTCCGCGCCGAGGATCGAGTGATCGCCGCCGCGCCCTTTGGCGATATCGTGGAACAAGGCCGCCAGCAGCAGCAGTTCCGGGTGCGGCAGGCGCGGGTACAGTTCCACGCACAGCGGATGGCGCGGCCGGGTTTGCGGATCGGCGAAGCTCTCCAGCTTCTGCAGCACGCGGATGGTGTGTTCGTCGACGGTATAGGCATGGAACAGGTCGAACTGCATCTGCCCGACGATCTTGCCCCACTGCGGCATATAGGCCCACAGCACGCTGTGACGGTGCATCGGCACCAGCGCGCGCGACACCGCGCCGGGGTGGCGCAGGATGGCCATAAACAGATCGCGCGCTTCCGGGATGGTGCACAGCGGCTGTTTCAGGTGGCGGCGCGCGTGGCGCAGCTGGCGCACGGTGGTGGAGTAAATGCCTTTGATCTCGCGGTTGCGCACCATCAGGTAGAACATGCGCATGATGGCTTGCGGCTCGCGGATGAACAGCGTTTCATCGCGCAGATCGATCAGATCGCCGCGCAGCTGGAAATCGTCGTTCAGCGGGCGCGGCTTTTCGGTGGCGTCCAGCGCCAGGATGGCTTCGTCGAACAGCTGCAGCAGCATGTGGTTCAGCTCGCTGACGCGGCGCGTCATGCGGTAGAAGTCTTTCATCATGCGCTCGACCGGCTCGTTGCCTTCGCCTTCATAGCGCAGCAGCTGCGCCACGCTGAGCTGACGATCGAACAGCAGACGGTTGTCGTAACGCGGCAGCACCAGATGCAGCGCGAAACGGATGCGCCACAGGAAGCTCTGGCATTCGTTCAGCTCGTTGCGTTCGGCCTGGGTGAGGAAACCGAAGCCGACCATTTCGTCCAGCGAGGTGGCGCCGAAGTGGCGACGCGCCACCCACAGCAGCGTGTGGATGTCACGCAGGCCGCCGGGGCTGCTTTTGATATCCGGTTCCAGGTTATAGCTGGTGCCGTGGTAGCGCTGATGACGCTCCTGTTGCTCGCTGATCTTGGCGTGGAAGAACTGCGGCGAAGGCCAAAAGCCGTCGCTGAAGATATGCTTCTGCATTTGCAGGAACAGCGCAACGTCGCCGCAGATCATGCGCGATTCGATCAGGTTGGTGGCCACGGTCAGATCCGCCAGCCCTTCCAGCAGGCACTCTTCCAGGGTGCGCACGCTGTGGCCTACTTCCAGCTTGAGATCCCACAGCAGGGTGATGAATTCGCCGACCCGCTGCGACTGTTGCTCCGTCAGCCGGCGCTGGCTGAGCACCAGCACGTCGATATCCGACAGCGGATGCAGCTCGCCGCGGCCGTAGCCGCCGACCGCCACCAGCGCGGTTTCCGGGATATCTTCAAAGCCGTAGAACGTCCACAGCCGGCGCAGCAGGCGATCGATGAAGTCGCTGCGCGCTGCCACCAGGCTTTCGGCGCTGGATCCGGCGTCGAACGCCGCCGCCAGCCACAGCTGGAACTGCTCCAGCCGCTGTTTCAGCAGCGGGCAGGTGAGCTCGTCGTCGCCGTAGACGCTGGGAGAGGCGGGCGGCATCGGCACGGCCGGTTGAAGGAGATTGTCAGACATAGTGCGCAGCCCATAAAAAAGGCCGGCATAAGCCGGCCTGGTGACATTCTGCACGCGGCGTGCGCCGCAGTGCTTACATCTCGTGCGTAATGATGTTGGGGATGGTGTCATCCTTGCGCAACGTCATTATCTCGCAGCCGTTATCAGTGACCACAATAGTATGCTCATACTGCGCCGACAAGCTGCGATCTTTGGTTTTTACCGTCCAGCCGTCTTTCATAGTGCGGATGCGGTAGTCGCCGGCGTTGACCATCGGTTCGATGGTGAAGGCCATGCCCGCCTGCAGCACCACGCCGCCGTCGTCCGCGTCATAGTGCAATACCTGCGGCTCTTCATGGAACACTTCGCCGATGCCGTGGCCGCAGTACTCGCGCACCACGGAGAATTTCTCGGCCTCGACGAATTGCTGGATGGCCTTGCCCAGGGTGCGCAGACGGATGCCCGGTTTGACCATCTTCAGCGCCAGATACAGGCTTTCCTGAGTGACGCGGCACAGGCGCTCCCCCAGAATGGTCGGTTTGCCGACGATGAACATCTTCGAGGTGTCGCCGTGGAAACCGTCTTTAATCACGGTCACGTCGATGTTGACGATGTCGCCGTCTTTCAGCGTTTTGTCGTCGCTCGGGATGCCGTGGCACACCACTTCGTTCACCGAGATGCACACGGATTTCGGGAAGCCGTGGTAGCCGAGGCAGGCGGAGATGGCCTGCTGCTCGTTGGTGATGTACTCGTGACAGATACGGTCCAGTTCGCCGGTGGTCACGCCAGGTTTGACGTGCGGCTCGATGATCTCCAGCACTTCGGCGGCCAGGCGGCCGGCCACGCGCATTTTTTGGATGTCATCAGGTGTTTTAATTGAGATTGCCATGAAATTCGTCCGCAGGTGTCGTTATCGTCGACAATAAGAAGCAGTGACTTATGGTATCAGCCCGGCCGGGGGCTGCCAAATTTCATTTCCTGACGCCCGGCGAAACGCAACAAAAGTTGGTGTCGGCGGCGGGTTTATGGTATAAAGCGCGCCGGCGATCCGCGACTTGGTTCTTGTGGCCTGGCGGAAATCGGCCGAAAATACTTTAACTGCACTCATTTTGTGTAAATAACACACACGTATCGGCACATCCGCCGGGGTGCCCTGAGGTGACTTGTCGCCGCCAGGGTCGGCGTTATGGGATACGTGGAGGCATAACCCCAATTAATCTATAGAGGTTTAATCATGGCAACTGTTTCCATGCGCGACATGCTCAAGGCTGGTGTTCACTTTGGTCACCAGACCCGTTACTGGAACCCGAAAATGAAGCCTTTCATCTTCGGCGCTCGTAACAAGGTTCACATCATCAACCTGGAGCAGACCGTACCAATGTTCAACGCCGCTCTGGCTGAACTGACCAAGATCTCTTCCCGTAAAGGCAAGATCCTGTTCGTTGGTACCAAGCGCGCAGCAAGCGAAGCGGTAAAAGACGCTGCGAACAGCTGTGACCAGTTCTTCGTGAACCACCGCTGGTTGGGCGGTATGCTGACTAACTGGAAAACCGTTCGTCAGTCCATCAAGCGTTTGAAAGATCTGGAAATCCAGTCTCAAGACGGCACCCTGGACAAGCTGACCAAGAAAGAAGCGCTGATGCGCACTCGTGAACTGGCCAAGCTGGAAAACTCCCTGGGCGGTATCAAAGATATGGGCGGTCTGCCAGACGCACTGTTCGTTATCGATGCCGATCACGAGCACATCGCGATCAAAGAAGCCAACAACCTGGGTATCCCGGTATTCTCTATCGTTGATACCAACTCCAACCCAGACGGCGTTGACTTCATCATCCCTGGTAACGACGACGCAATCCGTGCAGTAAACCTGTACCTGACTGCTGTTGCTGCCGCTGTGCGTGAAGGTCGTTCTCAAGATCTGGCCGTTCAGGCGGAAGAAGGCTTCGTAGAAGCTGAATAATAAGGCAAGCTCGTCACTGAGCCCTTATTAACCAGGTATTGACATATGTTGGTTAGGGGGGCCTGTTAAGGCCCCCTTTGCTTATCTGAATGAGAACTGTCTCCACGCGAGATAACCGAGGAAAAAGAAATGGCTGATATTACCGCTGCCCTGGTAAAAGAACTGCGCGAGCGTACCGGCGCTGGCATGATGGATTGCAAGAAAGCGCTGGTTGAATCCAACGGCGACATCGAACTGGCAATCGAAAACATGCGTAAGTCCGGTGCGATCAAAGCCGCTAAAAAAGCAGGCAACGTGGCTGCTGACGGCGTGATCAAAACCAAGATCGAAGGCAACTACGGCATCATTCTGGAAGTTAACTGCCAGACTGACTTCGTAGCAAAAGACGCCGGTTTCCAGGCGTTCGCCGACAAAGTGCTGGATGCCGCTGTTGCTGGCAAAATCACTGACGTTGACGTGCTGAAAGCGCAGTTCGAAGAAGAGCGCGTAGCGCTGGTGGCAAAAATCGGCGAAAACATCAACATTCGTCGCGTTGCTTCCCTGGAAGGCGAAGTGCTGGGCAGCTACCTGCACGGCGCGCGTATCGGCGTTCTGGTTGCGGCTAAAGGCGCTGACGAAGAGCTGGTTAAGCAAATCGCAATGCACATTGCGGCGAGCAAGCCAGAGTTCGTGAAGCCAGAAGACGTGTCTGCTGAAGTGGTAGAGAAAGAGTACCAGGTTCAGCTGGACATCGCCATGCAGTCCGGCAAGCCGAAAGAAATCGCAGAGAAAATGGTTGAAGGCCGCATGAAGAAATTCACCGGCGAAGTTTCTCTGACCGGTCAGCCTTTCGTTATGGATCCGAGCAAATCCGTTGCTCAGGTGCTGAAAGAGCACAACGCTGACGTGACCAACTTCATTCGCTTCGAAGTGGGCGAAGGCATCGAGAAAGTCGAAACCGACTTCGCTGCTGAAGTTGCCGCGATGAGCAAACAGTCTTAATGACTGTCGATGGAACCGCCGTCTGGCGGTTCCATACTATCCAGCCAGAATTACACCGGTGGCAAGCCCTGCAGCGTGATACTCACCTCAGGCGCGTTTCATCGGCTGAAATCCCCAATACTAATACTGCTTCTTAGGACAGAACACCATGGCAACCAATGCAAAACCCGTATATCAGCGTATTCTGCTTAAACTGAGTGGCGAAGCCCTGCAAGGTGCAGAAGGTTTTGGTATCGACGCCAGCGTTTTGGATCGCATGGCTCAGGAAGTGAAAGAGCTGGTCGAACTGGGAATTCAGGTCGGTGTAGTTATTGGCGGCGGGAACCTGTTCCGCGGCGCGGGCCTGGCGCAAGCCGGCATGAACCGCGTAGTGGGCGACCACATGGGAATGCTGGCTACCGTGATGAACGGCCTGGCTATGCGTGATGCACTGCACCGTGCCTATGTGAACGCCCGCCTGATGTCGGCGATCCCGCTGAACGGCGTGTGTGACAATTACAGCTGGGCAGAGGCGATCAGCCTGCTGCGCAACAACCGCGTGGTGATCTTCTCCGCTGGTACCGGCAACCCGTTCTTCACCACCGATTCCGCCGCTTGCCTGCGCGGCATCGAGATCGAAGCGGACGTGGTGCTGAAAGCCACCAAAGTGGATGGCGTCTACTCTGCCGATCCGGTGAAAAACCCGGATGCGACGCTGTATGAACAATTAACCTATCAGGACGTGCTGGAGCGCGAGCTGAAAGTGATGGATCTGGCGGCGTTTACGCTGGCTCGCGATCACGGTCTGCCGATCCGCGTGTTCAACATGAACAAGCCTGGCGCGCTGCGCCGCGTGGTGATGGGTGAGAACGAAGGTACGCTGATCAGCAAATAAGGCTGTTCACACCCCTTTTTCGGAGCGCGTGACGCCAGGCGCCGCGCGCTCTCCGAGTACGATTACGGGCTATACTTGAGTATCGCCTGCCAAGTAACCAGCTTCCAAGGGTTTGCAACGTGACTAATGAAATCAGAAAAGATGCTGATTCACGCATGGAAAAAAGCGTAGAAGCATTCAAAAACCAAATCAGCAAGATCCGCACCGGCCGCGCTTCGCCAAGCATTCTGGACGGCATCATGGTGGAATACTACGGTGCCGCTACGCCGCTGCGTCAACTGGCCAACGTGACCGTGGAAGACTCCCGCACGCTGAAAATCAACGTGTTCGACCGCAGCCTGAGCCAGGCCGTTGAGAAAGCGATCATGAGCTCCGATCTGGGCCTTAACCCGTCTTCCGCCGGTTCTGACATTCGCGTTCCGCTGCCTCCGCTGACCGAAGAACGCCGTAAGGATCTGATCAAGATCGTACGCGGCGAAGCCGAGCAGGGCCGCGTAGCGGTGCGTAACGTGCGTCGCGACGCCAACGATAAGGTCAAGGCGCTGCTGAAAGACAAAGAGATCAGCGAAGACGAAGAACGTCGTTCACAAGACGAGATTCAGAAAATGACCGACGCTTACATCAAGCTGGTCGACGCCGCGTTGGCGGAGAAAGAAAAAGAGCTGATGGATTTCTAATCAGCATCGCGCAGAAAAAAAGCGTCGCCTGGGCGGCGCTTTGTTTTTTGTGGCGCAGATCCCGTTTCATCGTACTGAAAGATCATGGACAAGCGCTGTCCAAGGTTCCACACTGGAGCACCTCCGATCTCATCAGACAGTTATTCAGAGTGAACTCATGAAGCAACTGACCATTCTTGGCTCGACCGGCTCGGTAGGGACCAGCACCCTGGCCGTGGTCAGGGCGAATCCCGAGCGTTTTGCGATCAAAGCGCTGGTGGCCGGCCGCAACGTCGCGGTTATGGCGCAGCAATGCATCGAATTCCGGCCCGCCTTCGCCGCGATGGCGGATGAAAGCGCCGCCCGCGAGCTGCGCGCCATTCTGGCGGAAAACGGCGTCGCTACCGAGGTATTGGCCGGGGAGCAAGCGGCCTGCGAACTGGCGGCTTTGGACGACGTCGATCAAGTGACGGCGGCCATCGTTGGCGCTGCGGGGCTGTTGCCGACGCTGGCGGCGATCCGCGCAGGCAAGCAGGTGCTGCTGGCCAACAAAGAGTCGCTGGTCACCTGCGGCCGCCTGTTTATGGACGCGGTGCGGCAAAGCCAGGCGCAACTGCTGCCGCTCGACAGCGAGCACAACGCGATTTTTCAGAGTTTGCCTGAGAGTATTCAGCGCCAGTTGGGATACTCTTCACTGGACAGTCATGGTGTTTCGCGCATCGTACTTACCGGCTCCGGCGGCCCGTTCCGCACCACGCCGCTGGAACAGTTCGCCGCGATGACGCCGGATCAAGCCTGCGCCCACCCGAACTGGTCGATGGGGCGCAAGATCTCGGTGGATTCCGCCACCATGATGAACAAAGGTCTGGAATACATTGAGGCCCGCTGGCTGTTTAACGCCTCGGCCGAGCAAATGGAAGTGATCCTGCACCCGCAGTCGGTGATTCACTCGATGGTGCGCTATGCCGACGGCAGCGTGCTGGCGCAGCTGGGTACGCCGGATATGCGCACGCCGATCGCCCACGCGATGGCGTATCCGCAGCGCGTGAACTCCGGCGTGGAAGCGCTGGACTTCTGCCGCATCGGTTCGCTGACCTTCGCTGAACCGGAACGCGAGCGTTATCCTTGCCTGTATTTGGCGATCGAAGCGTTCGAGGCTGGCCAGGCGGCGACCACCGCGCTGAACGCGGCCAACGAAATCGCCGTGGCGGCATTTTTGCAGCAGCAGATTCGTTTCACCGACATTGCGGTGGTCAACCGCCAGGTGGTGGAGCGTCTCGCGCTGCAGGAACCGACCTGCATCGAAGCGGTCTTAGACATTGACCGCCAGGCGCGCGCCGCCGCCGAGGAACGCGTTCGCGCGTTGTGCGGCTGATCACGGCGATTATCCGATTTTGCTCGTAATTCGCGCGTGCCGCCGCGGGGCCGTTTGTTCATGCCCCGCTGAGGTGGTATAGTCTGCGCCACCTGTCAGCGGTTATACCGTTGAATTATGGCTCGATTGGCGCCTTGTGCGCCAATGGCGACCCGGCTGCGTCGGGTATCGCGAGGGCAGGCTGAAAGCCGTGTCGGGCACACGGCTTTTTTTGCGCGTAAGGGTCTGATGTTCCGGAAAGGCAGT
This sequence comes from Serratia sp. CY71090, assembly GCF_052166845.1. NCBI lineage: Bacteria > Pseudomonadati > Pseudomonadota > Gammaproteobacteria > Enterobacterales > Yersiniaceae > Serratia > Serratia sp. CY71090. Next base: position 35,570 of record NZ_JBJNOA010000009.1, on the reverse strand, counting down.
TATATTTCTATTGAGGAAATAAGTACGAGTTATGTCGTCCGCAAACCAACAAGAGGCTAATCCATCTTCCCCGGGGCCGCGCCATGTCGCCATTATCATGGACGGTAACGGACGCTGGGCCAAACGTCAGGGCAAGTTACGTGTCTTCGGTCATAAAGCAGGGGTGAAATCGGTTCGCCGCGCGGTCAGTTTTGCCGCCAGCCACCATTTAGATGCACTCACGCTTTATGCCTTCAGCAGCGAAAACTGGAACCGTCCGGTGCAGGAAGTCTCCGCCCTGATGGAGCTTTTTGTCCGCGCTTTGGATAGTGAAGTAAAAAGCCTGCATAAACATAACGTCAGGTTGCGGGTAATCGGCGATATCAGCCGGTTCAGCGCGCGTTTGCAGGAGCGGATCCGCCGCTCTGAAACACTGACGGAAAATAACGATGGCCTGACGCTCAATATCGCTGCCAACTACGGCGGCCGTTGGGATATCATTCAGGGAGTAAGGGAACTGGCCGAGCAGGTACGGGGCGGGGAGTTGCACCCGGATCAGATCAGCGAGGAATTATTGAGCGAACGGGTTTGCATGAGCGACCTGGCGCCGGTGGATCTGGTTATCCGCACCGGTGGCGAGCATCGCATCAGTAACTTCCTGCTGTGGCAAATCGCCTATGCTGAACTTTACTTTACTGATGTGCTCTGGCCTGATTTCGATGAACTTGTCTTTGAAGGTGCGCTGAATGCATTTGCACAACGTGAGCGCCGCTTCGGGGGAACAACACCTATCGGCGCCGATGCGTCCTAGGGAGAACTTTTGCTGAAGTATCGCCTCATAACTGCTCTGATTTTAATCCCGATCGTTATCGCGGCGCTGTTCCTGTTGCCGCCGCTGGCCTTTGCTCTGGTAACGCTCGTCGTGTGCATGTTAGCAGCCTGGGAGTGGGGCCAACTGGCCGGTTTTACCTCCCGTTCGCAGCGCATCTGGCTGGCGATACTGTGCGGTTTTCTGCTGGCGCTGATGATGCTCAGCGTTCCCGCCTACCATCAATCCGTGCCGCAGGTAAGCGGCTCGCTGTGGCTATCGCTGGCCTGGTGGCTGGCGGCGCTGCTGCTGGTGCTGTTTTACCCCGGCTCGGCCGCCATCTGGCGCAATTCGCGCCCGCTGCGCCTGCTGTTTGGCCTGCTGACCATCGTGCCGTTCTTCTGGGGCATGCTGGCGCTGCGCCAGTTCGGCTATGAGCAAAACCCGTTTACCGGCGCCTGGTGGCTGCTGTACGTGATGCTGCTGGTGTGGGGCGCGGATTCCGGTGCCTATATGTTCGGCAAGCTGTTCGGCAAGCATAAGCTGGCGCCGAAGGTCTCGCCGGGTAAAACCTGGGAAGGGTTGATCGGCGGGCTGCTGACATCGGCGGTCATTTCCTGGCTGTTCGGCCGCTACGCGCCGCTGAACGTGGTGCCGACCACGCTGTTGGCCTGTTCGGTGATCGCCGCGCTGGCTTCGGTGCTGGGCGATTTGACCGAAAGCATGTTCAAACGCGAAGCGGGCATCAAGGACAGCGGTCATTTGATTCCCGGCCACGGCGGCATACTGGATCGTATCGACAGCCTGACCGCGGCGGTGCCGGTGTTTGCCTGCCTGATGCTGTTGGTGTTTTAATCCGTCAATGACGGAAAGTGAGGGATGATGGTCAGCGTGCTTTGGAACCTGGTGGCGTTTCTGATTGCGCTCGGTATTTTGATTACCGTGCACGAGTTCGGACACTTTTGGGTTGCCCGTCGTTGCGGCGTGCGCGTTGAACGCTTCTCCATCGGCTTCGGCCGGGCGCTGTGGCGCCGCACCGATCGCCAGGGCACCGAGTACGTCATCGCTTTGATTCCGCTCGGTGGCTACGTGAAGATGCTGGACGAGCGCGTGGAGTCGGTGGCGCCGGAAATGCGCCATCAGGCCTTTAACAACAAAACCGTCTGGCAGCGCGCGGCCATCATCAGCGCCGGCCCCATCGCCAACTTCCTGTTTGCTATCCTTGCCTATTGGCTGGTGTTCATCATCGGCGTGCCGAGTTTCCGCCCGGTGATCGGCGAAATCGCGCCGCAATCCATCGCCGCCAAGGCCGAAATTTCGTCTGGCATGGAACTAAAGTCGGTTGACGGCATCGAAACGCCTGATTGGGAGTCAGTTCGTCTGGCGCTGGTGGCGAAGATTGGCGATGCGCAAACCGAAGTCGGCGTCGCGCCGTTCGGTTCTTCGCAGGTGGTGACCAAAACCCTGGATTTGCGCCAGTGGAACTTTGAACCGGACAAGCAGGATCCCGTTGTCGCGCTGGGCATTATGCCGCGCGGCCCGCAGATCGAATCCGTGTTGGCGGAAGTACAGCCTAACTCGGCGGCGCAAAAGGCGGGTTTACAAGCGGGGGACAGGATCGTTAAAGTCGATGGTCAGCCGTTGGGTCGTTGGCAGACGCTGGTGAAGCGTATCCACGATGGCCCGGGGCAACCGCTGGCTTTGGAGATTGAAAGAAACGGCGCCCCCTTGTCTTTGACGCTGATACCGGATACAAAGCCGGTGGGAAAAGACAAATCGGTGGGGTTTGCAGGCATCATTCCAAAAGTGCTGCCGCTGCCGGACGAGTATAAAACGATTCGCCAGTATGGACCGTTCCCGGCGCTGTATCAGGCCGGCGACAAGACCTGGCAGCTGATGCGGCTGACGGTCAACATGCTGGGCAAATTAATAACCGGTGATGTAAAGCTGAACAACCTGAGTGGCCCGATCTCGATTGCACAGGGAGCTGGGGCGTCAGCCGGAGTCGGGTTCGTGTATTATCTGATGTTCCTGGCGTTGATTAGCGTCAACCTGGGTATCATCAACCTGTTCCCATTACCGGTGTTAGATGGTGGGCATCTCCTCTTCCTGGCGATAGAAAAGCTGAAGGGTGGGCCGGTTTCCGAGCGAGTACAGGACTACAGCTACCGCATAGGTTCGATCGTGCTGGTGTTGTTGATGGGTCTTGCACTTTTCAATGATTTTTCCCGCCTCTAGGGGCGGGGATAGGTTAGGAAGAACGCATAACAACGATGGCGATGAAAAAGTTGCTCATAGCGTCGCTGCTGTTTGGCAGCGCCACCGTATACGGTGCAGACGGGTTCGTAGTGAAAGACATTCATTTCGAAGGCCTGCAGCGAGTCGCCGTCGGTGCGGCGTTACTCAACATGCCGGTTCGCGTCGGCGATACCGTCACTGACGATGACATCAGTAATACCATCCGTGCCTTGTTTGCCACCGGCAACTTCGAGGACGTGCGCGTGCTGCGCGATGGTAATACCTTGATCGTTCAGGTGAAGGAACGTCCTACCATCGCCAGCATCACTTTCTCCGGCAACAAGTCGGTGAAGGATGACATGCTCAAGCAGAACCTGGAAGCCTCCGGCGTCCGGGTGGGCGAGGCGCTCGACCGCACCACGATCTCCAGCATTGAAAAAGGGCTGGAAGACTTCTACTACAGCGTCGGTAAATACAGCGCCTCGGTGAAAGCCGTAGTCACGCCGTTGCCGCGCAACCGTGTCGACCTGAAGCTGGTGTTCACGGAAGGGGTCTCCGCCAAGATTCAACAAATCAACATCGTCGGCAACCATGCCTTCACCAACGACGAACTGATCTCACGCTTCCAACTGCGTGACGAAGTGCCATGGTGGAACCTGGTCGGCGATCGCAAATACCAGAAGCAAAAACTGGCGGGCGATCTCGAAACCCTGCGCAGCTTCTATCTGGATCGCGGCTATGCTCGCTTCAACATCGATTCTACCCAGGTGAGCCTGACGCCGGATAAAAAAGGCATCTACATCACCATCAACATCACCGAAGGCGAGCAGTACAAGCTTTCCGATGTTGTCGTGAACGGCAATCTGGCCGGCCACTCGGCGGAAGTCGCTCAGATCACCAAAATCGAGCCAGGCGAGCTGTACAACGGCAGCAAGGTGACCAAAATGGAAGACAACATCAAAACGATGTTGGGCCGTTATGGTTACGCCTACCCGCGCGTTGGCACTCAGCCTGAGATCAACGACGCGGATAAAACCGTCAAACTGCACGTCAACGTTGACGCGGGCAACCGCTTCTACGTGCGTCGCATCAAGTTCGAAGGCAACGACACCAGCAAGGATTCCGTACTGCGTCGCGAAATGCGCCAGATGGAAGGCGCCTGGCTCGGCAACGAGCAGGTCGAGCAGGGCAAAGAGCGTCTGAACCGTCTGGGCTACTTCGAAACGGTTGACGTGGAAACCCAGCGCGTGCCGGGCACCGCCGATCAGGTCGATGTGACCTACAAGGTGAAAGAACGCAACACCGGTACCTTCAACTTCGGCGTCGGTTACGGCACCGAGAGCGGCGTCAGCTTCCAGGCGGGCGTGCAGCAGGATAACTGGTTGGGGACCGGGTACTCGGTCGGCATCAGCGGCACCAAGAACGACTATCAGACCTATACCGAACTGTCGGTCACCAACCCGTACTTCACCGTTGACGGTGTGAGCCTGGGCGGCCGCATCTTCTACAACGACTTTAAGGCGGATGACGCGGATCTGTCGGACTATACCAACAAGAGTTACGGTATCGACGGCACGCTGGGCTTCCCGATCAACGAAAACAACTCGTTGCGTACCGGCCTGGGCTACGTCCACAACGGCCTGTCGAACATGCAGCCGCAGATCGCCATGTGGCGTTACCTCGACTCGATGGGCGTGGATGCGAATAAAACCGACCGCGCCAGCTACTCGACCGACGACTTTACGCTGAACCTGGGCTGGACCTACAACAACCTGGACCGCGGCTACTTCCCGACCTCGGGTAACCGCACCACGTTGAACGGCAAGGTCACCATTCCGGGCTCGGACAACGAATACTACAAGGTGACGTTGGACAGCGTACAGTACGTGCCGATCAACGACGATCGCACCTGGGTGCTGTTGGGCCGTGGCCGTCTGGGGTACGCGGATGGGTTGGGCGGCAAGGAAATGCCGTTCTACGAGAACTTCTACGCCGGTGGTTCGAGCACCGTGCGCGGCTTCCAGTCCAACACCATTGGTCCGAAGGCGGTGTACTACAACTCCAACTCGTACCAGTGTCAGTTCAACGCCGGCAGCACGACCTCGCGTCAGAGCATCTGTAGCTCGGATGACGCGGTGGGCGGTAACGCCATGGCGGTCGCCAGCCTGGAGCTGATCACCCCGACGCCGTTCATCAGCGAGAAATACGCCAACTCGGTGCGGACCTCGCTGTTCATCGATGCCGGTACCGTGTGGGATACCAAGTGGAAGAATACCGACGAAACGCTGATGTACGGCGTGCCGGACTACAGCAAGGCCAGCAATATTCGTTCTTCCGCCGGTATCGCGCTGCAGTGGATGTCGCCATTGGGGCCATTGGTGTTCTCTTACGCCAACCCGATCAAGAAATACGAAGGCGACAAGTCCGAACAGTTCCAGTTTAACATCGGTAAGACCTGGTAACGGGTCTCGCCTCTGGGCATAACAGTTATTAAGAATCGCAATGGCCAGGCGCCCGCCGGCAGAGGGAGATGATTCTCATTGTTTGGTGGGACAAGTCTGGCAAATTGTGTACTTCAGTGTCATATGACACAAATGGGTGATGGTAAGGAGTTTATAGTGAAAAAGTGGTTGTGTGCCGCAGGCCTCGGTTTAGCAATGGCTGCTTCAGCTGGCGTTCAGGCAGCAGATAAGATCGCTGTCGTTAACGTCTCCAGCATTTTCCAACAGCTGCCGGCCCGCGAAGCGGTCGCTAAACAGCTGGAAAACGAGTTTAAAGGCCGTGCAAGCGAACTCCAGAACATGGAACGTAGCCTGCAGACCAAAATGCAACGTCTGCAGCGTGACGGCGCTACCATGAAAGCCAGCGACCGCAGCAAGTTGGAAAAAGACGTGATGGCGCAACGCGAGCAGTTCTCTCAGAAAGCCCAGGCTTTCGAGCAGGACAACCGCCGTCGCCAGATGGAAGAACGTAACAAGATCCTGAGCCGCATTCAGGACGCGGTGAAATCTGTCGCCAGCAAAGGCGGTTATGACGTGGTGATCGACGCCAACGCCGTTGCCTATGCAGACTCTTCCAAAGATATCACTGCTGACGTGCTGAAACAGGTTAAATAACACATGCTTTCAATTCGACTGGCTGATTTAGCGCAGCAGTTGGATGCACAATTGCACGGTGATGGCGATCTCGTCATCACCGGCATTGCTTCTATGCATTCGGCACAGCCTGGCCAAATCACGTTTTTGTCAAACAGCCGCTATCAAGAGCAGCTGTCTTCCTGCCAGGCAAGCGCCGTGGTGCTTACCGAAGCGGATTTACCACACTGCCGTGCTGCGGCGCTGGTGGTTAAAAACCCTTATCTGACCTACGCGCGCATGGCGCAACTGATGGACACTACGCCGGCACCGGCGCAGGATATCGCGCCAAGCGCGGTGATCTCGCCTGAAGCGCAGCTGGGGCAGAACGTCGCCATTGGGGCGAACGCGGTGATTGAGTCGGGTGCGGTGCTTGGCGATAACGTGGTTATCGGCCCGGGTTGCTTCATCGGTAAACACGCACGCATCGGCGCGGGAACGCGTCTGTGGGCGAATGTCACAATTTATCATGCGGTTGAAATCGGCCAGCGCTGCCTGATCCAGTCCGGCACCGTGATCGGCGCGGACGGTTTCGGCTATGCGAACGAGCGCGGCGAATGGATCAAAATCCCTCAGTTGGGCACGGTGATTATCGGCGATCGCGTCGAAATCGGCGCTTGCACCACCATTGACCGCGGCGCTTTGGATAACACCCAAATCGGGAATGGTGTTATCATCGACAACCAATGTCAGATTGCACATAACGTCGTGATTGGCGACAATACCGCCGTCGCTGGCGGTGTGATCATGGCTGGCAGCCTGAAAATCGGCCGCTACTGCCAGATCGGCGGTGCCAGCGTGATCAACGGTCACATGGAGATTGCCGACAAGGTTGTTGTTACCGGAATGGGAATGGTTATGCGACCAATCACCGAACCTGGGGTATACTCTTCGGGCATTCCGTTGCAGCCTAACAAGGTTTGGCGTAAAACCGCTGCGTTGGTGATGAATATCGATGAGATCAGCAAGCGCTTGAAAGCTGTCGAACGTAAAGTCGGAAAAGACTAATCATTGCCGCCCGCCCTGGCGGGTACAAAACGAAACGCGTTGGTCGTGAGACCAAAAGCGCAAAGAGATGTTAATTTGCGGCCTGCATGATGATCTCCTTTTGGGGTCAGCGCAGGCCGTGTTGTTGATGCCATCAGTTTTTAGAGACAGGAAGAGTATTTTGACTACTGACACTCATACTCTGGATATTGCAGAAATTTTGGATCTGCTTCCTCACCGTTACCCGTTCTTGCTGGTCGACCGCGTCCTCGAGTTTGAAGAGCACAAATATCTGCGTGCGGTGAAGAACGTATCGGTGAATGAACCGTTTTTCCAGGGCCATTTCCCTGGCAAACCGATTTTCCCAGGCGTATTGATCCTGGAAGCCATGGCGCAGGCCACCGGTATCCTGGCGTTTAAAAGCGTCGGCAAACTGGAGCCGGGCGAGCTGTATTACTTCGCCGGTATCGACGAAGCACGCTTCAAGCGCCCTGTGGTGCCAGGCGATCAGATGGTCATGGAAGTCACCTTCGAGAAAACGCGCCGCGGTCTGACTCGCTTCAAAGGCGTGGCGACCGTTGACGGTAAAATTGTCTGCGAAGCAACCATGATGTGTGCCCGCAGCCGGGAGGCTTAATCCGTGATTGACCAAACCGCCTTTATCCATCCTAGCGCGATAGTCGAAGAAGGCGCCGTGATCGGCGCCAACGTGCATATCGGCCCTTTCTGCTACGTCGGCTCTCAGGTGGAAATCGGCGCCGGCACGGTGCTGAAATCCCACGTGGTGGTGAATGGCATTACCAAGATTGGCTGCGATAATCAGATTTATCAGTTCGCCTCTATCGGCGAAGTGAATCAGGATCTGAAATACGCGGGCGAACCGACGCGCGTTGAAGTGGGCGATCGCAACCGCATCCGCGAAAGCGTGACCATTCATCGCGGCACCGCGCAGGGTACCGGCCTGACTAAAGTGGGCAACGACAACCTGCTGATGGTCAACGTGCACGTCGCCCACGATTGCGTGGTTGGCAATGCTTGCGTGCTGGCCAACAACGCCACGCTGGCGGGGCATGTGGAAATCGATGATCACGCCATCATCGGCGGCATGACGGCGATCCACCAGTTCTGCATTATCGGCGCGCATGTGATGGTAGGCGGTTGTTCCGGTGTCGCTCAGGACGTGCCTCCTTTCGTCATCGCTCAGGGCAACCACGCTACGCCGTTCGGCGTCAACGCGGTCGGCCTGAAGCGCCGCGGTTTTGACAAGGATGAAATGCAGGCAATCCGCAACGCCTACAAAATCCTGTATCGCAGCGAGAAAACGCTGGATGAAGCGAAAGCGGAAATCGAAGCCCTGGCCAAAGAACAGCCGGTGGTGCAGCAATACCTCGATTTCTTCACCCGTTCCACCCGTGGCATCATTCGCTGAGTTATGTCGAATCGTCCATTGACTATCGGACTGGTCGCCGGAGAAACCTCCGGTGACATTCTCGGGGCCGGCTTGATCCGTGCGCTCAAGGCGCAGATCCCCGACGCGCGTTTCGTAGGCGTTGCCGGCCCGTTGATGCAGGCCGAAGGCTGCGAAGCCTGGTACGAAATGGAAGAGCTGGCGGTCATGGGCGTGGTGGAAGTGCTCGAGCGTTTGCCACGCCTGTTGAAGATCCGCAAGGATCTTACCCGCCGCTTCGGTGAGCTGCGGCCGGACGTGTTTGTCGGCATCGACGCGCCGGACTTCAACATCACGCTGGAAGGCCGCCTCAAGCAGCGCGGTATCCGCACCATCCACTACGTCAGCCCTTCCGTGTGGGCCTGGCGGCAAAAGCGCGTTTTCAAAATAGGCAAAGCCACCGATCTGGTGCTGGCCTTTCTCCCTTTCGAAAAAGCGTTTTACGATCGTTTCAACGTGCCTTGCCGGTTTATTGGCCACACCATGGCGGACGCCATGCCGTTGCAGCCCGACCGGCTGGCGGCGCGCGCTCAGCTTGGCATCGCTCCGCAGGCGCGCTGTCTGGCCTTGCTGCCGGGTAGCCGCGGCGCCGAAGTCGAGATGCTGAGCGCCGATTTCCTCAAAACCGCGCAGCTGCTGCGCACCCGTTATCCCGAGCTGGAAGTGGTGGTGCCGCTGGTCAACGCCAAACGGCGCGAGCAGTTTGAGCGCATCAAGGCCGAGGTTGCGCCGGATTTGACCGTACACCTGCTGAATGGGCAGGGGCGCGAAGCGATGATCGCCAGCGACGCGGCGCTGCTGGCATCCGGTACGGCGGCGCTGGAGTGCATGCTGGCCAAGTGCCCGATGGTGGTGGGCTATCGCATGAAACCGTTCACTTTCTGGCTGGCGCAGAAGCTGGTAAAAACGCCTTACGTTTCGCTGCCGAATCTGCTGGCGGGGCGCGAGATCGTCACCGAGCTGTTGCAGCATGACTGCGTGCCGGACAAACTGGCCGCCGCCGTGATGCCGCTGCTGGAAGAGAGCCCGGAAACCGAAGCGTTGAAACACACTTTCCTTACCTTGCACCAAAGCATCCGTTGCGGTGCGGACGAACAGGCCGCTCAGGCTGTGTTGGAGCTGGCGAAAGCATGATTGAACCCTTTATCTATCCCGCTGCCACGCTGATTGCCGGTGTGGACGAAGTGGGCCGCGGCCCGTTGGTCGGCGCGGTGGTCACCGCCGCCGTGATCCTCGATCCGGCGCAGCCGATCGTCGGTCTGGCGGACTCCAAGAAACTCAGTGAAAAACGCCGCCTGGCGCTGTATGACGAAATCGTCGCCAAGGCGCTCTCCTGGAGCCTGGGGCGCGCCGAACCGGCGGAAATCGACCAACTGAACATTTTGCACGCCACCATGTTGGCGATGCAGCGCGCGGTGGCCGGGTTGCATATCGCGCCGGACATGGTTTTAATCGACGGTAACCGTTGCCCGAGCTTGCCGATGCGTTCGCAGGCGGTGGTGAAGGGCGATAGCCGCGTGGCGGAGATCAGCGCGGCGTCCATTCTGGCGAAGGTCACGCGCGATCGCGAAATGGCCGAGTTGGACAGCGAGTACCCGGACTACGGTTTCGCGCAGCATAAAGGCTACCCGACCGCCTTCCACCTGGAGCGGCTGGCCGCGCTGGGCGCCACCGAGCATCATCGTCGCAGCTTCGCGCCGGTGAAAAGAGCGCTGGCGCTGTAGCCTGCGAGCCTGACCGGCTCGACGATAGCATTAACCCGGGCTCAGCACGCTGAGCCCCTTCAATCAGGTATCTGGAGATGGCCGAACCTCGTTTTATTCACCTGCGCGTCCACAGTGACTACTCCATGATTGATGGATTGGCCAAGACGGCGCCGCTGGTGAAAAGAGCCGCCGCGTTAGCCATGCCTGCACTGGCAATCACCGATTTCACCAACCTGTGCGGGCTGGTGAAATTCTACGGCAGCGCGCACGGCGCCGGGATCAAACCGATCATCGGCGCGGATTTCCATGTGCAAAGCGAAGAGCTGGGCGATGAACTGGCTCAGTTGACGGTGCTGGCCAGCAACAACGAAGGCTACCAGAACCTGACGCTGCTGATTTCCCGCGCCTATCAGCGTGGCTACGGCGCCGCCGGCCCGACCATCGATCGCGACTGGCTGATTGAACATCGCGAAGGGCTGATCCTGCTCTCCGGTGCGCGTCAGGGCGACGTCGGCAAGTTTCTGCTGCGCGGCAACCAGGCGCAGGTGGATCAGTGTCTTGATTTCTACCAGCAGCATTTCCCGGACTGTTACTATCTGGAACTGATCCGCACCGGCCGTCAGGACGAAGAGAACTACCTGCATGCGGCGGTGGCGCTGGCCACTGAGCGCGGCTTGCCGGTGGTGGCCACCAACGACGTGCGCTTCCTGGTGGAAGATGACTTCGACGCCCATGAGATTCGCGTCGCCATTCACGACGGCTTTACGCTGGACGATCCCAAGCGGCCGCGTAACTACAGCCCGCAACAGTACATGCGCAGCGAAGACGAGATGTGCGAACTGTTCGCCGACATCCCGGAAGCGCTGCTGAACAGCGTCGAAATCGCCAAGCGCTGCAACGTCACCATTCGCCTCGGCGAATACTTCCTGCCGCAGTTCCCGACCGGCGATATGAGCACCGAGGACTTCCTGGTGCTCAAATCGAAAGAGGGGCTGGAAGAGCGTCTGGAGTTCCTGTTCCCCGATCCTGAAGTGCGCGCGCAGCGCCGCCCGGAATATGACGAGCGTCTGGACGTAGAGCTGAAGGTGATCAACCAGATGGGCTTCCCCGGCTACTTCCTGATCGTGATGGAGTTTATCCAGTGGTCGAAGGACAACAACGTGCCGGTGGGCCCGGGGCGCGGCTCCGGCGCCGGTTCGCTGGTGGCCTATGCGTTGAAAATCACCGACCTCGATCCGCTGGAGTTCGATCTGCTGTTCGAACGCTTCCTGAACCCGGAACGTGTCTCAATGCCCGACTTCGACGTCGACTTCTGCATGGAGAAGCGTGACCAGGTGATCGAGCACGTGGCGGAGATGTACGGCCGCGAAGCGGTATCGCAGATCATCACCTTCGGCACCATGGCGGCGAAAGCGGTTATCCGCGACGTGGGCCGCGTGCTGGGGCACCCGTACGGCTTCGTCGATCGCATTTCCAAGCTGGTGCCGCCGGATCCGGGCATGACGCTGGAGAAAGCCTTCGCCGCCGAACCGCAGCTGCCGGAAATTTACGAGGCCGACGAAGAGGTCAAGGCGCTGATCGACATGGCGCGCAAGCTGGAAGGGGTGACGCGTAACGCCGGTAAACACGCCGGGGGCGTGGTGATCGCGCCGACCAAGATCACCGACTTCGCGCCGCTGTACTGCGATGCCGAAGGGAACCACCCGGTGACCCAGTTCGACAAGAACGACGTGGAATACGCCGGGCTGGTGAAGTTCGACTTCCTCGGTCTGCGCACCCTGACCATCATCGACTGGGCGCTGGAGATGATCAACGCCCGGCGCGCCAAGACCGGGCTGGAACCGATCGACATCGCCGCCATCCCGCTCGATGACAAGAAAAGTTTCGACATGCTGCAGCGCTCGGAAACCACGGCGGTGTTCCAGCTTGAATCGCGCGGCATGAAAGATTTGATCAAACGTCTGAAGCCCGACTGCTTCGAAGACATGATCGCACTGGTGGCGCTATTCCGTCCGGGGCCGCTGCAGTCGGGCATGGTGGATAACTTCATCGACCGCAAACACGGCCGTGAAGAGATCTCCTACCCGGACATTCAGTGGCAGCACGAGTCGCTCAAGCCGGTGCTGGAGCCGACCTACGGCATCATCCTGTATCAGGAACAGGTGATGCAGATTGCCCAGGTGCTGGCCGGTTATACGCTGGGCGGAGCGGACATGCTGCGCCGTGCGATGGGTAAAAAGAACCCGGTCGAAATGGCCAAGCAGCGCGGCGGCTTTGAAGACGGCGCCAAAGCGCGCGGCATCGACGGCGAACTGTCGGTGAAAATCTTCGACCTGGTGGAGAAATTCGCCGGTTATGGCTTCAACAAATCGCACTCCGCCGCCTATGCGCTGGTGTCGTACCAGACGCTGTGGCTGAAGGCCCACTACCCGGCCGAGTTTATGGCGGCGGTGATGACCGCCGATATGGACAACACCGACAAAGTGGTGGGTCTGGTGGACGAATGCTGGCGCATGGGGCTGAAGATCCTGCCGCCGGACATCAACAGCGGCCTGTATCACTTCCACGTCAACGACGACGGCGAGATCGTTTACGGCATCGGCGCCATCAAGGGCGTAGGGGAAGGGCCAATCGAGGCGATCATCGAGGCGCGCAACAGCGGCGAACAAGGTTACTTCAAAGACCTGTTCGATCTCTGCGCGCGCTCCGACATCAAGAAACTGAACCGCCGCATTCTGGAAAAACTGATCATGTCCGGGGCGTTCGATCGCCTTGGGCCGCACCGCGCCGCGCTGATGAATTCGCTCGGCGACGCGTTGAAAGCGGCGGATCAGCATGCGAAAGCCGAAGCTATTGGCCAGGTGGATATGTTTGGCGTGCTGGCGGAAGCGCCGGAGCAGGTGGAGCAATCCTACGCCAATATCGCGCCCTGGCCGGAGCAGGTGGTGCTGGACGGTGAACGGGAGACGCTGGGGCTGTACCTGACCGGCCACCCGATCACCCAGTACCTGAAGGAGATCGAACGTTACGCCGGTGGCCAGCGTTTGAAAGACATGCACCCGACGGATCGGGGCAAAATGACTACCGCCGTCGGGTTGGTGGTCGCCGCGCGGGTGATGGTGACCAAGCGCGGCAACCGCATTGGCATCTGCACGCTGGATGACCGTTCGGGCCGTCTGGAAGTGATGTTATTCACCGAAGCGTTAGAAAAATACCAGCATTTGTTGGAAAAAGACCGTATCCTTATCGCCAGTGGACAGGTCAGCTTTGATGACTTTAGCGGCGGGCTTAAAATGATGGCCCGCGAGGTAATGGACATCAGTGAAGCCCGGGAAAAATACGCTCGCGGGCTTGCTATCTCGCTGACTGACAGGCAAATTGATGACCAGCTTTTGAACCGTCTCCGTCAGTCGTTGGAACCCCATCGCTCGGGGACGATTCCAGTGCATCTCTACTATCAACGGGAAGATGCGCGAGCCAAGCTGCGTTTTGGCGCAACCTGGCGCGTGACGCCCACCGACCGCTTGTTGATCGACTTGCGGACGTTGGTAGGCAATGAGCAGGTGGACTTGGAATTTGACTAAAATAGGAATGCTATGAGTCTGAATTTTCTTGATTTTGAACAGCCGATTGCAGAGCTGGAAGCGAAAATTGACTCGCTGACTGCAGTCAGCCGTCAAGACGAAAAATTAGATATTAATCTGGACGAAGAGGTTCAGCGCCTGCGTGAAAAGAGCGTTGAGCTGACGCGCAAGATTTTTGCCGATCTTGGGGCTTGGCAAATTGCCCAATTGGCACGCCACCCGCGCCGTCCTTATACCCTGGATTATATCAAACACATCTTTACCGACTTCGAAGAGTTGGCGGGCGATCGCGCTTACGCTGACGACAAAGCGATCGTCGGGGGGATTGCGCGTCTGGATGGCCGCCCGGTGATGATCATCGGGCACCAGAAAGGCCGTGAAACCAAAGAGAAGATCCGCCGCAACTTCGGCATGCCGGCGCCGGAAGGCTACCGCAAGGCGCTGCGCCTGATGGAAATGGCCGCACGCTTCAAGATGCCGATCATCACCTTTATTGATACCCCGGGCGCTTATCCGGGCGTGGGCGCGGAAGAACGCGGCCAGTCGGAAGCTATCGCGCGCAACCTGCGTGAGATGTCGCGTCTGAACGTGCCGGTCATCTGCACCGTCATCGGCGAAGGCGGCTCCGGCGGCGCGCTGGCGATCGGCGTGGGCGACAAGGTGAACATGCTGCAGTACAGCACCTACTCGGTGATTTCGCCGGAAGGCTGTGCTTCCATCCTGTGGAAGAGCGCCGATAAGGCCCCGCTGGCGGCAGAAGCGATGGGCATCACCGCACCGCGTCTGAAAGAGCTGAAGCTGATCGACTCGGTGATCCCGGAGCCGCTGGGTTCCGCGCACCGCGACGTGCCGGCGATGGCCGCCGCGCTGAAAGCGCAGCTGCTGGCCGATCTGAAAGATCTGGATGGTCTGAACGACGAAGAGTTGCTCAACCGCCGTTACCAGCGTCTGATGAACTACGGCTACTGCTGAGTTCTGTGCTTCGCTGCAAGAAACCGCCTCCGGGCGGTTTTTTTTTGGCTACACACCGCCGGATTTTCGTGGTGTTATAGAGACTTGGCCGTTAACTGACAGGAGCTGCCGATGAATATCATCGCCATCATGGGCCCGACGGGCGTCTACTACAAAGATGAGCCGATTCGCGAGCTCCACGCTGCGCTGGCCGCCATGGGATTCCAGCTGGTGTACCCCAAAAACAGCGGTGACCTGCTGAAGCTGATCGAAGCCAACGCCCGCATCTGCGGGGTGATCTTCGACTGGGACGACTACAGCCTGGAGCTGTGCAGCGAGATCAACGAGCTGAACGAATACCTGCCGCTGTACGCCTTTATCAATACCCACTCCACCTTCGACGTCAGCCTGCATGAAATGCGTATGGTGCTCTATTTCTTCGAGTACGGCCTGAATGCGGCGGACGACATCGCGCAGCGCATCCAGCAGTACACCGCGGAATACATCGACACCATTACGCCGCCGCTGACCAAGGCGCTGTTCAACTATGTGCGCGAAGGCAAGTACACTTTCTGCACGCCGGGCCACATGGCTGGCACTGCGTTTCAAAAAAGCCCGGTGGGCTGCCTGTTCTATGACTTCTTCGGCGCCAATACCCTGAAGGCCGACATCTCGATTTCGGTCACCGAGCTCGGTTCGCTGCTGGATCACACCGGGCCGCACCTGGAGGCCGAAGAGTATATCGCGCGCACCTTCAACGCCGAGCAGAGCTATCTGGTCACCAACGGCACCTCCACCGCCAACAAGATCGTCGGCATGTATTCGGCGCCGGCGGGCAGCACGGTACTGATCGACCGCAACTGCCACAAATCGCTGTGCCACCTGCTGATGATGAGCGATATCGTGCCGATCTATCTGCGCCCGCTGCGCAACGCCTACGGCATCCTCGGCGGCATTCCGCAGCGCGAATTCACGCGTGAGAGCATCGCCGCCCGGGTGCAGGCGACGCCGAACGCCACCTGGCCGGTGCATGCGGTGATCACCAACTCCACCTATGACGGCCTGTTGTACAACACCGACTACATTAAGCAGACGCTGGAGGTGCCGTCGATCCACTTCGACTCCGCCTGGGTGCCTTACACCAACTTCCATCCGATTTACGACGGCAAGAGCGGCATGAGTGGCGAGCGGGTGCCCGGCAAGGTTTTCTACGAAACCCAATCTACCCACAAGCTGCTGGCCGCCTTCTCGCAGGCCTCGATGATTCATATCAAGGGCGACTACGATGAGAGCACCTTCAACGAAGCCTACATGATGCACACCACCACTTCGCCGCACTACGGCATCGTGGCGTCGATGGAGACCGCCGCCGCCATGCTGCGCGGCAACCCGGGGCGCCGTTTGATCAACCGTTCGGTGGAACGCGCGCTGCATTTTCGCCGTGAAGTGCAGCGGCTGCGCGAGGAAAGCGACAGCTGGTTCTTCGATATCTGGCAGCCGGAAGAGATCGATGAGGCGCAGTGCTGGCCGCTGGATCCGGACGATAACTGGCACGGTTTCGGCCAGACCGATCGCGATCATATGTACCTCGATCCGATCAAGGTAACGATCCTGACACCGGGCATGAATGAGCTGGGCGCGCTGGAGGAAGAGGGGATCCCGGCGGCGCTGGTGGCGAAGTATCTCGACGAACGCGGCATCGTGGTGGAGAAGACCGGGCCGTACAACCTGCTGTTCCTGTTCAGCATCGGCATCGATAAAACCAAGGCGATGAGCCTGCTGCGCGGCCTGACCGACTTCAAGCGCGCCTACGATCTCAACCTGCGGGTGAAGAACATGCTGCCGGATCTGTACGCCGAAGATCCGGATTTCTATCGCCATATGCGCATCCAGGATCTGGCCGCCGGCATTCATCGCCTGATCCGCCAACACGATCTGCCAGGCCTGATGCAGCGGGCGTTCGACGTGCTGCCGGAAATGAAGCTGACGCCGCACCAGATGTTCCAGGAGCAGGTGCGCGGCAATGTCGAAACCTGCGAGCTGGATCAGCTGGTGGGCAAGGTGGCGGCCAATATGATCCTGCCTTATCCGCCGGGCGTGCCGTTGGTGATGCCGGGGGAAATGATCACCGAAGAGAGCCGGGCGGTGCTCGATTTCCTGCTGATGCTATGCTCGATCGGTGAGCGCTATCCCGGTTTTGAAACCGATATTCACGGCGCCAAACTGACGGAAGACGGGTGCTATCTGGTGAAGGTGCTGAAAGCCCCGCAGCCATAAGGCCATAACGCGCCCGGCGGTTTGGCAAGATAAGCCGGGCTTTTTCATTGACGGCATCGCCGCCGCCGGATACCGTGCCCCATCAGAATGAACAGGGGAGGGTTTCTATGCTGGCATTACGTCAGGTGCATCACATCGCGATCATTGGCGCGGACTACGCCGCCAGCAAGCGTTTTTACTGCGACATTCTCGGGTTTACCCTGCTGAGCGAAGTCTACCGTGAGGAGCGCGGCTCCTGGAAAGCGGATCTGGCGCTCAACGGGCAATACACCATCGAGCTGTTTTCTTTCCCCTCGCCGCCGGCTCGCGTCAGCCGCCCGGAGGCCTGTGGCCTGCGCCATCTGGCGTTCAGCGTCGACGACATCGATCAGGCTATCGCTCATCTGCAGGCGGCCGGCGTTGCCTGCGAACCGGTGCGTGTCGATCCCTACACCCAATCCCGCTTTACCTTTTTCAGCGATCCCGATGGTTTACCGTTAGAATTATACGAGAGTTAACGGCTTAATCGCCTCCCGGCGGCCACAGCCGGGGGCGGTTATGCTATGATCGCGCCCTTGCCCTACATGCCTACAGAGTTATTTCCGCCATGCAAGAGCCTGCTTTTCGCGTCGGGGAGTGGCTGGTTACTCCTGCCGACAACACCATCAGCCGCGATGGTCGCCAGAAAACGCTGGAACCGCGCCTGATCGACATGCTGTGCTATTTCGCCCGGCACCCCGACGTGGTGCTGAGCCGCGACGAGCTGATCGACAACGTCTGGAAGCGCAATATCGTCACCAACCACGTGGTGACCCAATGTATTTCAGAGCTGCGCAAGTACCTGAAAGACGGCGACAGCGACAGCCCGGAATACATTATCACCGTGCCCAAGCGCGGGTATAAGCTGGCGACGTCGGTGATCTGGTGTGAAGAAGGGGAGACACAACCCGCGATTGCACCGGCGCCGCAGATCGCGGTGATCATGCATGAGCCGGAAGACGGCCGCGATGATGAAGAAGATACGCCCTACGTGCCGCCGCGCCGGGCAAGCGTGCCGGCTGCTGCGCCCGGCGAAAATAAGCCGCATTTTTATCGCCGCTCGACGTTCTGGGTGTGGCTGGCGTTTCTGAGTGCGCTAAGCGTCTGCGTGGCGTTTGTCGGCATCGCCACGCTGTCGCAGCGCGTGCCGGTATCGACCATGCCGGTGCTGCTCAACCCGCGCGATATCGATATCCGCATTCAGGGCGGCGAGAGCTGCAGCAACTGGATGCCGCAGCTCTCTTATGTGGTGGGCGTCAGCGAGCTGATTACCGATTCGTTGAACACTTACTCTACCTTCCTGGTGCACGACCAGACCAACTACAACTATTCCGGCCCCAGCAACTCGGGCAAGTCGCTGTATATCGAGTTCGTCAATCAGCGCCACTACCGCGCCCAGCAGTGTTTCCTCTCCGTGCGGCTGGTGGATAACGCCGACAGTTCGATCATGTTGGACAAGCGTTACTTCATCACCGCCGATAACCAGCTGAAGATCCAGACCGACTTCCTCGCCAGCCTGTCCGCGGCGCTGAAGCAGCCTTGGCCGCCACAGCTGGAGCAGCGTCTGGCGCAGTTGCTGCCGGACAACGGGCCGTTGCTGCAGCGTTTCTACCAGGCGCATCAGTTGCTGATCCGCGGTGACGCCGATTCGTTGACCCGCGCCAGCGCCCAGCTGAGCGAGCTGATTAACAGCGCGCCGAACTTCCGCTATCTGCTGGCTGAAAAAGCGTTGGTGGATCTGCTGCGCAATTCTTATCAACCGTTCGACAGCCAGACATTGGCGCAATTGCGGGCCGATATCAGCCATCTGGCGGCGATCCCCGAATTGAAGAACACGCCGATCATGCAGCAAGTTCTGGCGGTAGATGCCTTGACGCAGGGGCGCATTGACGAGGCGCACCGGGCGATCGATCTGGGGATTGAATTGCAAATGTCGTGGCTGAATTATGTGCTGCTGGGCAAGGTGTATGAAATGCAGGGGCAGAATCATTTGGCGGCCGACTCTTATATTACCGCCTTCAATCTTCGCCCCGGTGAGGATACCTTGCATTGGATCACCAATGGCGTATTCCAGACGTCATTGACCAACGTGGTGCCTTATTTAAATAACTATCAGCGCCAATAATTAACCCAATATCACGCCGCTCTTATTCTTCGGGGATCATGGCGGCGTTATTTATTGGTGAAGTTATGTTGCGTGAATGTATTATTTTGCTGCGCGATATTATCTCTTTTTTGCCATTTGTTATGCGTTATTAACCTTGTCATCTTTTTGTTTTTAAATGATGTTTATCTTTTCTTTAGCCTGTCTTTTTATCTTGATGTGTTAATAAAAAACCTCAGGTTATCATTTGTATGATCATGAGCGTAATCTCACTTTATCTTTAGGACTTTATTCCCCCCGATGGTTAGCATCCTGACTATCAAGCCGGCTCATTAAAATCTTTTATTTATGGGCGTGGCTTATAAGAAACGTAAATCAGGAGAAACTGACCATGGCTTCACCCAAGAAAATAGGGCTTATTGCCTGCACCGGCGTGGTCGCCGGTAATATGATGGGGAGCGGGATTGCCTTATTGCCCGCCAACCTGGCGAGTCTCGGATCCATCGCCATTTGGGGATGGGTGATCTCGATTATCGGGGCAATGTCGCTGGCTTATGTGTATGCCCGCCTCGCCACCAAAAACCCACAGCAGGGCGGCCCTATCGCCTACGCCGGTGAAATTTCCCCGGCCTTCGGTTTCCAGACCGGCGTGCTTTATTACCATGCCAACTGGATCGGTAATCTGGCCATCGGCATTACCGCCGTTTCTTATCTCTCCACCTTCTTCCCGGCGCTGAACAACCCGGTGCCCGCCGGCATCGCCTGTATCGCCATCGTGTGGGTCTTCACCTTCGTGAACATGCTGGGCGGAACCTGGGTCAGCCGTTTGACCACGCTGGGCCTGGTGCTGGTGCTGATCCCGGTGATCGTGACCGCCACCCTCGGCTGGCACTGGTTTGACGCCGCCACCTACCAGGCTAACTGGAATACCTCCGGCACCACCGACAGCCATGCGGTCATCAAAAGTATCCTGCTGTGCCTGTGGGCGTTCATCGGCGTGGAATCCGCGGCGGTCAGCACCGGCATGGTGAAAAACCCGAAACGCACCGTACCGCTGGCGACCATGCTCGGCACCGGTCTGGCGGGCATCATCTATATCGCCGCCACCCAGGTGATCAGCGGCATGTTCCCGGCGTCTGAAATGGCCGCCAGCGGCGCGCCGTTCGCCATCAGCGCCTCGGCGATTATGGGCAACTGGGCGGCGCCGATGGTTTCCGCCTTCACCGCCTTCGCCTGCCTGACCTCGCTCGGTTCGTGGATGATGTTGGTCGGCCAGGCCGGGGTGCGCGCCGCCAACGACGGCAACTTCCCGAAAGTGTACGGCGAGCTGGATAAAAACGGCATTCCGAAGAAAGGCCTGCTGCTGGCTGGCTGCAAAATGACCGCGCTGATGGTGCTGATCACCCTGATGAGCTCCGCCGGCGGCAAAGCCTCCGACCTGTTCGGTGAGCTGACCGGCATCGCGGTGCTGCTGACCATGCTGCCTTACTTCTACTCCTGCGTAGACCTGATCCGCTTTGAAGGGGTCAACGTGCGCAACCTGCTGAGCCTGATCGCTTCAGTGTGCGGCTGCGGCTTCTGCTTCATCGCGCTGATGGGCGCCAACTCTTTCGAACTGTCCGGCACCTTTATCATCAGCCTGATTATCCTGATGTTCTACGCCCGGAAAATGAATACCCGTCAGGCTGCCAACGCCGCGGCGGTTGATGAAAACACCACGGCCAAAGCGCACTGATTCGCGTCCGCTGACCGACTGAATTTACCCAGCCCCTTTCTTTCCGACCTGTCAGCCGCGACGGGAAGGGGCTTGCTTTGCCAGGAGAAATGCATATGAACGTTATCGCCATCATGAATCACATGGGTGTCTACTTTAAAGAAGAGCCTATCCGTGAACTGCATCAGGCGCTGGAAAGTCTGGATTTCCGCATCGTTTACCCTAACGATCGCGAAGACCTGCTGAAACTGATCGAGAACAACGCCCGCTTGTGCGGGGTGATCTTCGACTGGGACAAATACAACCTGGAGCTGTGCGAAGAGATCAGCCAACTGAACGAGTACATGCCGCTGTACGCATTCGCCAACACCTATTCGACGCTTGACGTCAGCCTGAACGATCTGCGCATGCAGGTGCGCTTCTTCGAATATGCGCTCGGCGCGGCAACCGACATCGCCGCCAAGATCAAACAGAATACCGACGAGTATATCGACACCATCCTGCCGCCGTTGACCAAGGCGCTGTTCAAATACGTGCGCGAAGGCAAATACACCTTCTGTACGCCGGGCCACATGGGCGGCACCGCGTTCCAGAAAAGCCCGGTGGGCAGCCTGTTCTACGATTTCTTCGGCCCGAATACCATGAAGTCGGATATCTCGATTTCGGTGTCCGAGCTGGGATCGCTGCTGGATCACTCCGGCCCGCACAAAGAGGCGGAAGAGTATATTTCTCGCGTGTTCAACGCCGAACGCAGCTACATGGTCACCAACGGCACTTCCACCGCCAACAAGATCGTCGGCATGTATTCGGCGCCGGCGGGCAGCACGGTGCTGATTGACCGCAACTGCCACAAGTCGCTGACTCACCTGATGATGATGAGCGACATCACGCCGATCTACTTCCGCCCGACCCGCAACGCTTACGGCATCCTCGGCGGCATCCCGCAGAGCGAGTTCCAGCGCGCCACCATCGCCAAACGCGTGAAGGACACCCCGAACGCCACCTGGCCGGTGCACGCGGTGATCACCAACTCCACCTATGACGGCCTGCTGTACAACACCGACTTTATCAAGAACACTCTGGACGTGAAGTCTATCCACTTCGATTCCGCCTGGGTGCCTTACACCAACTTCCATCCGATCTATAAAGGCAAGTGCGGCATGAGCGGCGGCCGCGTGGAGGGCAAGGTGATCTATGAAACCCAGTCCACCCACAAACTGCTGGCGGCCTTCTCGCAGGCGTCGATGATCCACGTGAAGGGCGACATCAACGAAGAGACCTTCAACGAAGCCTACATGATGCACACCACCACTTCGCCGCACTACGGCATTGTGGCCTCGACCGAAACCGCTGCGGCGATGATGAAAGGCAACGCCGGCAAGCGCCTGATCCACGGTTCTATCGAACGCGCGATCAAGTTCCGTAAAGAGATCAAACGTCTGAAAGTCGAATCCGACGGCTGGTTCTTCGACGTCTGGCAGCCGGAGCACATCGATGAGCCGGAGTGCTGGCCGCTGCGCTCCGACAGCGCCTGGCACGGTTTCAAGAACATCGACAATGAACACATGTATCTGGACCCAATCAAGGTCACCATTCTGACGCCGGGGATGAGCAAGGAAGGCGAGATGCAGCCGTTCGGCATCCCGGCCAGCATCGTGGCGAAATACCTCGACGAGCGCGGCATCATCGTCGAGAAAACCGGGCCGTACAACCTGCTGTTCCTGTTCAGCATCGGCATCGATAAAACCAAGGCGCTCAGCCTGCTGCGCGCGATGACCGACTTCAAACGCTCGTTCGACCTGAACCTGCGGGTGAAAAACATGCTGCCTTCTCTGTATCAGGAAGCGCCTGATTTCTATGAAAACATGCGCATTCAGGATCTGGCGCAGAACATTCACCGCCTGGTGGAGCAACACAACCTGCCGGACCTGATGTACCGCGCGTTCGAAGTGCTGCCAACCATGGTGATGAACCCGTACCAGGCGTTCCAGAAAGAGCTGCACGGCGAAGTGGAAGAGGTCTATCTGGAAGAGATGGTCGGTAAGGTCAACGCCAACATGATCCTGCCATACCCACCGGGCGTGCCGCTGGTGATGCCGGGCGAGATGCTGACCGAAGAGAGCCGGCCGGTGCTGGAGTTCCTGCAGATGCTGTGCGAAATCGGCGCGCATTATCCGGGCTTTGAAACCGACATTCACGGCGCCTACCGTCAGGCGGACGGACGTTATCGGGTGAAAGTGCTGAAGGCGAAATAACCGCAGCCAAAAACAGGGGAGGCGCTCGCGCTTCCCCTTTGTCGTTCACCGACTGATGGGAGACCACCATGAAAACACCCTCACAGCCGCGCGCAATCTACTATGTCGTAGCGATACAAATTTGGGAATATTTCAGCTTTTACGGCATGCGTGCGTTACTGATCCTCTATCTGACCCACCAACTCGGCTATACCGACAGCCACGCCATCGATCTCTACAGCGCTTACGCTTCGTTAGTTTACGTCACTCCAATTTTGGGCGGCTGGCTCGCCGACCGCCTGCTGGGCAACCGCGTCGCGGTGATCGCCGGCGCGGCGCTGATGACCCTGGGGCATATCGTGCTTGGCCTGAGCGCGGTCTCCGCCCAGTCGCTCTATCTGGCGCTGGCGATCATCATCTGTGGTTACGGCCTGTTCAAATCCAATATCAGCTGCCTGCTGGGTGAGCTGTACCCGGCGCAGGACTCGCGCCGCGAAGGAGGCTTCTCGCTGCTGTACGCCGCCGGCAACGTCGGTTCCATTTTGGCGCCGATCGCCTGCGGGCTGGCGGCTGAACGCTATGGCTGGCACGTCGGTTTTGCGTTGGCCGGGATCGGCATGTTCGCCGGCCTGGCGATCTTCCTGCTCGGCGGGCGCCATTTTCGCCACACCCGCGGCGTCAATGTGCCGCTGATGCGCGCCAAAAGCCTGGGCCTGCCGCACTGGGGTTGGCTGCTGGCGGCGCTGCTGGCGTCGCCGCTGTTCTTCACGCTGCTGTTTGAACGCGACTGGGCCGGCTATTTGCTCGGGTTGGTGTGCGTGGCGGCGGTGGCGCTGGTGGCGCGCATTATGCTGCGCGCGGACGCCGGCCAGCGGCGGGGGCTGTGGCAGATCATCGTACTGATGCTGCTGGGCACGCTGTTCTGGGCTTTTGCCCAGCAGGGCGGCAGCTCCATCAGCCTGTTTATCGATCACTTCGTCGACCGGCGTTGGTTCGGCTGGACGGTGCCGACCGCGCTGTTCCAGTCGGTTAACGCCTGCGCGGTGATGCTGGGCGGCGTGGCGCTGGCCTGGCTGGCGAGCGGCGGTGGCGCGGGCGACCGGACGCTGCGCATCTGGTGCAAGTTCGCCTTCGGCCTGTTGCTGATCGGCGTCGGCTTTATGCTGATGGCGCTCAATACGCGGCTGCACGGGCCGGGTTCGATGGGGCTGATGATCGCCGGCCTGGCGGTGATGGGCTTCGCCGAACTGTTTATCGATCCGGTGGCGATGGCGCAGATCACCCGGCTGAATATCCCCGGCGCCACCGGCGTGTTGACCGGTATCTATATGCTGGCGACCGGTTCGATCGCCAACTATCTGGCGGGCATCATCGCCAATCAGACCGCCGAAGACCACATCGAGGGGGCGGCGATGCAGGCGTATGGCCGCATTTTCGCCCAGATCGGCTGGGGGGCGGCCGGGTGCGCGCTGGCGGTGATCGCGGTGCTGGGCGGCTGGTGGCTGCTGACGCGGCGCCAGGCCCGGACGGTTAATGCTTGATTGATGGCGGTAGGCGGGGTTAACGTGCAGCTATGTAGAAGTGACAAAGCCTACCGATGGATACTGATCAATTAACGACGCAGGTAGCGGACCAGCTGGGCGCGCAGCAGCGGCTGCTGGTGGCGTTCAGCGGCGGCCTGGATTCCAGCGTGCTGCTGCATCTGCTGGCGACGTTGCGCCGCCAGCGTCCGGCGCTGCAGCTGCGTGCGCTGCACGTGCATCATGGCCTGAGCGCCTTTGCCGACCGTTGGGTTGAGCATTGCCGCCGCCAGTGCGCCGACTGGCGGGTGCCGCTGACGGTGACGCACGTGCAGGTGGATGCCCGCCAGGGCGGCATCGAAGCGGCGGCGCGTGCGGCGCGCTATGCCGCCTTCAGCGCAGCATTGGCGGAGGGAGAAGCGCTGCTTACCGCTCAACACCTTGACGATCAAAGCGAAACTTTCCTGTTGGCGCTCAAGCGCGGCAGCGGGCCGGCGGGGTTGTCGGCGATGGCGGCGCGCGCCACGCTGGGCGAGCACTTGCTGTTGCGGCCGTTGCTGGGCTGCTCGCGTCAAACGCTGGAAAGCTACGCGCAGCGCCACGCCTTAAGCTGGATAGATGACGACAGCAATCAGGACACGCGCTTCGATCGCAATTTCCTGCGTTTGCAGGTTTTGCCGCTGCTCAATCAGCGCTGGCCGCACTTCGCTTCGGCGGTGGCGCGCAGCGCCAGCCTGTGCGCCGAGCAGGAGCAGCTGCTGGACGAACTGCTGGCGGAACCGCTGCAAAGCCTGTTGGCGGCGGATCGCTCATTGGCGATCGACGGCCTGACCGACTGTTCGCCGGTGCGGCGTTTCGCCTTGTTGCGGCGCTGGATCGCGTTGTTTAACGTCACTATGCCGGCGCGTGAGCAGCTACAGCGCCTGTGGGAGGAGGTGGCACTCAGCCGGGAAGACGCCGAACCGCAGCTGCAGCTCGGCGCCTATCAGATCCGCCGTTTCCGTGGCCGACTGCACCTGCTGCCGCCGCTGGCGGCGCTGCGTGGTGTGCATCTGCTCTGGCGGCCTGACGAGCCGCTGACGTTGCCGGACGGGCTGGGGCGCCTGATCGCCGGTGAGGGCGATCTGGCGCTGCGCGCGCCGCTGTCATCGCAGCGGATCAGCATTCGTTTCGGCGGCGTGCAGGGCGCCGTGCGCATCGTGGGGCGCGCCCATTCGCGGCCGATAAAAAAACTGTGGCAGGAGCTGGGGATCCCTCCCTGGCAGCGTGATCGCATCCCGTTGATTTATTATGATGAGCAGTTGATCGCTGCCTTGGGCGCATTCGTCTGTGAGGCGGGGCAGGTGGCGGAAGGCGAACGCCCGTGGCGGCTGCGCTGGGAAAAAAATCATAATCGTGAGGAGCAATGATGAAGTTTGTGGGGATCACGCTGTTGGCCGCCGGCCTGTTCAGCCTGCCGGCGTTGGCGGCGGGGGATGCGGCCGCCGGTCAGGCGAAAGCCGCCGCCTGTGCGGCGTGCCACGGCGCGCAGGGCAAGGTGACGGTGCCGATGTACCCGAATCTGGCCGGACAGAACGCCATGTACCTGCAGCATGCGCTGCAGGCGTATAGGAAAGGGGAGCGCAACGGCGGCCAGGCCGAGGTGATGAAGGCCTATGTGTCGGGGCTGTCGGATAACGACATCGCCGATCTGGCGGCTTACTATGCCAGCCTGAAGCCGTAAATGACGAGGGCAGCCGTCGGGCTGCCCTGTTGGGATGGGGTTACCGCTGCTCAGTCCGACAGACTGACGACCACGGTACCGATTTCCGGATGACTGAAACTGCTGATATGGTCCAGACGCAGGTCGCGCTGCTGGCCGTTCTGTTCGATGGTCAGATACTCAACGCGTTTCTTTTGCAGCAGGTCGATCGCCTTGGCCTCGATCACTTCTCCGTCGCGTAACTCCAGCTTCAGAATAAGTTTATGCTGACAGGCGAGTTCCAGGTTGTCGTAGTCATCGCAATTGATGGGTTGGTACTCATCATTCATCAACATAGTCGCTCACCAATAAGTTAGCGGCGGCAAAGGCCGCCTGTTCCCTAACGGAGGACGGTAGCGCGTCGTTCGCTGCGACATCGTCCAATGCCTTTAACGCACAAGCCAGCGCATCAGGCACGTAGCCAAGATCTCCACTGCCAATCTCGGCGTAAGTACGGCGTACTAACTCACAGTATTGTTGCACAGTTTCCTCCCTTAAGAACCTCTGCATCATCAAGACCGCTCTCGCGATGAGGCGCAGGCTCTCGGAGTTTTATCCTATCCTAGACGACTATAGCACAGCTGTTATGGAGTTATCAGCACCTCGACACGCCTTTCGTTCTGCGCCGAACCGGGCTGCGCTGGCGGCGTTCGCCCCTGATCAAGTACACTGTCGCCGAATAATAACGAGGTCACCCATGGCGCTGAAAGCAACCATTTATAAAGCCGCGGTCAATATCGCTGATATGGATCGTCACTTCTATCACGACGCCACGCTGACGCTGGCGCAACACCCGTCCGAAAATGAACAGCGCATGATGTTGCGCCTGTTGGCCTGGATCTGCCATGCCGACGAGCGGCTGGTGTTCACCAAAGGGCTGAGCGCCGACGATGAGCCGGAGATCTGGCAGCGCAACGACCATAACGGGCTGGAAATGTGGATCGAGATGGGGTTGCCCGACGAGAAGCGCATTCGCAAGGCCTGCAACCAGTCGCCGCGCGTGGTGCTGTACGCCTACGGCGAGCGCGCCGCGCACGTGTGGTGGCAGGGAATGCAGGGCAAGGTGGCCGGTTACAAGAACCTGAGCGTGCGTTTCCTCGATGACGAGCAGCTGGCGCGGCTGACGGCGCTGGCCAGCCGCACCATGACGCTGCAGGCGACGCTGCAGGAGGGAACTATTTGGCTGTCCGATGCTCAGAATAGTCTGGAAATCCAGTTTGCCGAGTGGCAGCGGGCGCAGGTGTGACCGGTGCTGGAACTGTCAAGAAACGTCGCCATACCGGATAATGAGCTGGAATTGACGGCGATCCGCGCGCAGGGCGCGGGCGGCCAGCACGTGAACAAAACCTCAACGGCGATCCATTTGCGCTTTGACATCCGGGCATCCAGCCTGCCAGAGTATTATAAGGAAAGGCTGTTGGCGCTGAATCACCATTTAATTACCGCCGATGGCGTGGTGATTATCAAGGCGCAAGAGTATCGCAGTCAGGAATTGAATCGCGAAGCGGCGTTGGCCAGGCTGGTCGCGTTGATTCAGCAGGCGATGGTGGTGGAAAAAACGCGCAAGGCGACCAAGCCGACGAAAGGAGCGAAACTGCGTCGTTTGGAAGGCAAGACGCGTAAAGGCGCCACCAAGGCGCTGCGCGGCAAGGTTCGCACTTAGGAATACATGAACACAGTAGGAGAATAACTGTGAAGAAAATTACGATAGCCCTGTTCTTGGCGGCAGGTGCACTCTCGTTGTTGGGATGCAATAATCATTATCAGCCGAAGGAACAACCGCTGCAGGCGATGCCGCAGAGTTATCAAGGGGTGTTGCCTTGCGCTGATTGCGGCGGTCTGGATACGGCGCTGTTCCTGGATGAAGACGGCACCTTCGTGCTGCAGGAAACCTATCGCGGCAGCAAAGACGGCGATCAGACCTTTGCCGACTACGGCAAATGGGCGCGCACCGCGGATAAGCTGGTGCTGACCGATAGCACCGGCGAGAAACGCTACTTCCGTCCGGTGGGCAAGAGCCTGGAGATGCTGGATCGCAGCGGCGCGCCGATCGAGTCCAAGCTGAATTACCGTCTGGAGCCGGTTGAAAAACCGTTGCCTAAAACCCCGATGGCGATGAAAGGCAGCTACAGCTATATGGCCGACGCGGCGGTGTTCAAAGATTGCGCCACCGGCATCACTTTCCCGGTGGATAACAACATCGCGCTGGAGCAAGGTTACGCTAAGGCCAATAAGACTGCCGGCGAGCCGGTGTTCCTGACCTTCAACGCGCACTTCAGCGTGCAGCCGTCGATGGAAGAGGGGCAGATTGAAAAAGCGGTGGTGCCGGACGGCAAGATCGCGTTCGACCGCAGTAAAAGCTGCAGCAGCAAGTAACGCGTTTCGGATATAAAAAAACCCGCCTAGGCGGGTTTTTTTATTCTCTGGCGATCGACGCTTAGCGTTTGATCTGGCCCAGCAGGAAATCAACGATTTCGCCGGTTTTGATCATCTGCTTCTCGCCGATGCGGCGGTTCTTGTACTCGATCTCTTCGTTGTCGAGGTTACGATCGCCGATAACGATAGAGTGCGGCACGCCGATCAGTTCCATATCCGCGAACATCACGCCCGGACGCTCTTTGCGGTCATCGAGGATCACGTCGATGCCGTGGGAACGCAGGGTGTTGTACAGCTCTTCTGCCAGCGCCTGTACGCGGAACGACTTGTGCATGTTCATCGGCAGAATAGCGACCTGGAACGGCGCGATGGCGTCCGGCCAGATGATGCCGCGTTCGTCGTGGTTCTGCTCGATGGCGGCGGCCACGACGCGCGTGACCCCGATGCCGTAGCAACCCATGGTCAGCACCTGGTTGCGGCCGTCTTCACCCTGCACGGTCGCTTTCATCGCTTCCGAGTACTTGGTGCCGAGCTGGAAGATATGGCCCACTTCGATGCCGCGTTTGATCAGCAGCGTACCCTGACCGTCCGGGCTGGCGTCGCCTTCCACCACGTTACGGATATCGGCCACCTGCGGCAGCGGCAGATCGCGCTCCCAGTTGATGCCGAAGTAGTGTTTGCCGTCAACGTTGGCGCCGGCGCCAAAGTCGCTCATCGCCGCTACGCTGCGGTCGGCAACCACCGGCATCTGCAGCTTGACCGGGCCGAGGGAACCCGGGCCGGCGCCGACGATGGCGCGGATCTCTTCTTCGGTGGCGAAGGTCAGCGGCGCGGCAACCTGCGCCAGCTTCTCGGCCTTGATTTCGTTCAGCTCGTGATCGCCGCGCACCAGCAGGGCGACCAGCTTGTGGCCGCTCTCTTCGGTGGCGCGCACCATCAGCGTCTTCACGGTTTTTTCCACCGGCAGCTGGAATTGCTCGACCAGCTCGGCGATGGTTTTGGCGTTCGGCGTATCTACCAGGCGCAGTTCTTCACTGGCTGCGGCGCGCGGCTCTGCCGGCGCGACCGCTTCCGCCAGCTCGATGTTGGCGGCGAAGTCGGAACCGGTGGAGAACACGATATCGTCTTCACCGCTCTGCGCCAGCACCTGGAATTCGTGCGAGGCGCTGCCGCCGATCGAGCCGGTATCCGCCTGCACCGGGCGGAAATCCAGGCCCATGCGGCTGAAGATTTTGCTGTACGCTTCGTACATTGCGTCGTAAGTCTCCTGCAGAGACTCCTGTGAGGTGTGGAAGGAGTAGGCATCCTTCATCAGGAACTCACGGGAACGCATCACGCCGAAACGCGGGCGCACTTCATCACGGAACTTGGTCTGGATCTGGAAGAAGTTCAGCGGCAGCTGTTTGTACGAACTGATCTCGTTGCGGATCAGATCGGTGATCACTTCTTCATGCGTCGGGCCCAGCACGAACGGACGATCGCCGCGGTCGACGAAGCGCAGCAGCTCGGGGCCGTATTGCTCCCAACGGCCGCTTTCCTGCCACAGATCGGCAGGCTGAACCACCGGCATGGACACTTCGATCGCGTTAGCATTGTTCATTTCTTCGCGAACGATGTTTTCAACCTTCTTCAGAACGCGCAGGCCGGTCGGCAGCCAGGTGTAAAGACCGGAGGCCAGCTTGCGGATCATCCCGGCGCGCAGCATCAGCTGGTGGCTGATCACTTCGGCGTCGGCAGGTGTCTCCTTCAGTGTGGAGAGCAGATATTGGCTAGTACGCATGGTGTTTTGGTTCCGTTAGAACTGCAAATTGCATCGGGCTGCCAGAGTGGCGGCCAAAAGTGACAAAAGTGGTTTAGTTTACCAGCGCGAGCGGGTCGCCAAAAGAGAGGCGGCGGA
This sequence comes from Serratia sp. CY71090, assembly GCF_052166845.1. NCBI lineage: Bacteria > Pseudomonadati > Pseudomonadota > Gammaproteobacteria > Enterobacterales > Yersiniaceae > Serratia > Serratia sp. CY71090. The sequence goes on along the minus strand of NZ_JBJNOA010000009.1, from coordinate 4,855 downwards.
ATTTTAACGCGGGTCGAGCGCCAACACTTCGGTGCGGCCGTCCACGACGCGCCAGCGCACGTTGAAATCCAACAGCCAGACGGCGTAATCCCGTTCGACGTCCTCTCCTTTACGATAGGCGGGACGGGGATCTTGCGCCAGCACCTGGCTGATAAAACGCCTTAATTGCGGGTAGCGCGCCTGATGTTGCTGCAGCTGTTGCTCGGCCTGCGGTGCGAAACGCACCGGCATATCGCCGGCGGGCGCGGCCTGGGCAAAGCCGGCGCGGGCCTGCGGCTGGCTCTCGGCGAACGGCAGATAAGGCTTGATGTCCACCACCGGGGTGCCGTCGACCAGGTCGAGGCTGCCCAGTTCCAGCGCCACTTCACCGTTTTTCACCCGCACGCCCTTCAGCTCAATGAGCGACATGCCGAGCGGGTTGGGGCGGAAGGTGGAGCGGGTGGCGAACACGCCCATGCGGGCATTGCCGCCTAAACGCGGCGGACGCACCGTCGGGCGCCAGCCGCCTTCCATGGTTTGATGGAAAATGAACATCACCCACAGATGGCTGAAATCGCTGAGGCCGCGCACCGCTTCCGCCTGGTTGTAAGGCGGCAGCAGCAGCAGTTCGCCGCCGCCGTCTTCGACCAGCCCCGGCTGGCGGGGCACGGCGAATTTTTCTTTATACGGCGAGCGGATCACGCCGATCTGCTCGAAAACGAATTCGGTCATTTGGAGGAGACGTTAAGCGCCGAGCCCTGACAAACGGCCTGTTGATAGCAACCGGCGACGCCGCTGACAATTTGGCAGTCGTGCAGCAGCACGGCGTTGGCCTTCATGTAAGACGCACGGATTTGCATGCGTTTACGGGCGGTAGCCAGATTCGGTGGAGAGTCTTGCACGGTGGTTTGGCACGATTCGCCGGACACTTCACCCAGATCGCGGAACGGTTTACCCACGAGTTCTTCTGCACTTTTGTACAGTTTTACCGGTGCGGGGCGGGCGGCCGGCGTAGTTTTGGCCGGAGCGGTGGTAGTCGGCTTGCTGGTGCTGCTTGTTGAGGACGGCGCGATACGCTGCGATGAACATCCGGCCAGCGCGAGCGCTAACAAACAGAGAGGTAAAACACGCATTGAGATTCCTCTGCCTTAATGAAAGTGGCGCTATTGAAGCAAGCTATGGCGGAAATAACAAGACGGGCCTTGGCCCGTCTTGCAATTATAGGAATAAAATGGGTGAATAAGCGCTTACCAGCCTTTCACCGCGCCGCCGTTGAAGATTTTGTTGGCGGCCGCGTCAACGTCGTCAGACTGATAGGCCTGAACGAATTTCTTCACGTTTTCCGCATCTTTGTTATCTTCGCGCGCAACCAGCAGGTTGACGTAAGGCGAGTCTTTATCTTCCACGAACAGACCGTCTTTCGCCGGCGTCAGGCCGATCTGGCTGGCGTAGGTGGTGTTGATCACCGCCAGCGCGATCTGCTGATCGTCCAGAGAGCGCGGCAGCTGAGGCGCTTCCAGCTCAACCAGCTTCAGGTTTTTCGGGTTCTCGGTCACGTCCAGCACGGTCGGCAGCAGGCCAACGCCGTCTTTCAGCTTGATCAGACCAACTTTCTGCAGCAGCAGCAGCGAACGGCCCAGGTTGGTCGGATCGTTAGGCAGCGCGATCTGCGAACCTTCTTTCAGCTCGTCCAGCGATTTGATTTTCTTGGAGTAACCGGCGATCGGGTAAACGAAGGTGTTGCCGACCGGCACCAGCTTGTAACCGCGGTCTTTGATCTGCTGATCCAGATAAGGCTTGTGCTGGAAGGCGTTCAGATCGATATCGCCTTTGCTCAGCGCTTCGTTAGGCAGCACGTAGTCGTTGAAGGTGACCAGTTCAACGTCCAGACCGTACTTCTCTTTCGCCACTTTCTGCGCCACTTCAGCCACTTGCTGCTCAGCGCCGACGATCACGCCGACCTTGATGTGGTTCGGATTCTTTTCATCCTGGCCACAGCCCGCCAGAGCCAGCGTGCCGATCAGTGCGCCAATTGCCGCGATGGATTTAAATTTTAACGACATATCCCTTCCTCATTAGACTCGCATTAACATGCGGTGAAACTATTTATGGGTAACGGCTTTGACGATGCGATCGCCGCAGAATTGGATCAGATAAACCAAAACTACCAGTAATACTAATACGGTATTCATCACTGTGGCGTTATAACCGATATAACCGTATTGGTAACCGATTTGGCCCAGGCCGCCGGCGCCGACCGCGCCGCCCATGGCGGAGTAGCCCACCAGGGTGATCAGGGTGATGGTCGCGGCGTTGACCAGGCCCGGCAGGGCTTCCGGCAGCAACACTTTCTTGATGATCTGCATCGGCGTGGCGCCCATGGCGCGCGCGGCTTCCACCAGGCCGGACGGGATCTCCAGCAGGGCGTTTTCCACCATGCGCGCGATGAACGGCGCGGCGCCCACCGTCAACGGCACGATGGCCGCCTGCAGGCCGATCGAGGTGCCGACGATCATGCGGGTAAACGGAATCATCCAAACCAGCAGGATAATGAACGGAATGGAACGGAAGATGTTCACCAGCCCGGACAGGATCTTATACAGCGAATTGTTGGCGATGATCTGCCCCGGGCGGGTGACATACAGCAGCACACCTACCGGCAGGCCGAGCACGAAACCGAAGAAGCCGGAGACAAAGGTCATCATGACGGTTTCCCACACGCCACGCGCCATCAACCACATCATTGCCTCAGACATAACCCAGAACCTCTACTTTTACCTGATTTTCTTGCAGGAACTTAATCGTCGCCAGCGCGTCTTCGTCGCTGCCGTGCAGCTCCGCCAGCATCACGCCGAATTTCACGCCGCCGGCATAATCCATCTGGGCGCTGATAATGTTGTTGTTCACGTTGAAGCGGCGAGCGGCTTCAGACAGCAGCGGCGCATCGACCGACTGACCGGTGAACTCCAGGCGCAGCAGCGGCTGGCGGTCGCCCTGACGCTCCGGCGACAGGCGCGCGGCGTAGTCGTCCGGGATATCCAGATGCAGCGTGGACTGAATGAACTGCTGGGCCAGCGGGGTTTTCGGGTGTGAGAACACTTCGCTGACGCTGTCTTTTTCGATCAGCTGCCCCTGGCTGATGACCGCGACCTGGTCGCAGATGCGTTTCACCACGTCCATTTCGTGGGTGATCAGCAGAATGGTCAGGCCCAGGCGGCGGTTGATGTCTTTCAGCAGCTCCAGGATGGAGCGGGTGGTGGCCGGATCCAACGCGCTGGTGGCTTCGTCGCACAGCAGCACTTTGGGATTGCTGGCCAGCGCACGGGCGATCGCCACGCGCTGTTTCTGGCCGCCGGACAGATTGGCCGGATAGGCGTCGTGTTTGTCCGCCAGGCCGACCAGCTCCAGCAGTTCGGTCACGCGCTTTTTGATCTCGGCGCGCGGCGTATTGTCCAGCTCCAGCGGCAGCGCCACGTTGCCGAACACCGTGCGGGAAGAGAGCAGGTTGAAGTGCTGGAAGATCATGCCGATTTGGCGACGGGCGCGCGTCAGTTCGCTTTCCGACAGAGACGTCAGATCCTGGCCATCGACCAGCACCTGGCCGGAGGTAGGGCGCTCAAGCATGTTGGCGCAGCGGATCAGCGTGCTTTTGCCGGCGCCGGAAGAGCCGATAACGCCATAGATTTGCCCTGCAGGGACGTGAAGGGTCACGTCAGAGAGCGCGGTAATGGTGCGCGAACCCTGCTGGAACACTTTAGTGATGTTAGAAAGTTTAATCATATTCTTCTTATTTTAGCGTGGTTGCCCGTGGCTAGATAAAAGTAAACCTCGGCGTGGAACCAAGGTATGGATCAGATGTTAAGGCGTCTAGACGTCTAAGTCAACGGCCAGCGACGTTCTCCGGCGTTCTCAGTGCGGGGTAAAACATGCGATACTGTCAGCGTATTCAGCCCCTCAGGAGCAAAGCGGTGACACAAAGCGTTCCAGCAATTTTTCTCGATCGTGACGGTACGATTAACGTTGACCATGGTTATGTCCATGAAATCGACAATTTCCACTTTATTGACGGCGTGATTGACGCCTGTCGCGAACTCAAAAAGATGGGGTTCGCGCTGGTGATGGTGACCAACCAGTCGGGCATTGCGCGCGGCAAGTTCAGCGAAGACCAGTTTATGTACCTGACCGAGTGGATGGACTGGTCGCTGGCCGATCGCGACGTCGACTTCGACGGCATCTATTTCTGCCCGCATCATCCGGAGGCGGTAGTGGAAGAGTATCGTCAGGTCTGTGACTGCCGTAAACCGCAGCCGGGCATGCTGCTGCAAGCGCAGCAGGAATTGAACATCGATATGGCCGCTTCTTATATGGTGGGCGATAAACCGGAAGATATGCAGGCGGCGATCGCGGCCGGCGTCGGCACCAAGGTGCTGGTGCGTACCGGCAAGCCGGTGACGGAGCAGGGTGAAAAGCTGGCCGATTGGGTGCTAAATAGCCTGGCGGACCTGCCGGCAGCCATCAAAAAGCGGGTTTAATAGGCGTTACGCATGAATAGTGAGCGGTCAGATAAAAAATGCATATTATCGCTTGTCATTCTGAACCGGCTCCCTATAATGCGCCTCCATCGACACGGCGCAAGTGATTCACTTCACACAGCGGCCGGGAAGAAAGAGAAAAAATCCTGAAAATTAGGGTTGACTCTGAAAGAGGAAAGCGTAATATACGCCACCTCGAGTTAGCAAGCGAAAGCGCCTAACTCACTGCTCTTTAACAATTTATCAGACAATCTGTGTGGGCACTCCACAAGACGATATCCAGCATCTTCGGATGCAAAAAAATATCAAGTCTTGAAGAGTGACTAACTGAAGTAAAATTCATG
>NZ_JBJNOA010000008.1:0-261804 GCF_052166845.1 Serratia sp. CY71090 | reverse complement strand
GCAATAGCGCGGTGGTCCCACCTGACCCCATGCCGAACTCAGAAGTGAAACGCCGTAGCGCCGATGGTAGTGTGGGGTCTCCCCATGCGAGAGTAGGACACTGCCAGGCATCAAATAAAACAACAAGCCTCATGCGAAAGCATGGGGCTTTTTGTTTTGTCTGTTATCTGGCGTTCTGCCCGAGCATGGGCATCCTGAGACGAATTGTGTAGGACAAATCCGCCGGGAGCGGATTTGAACGTTGCGAAGCAACGGCCCGAAGGGGGGCGGGCAGGACGCCCGCCATAAACTGCCAGGCATCAAATAAAGCCGAAAGCCCTGAACTGGACGTCCAGGGCTTTTTGCTATGGGAAAAATGGAAAATCCCCGTTGTAACCCGCTTCAGCTTTCATCGTACTGTTTAATATTCATCACAAAACCAACGCATTGTTTCTCTGAATGTCAGATATTCTTCGTCCGCTATTAAGTTTGGCTGTTAACTTATAAGCAACAATAAAGTAACAACCAGGGCGGCAGGAAGCCGAATTTCATCATTGCTATGGCTCGGAGAAAATATCATGACAGAAACAACCTCGGCTCTTGGGGATGAGCACGGCGTCGAACAGGGGGCGCTGGATAACAAGAAACGCATTTTCGCTATCGTCGGAGCTTCATCAGGCAATCTGGTGGAGTGGTTTGATTTTTACGTTTACTCCTTCTGTTCCATTTACTTTGCCGCCTCGTTCTTTCCGGCTGGCAACAGCACCACGCAGCTGTTGCAAACCGCCGGGGTATTCGCCGCCGGCTTCTTTATGCGGCCGATCGGCGGCTGGCTGTTCGGCTATATTGCCGACAAGCATGGCAGAAAAAACTCAATGCTGCTTTCAGTCTGCATGATGTGCGCCGGATCGCTGGTGATCGCCTGCCTGCCGACGTATGAATCGATCGGCAGCTGGGCGCCGGCGCTGCTGCTGATCGCTCGATTGTTCCAGGGGTTGTCGGTGGGCGGCGAGTATGGCACCAGCGCCACCTACATGAGTGAGGTGGCGATCAAGGGGCGGCGTGGCTTCTACGCCTCGTTTCAGTATGTCACGCTGATCGGCGGGCAACTGCTGGCGCTGCTGGTCTTGGTGATCCTGCAGCAGATATTGCCCGCTGAAGAGCTGAAGGCCTGGGGATGGCGTATTCCGTTTGCCCTGGGGGCCGTGTTGGCGGTGGTGGCGCTGTACCTGCGCCGCTCGCTGAATGAAACCTCCGATGCGAAGACGCGTAACCACAAAGATGCCGGTTCGTTGACGGGGTTGTGGAAAAATCGCAAGGCGTTCCTGATGGTGCTGGGCTTTACCGCCGCCGGTTCACTGACCTTTTACACCTTCACCACCTACATGCAGAAATACCTGGTGAACACCGCCGGTATGGACGCCAAGCTGGCCAGCGCCATCATGACCGTTGCGCTATTCGTCTTTATGCTGCTGCAGCCTGCAGTAGGCGCGTTTTCGGATAAAATCGGCCGTCGCAGCTCGATGCTGATCTTCTCAGCCTTCGCCACGGTGTTGACGGTGCCGATCCTGTTTGCCTTGAAAGAAGTGACCAACCCCTTTATGGCGTTCGGTCTGATCGTGTTGGCGTTGTTCGTTGTCAGCTTTTACACCGCGATCAGCGGGCTGCTTAAAGCCGAGATGTTCCCGCCAGAGGTGCGCGCGTTAGGGGTAGGCTTGTCTTATGCGGTGGCGAACGCCCTGTTCGGCGGTTCGGCAGAATATGTCGCGTTGTCGCTTAAATCATTCGGCGTGGAGAATGCCTTCTTCTGGTACGTTTCCGGCATGTGCCTGCTGGCGTTGCTGGTTTCGCTTCGGTTGCATCGCAAAGGCAAGGAGATACAGCTGTAATAAAAACCCCGGCCTTGGCCGGGGTCAGAGTACCGCTTACAGGATGCGGCTAATCAGCCGATCGATGCGGATACGGCGCAGACGCCGAATCAGCTTACGCACCTTGATCGGATACTGCTGAATGCTTTGCAGTTCCTGATAATGGGCGACTACAGTGGTATGAGTACGGATGCATTCCAGCTCTTTCTGCCGTTGCTCGCGCATCTCTTGCTTGGGATCGTGGATCAGAATGGCGTTTTCCAGATCCAGCCGCCAGGCGCGCGGGTTGAGGTTGTTGCCGGTGATCAGCTGCCACTCTTCGTCTACCCACATGCCTTTCAGGTGATAGCTGTTATCGCCATCCTTCCACAAACGCACGATCAGCTGCCCGGTGTCGATGTAACGCTGCAAGCGGCTCAGGAAGCGGCGCAGGTTAATCTCATACAGGTAGGGCAGCGCGCCGATGATTTTGAACGGCTGGTCTTCAGGAATATAGAAGTCGTTGGCGGTTTTATCGCCGACAATGATCTCCACCTGTTTACCCTGGCGCAGCAGATAAATGATGTTGCGCACCAGCAGCGCCGGCAGGTTGAAGTAGGGGGTACAGAGCGTCAGTTTCTGGTCGGCGCACGACATCAGGTGATGAATGGTTTTATTCAGCACGCTTTGCTTGCCAAGCCCAACCAGCGGCGTCACCGCCAGCTCATCGTTGCCGGCCTTGCCGCGGAAGTGGTAACCGGCGCGGCGCAGGGCGAAACGGAACAGGCGGGTCTCGTTTTTGATCTCCGGGCTTTTTGGCCGATCGCTGCGATCGAGGCGCTGTACGGCGCCGGCGGTGAGCAGATGCTGCTTGATGTAATCGATCAAGGTATCGGCCAGCACGCCGTTGGTGATCAGCTGATAGCGATCGTAACGGTATTTCTCATGCTGATGCAGATAAACGTCGTTGATGCTGGCGCCGCTGTAGATCGCGGTATCGTCGACCACAAAGCCTTTCAGGTGCAGTACGCCCAGCGCTTCGCGGGTATTGACCGGCACGCCGTAGATCGGCACCGACTGTTCCGGATGTTGGCTGGCCATGGCGCAGTACCAGTCGGCGTTGGTATTGGCGGCGGCGGCGCCGATGCGCCCACGCTGTGCGCGGTGCCAGTCGACCAGTACGCAGATTTCCAGCTCGGGCCGTCGCTGTTTGGCTTGATACAACGCATTGAGGATCTCGCGCCCGGCGTCGTCATGCTCCAGATACAGGGCCACCAGATAGATGCGTTGGGTGGCGTTGGCGATGGCGTCCAGCAGCGTGGTGCGAAAATCGGACGGCGCGTACAACGTACGAACATCAGCAACCGTCTGGGGGAGTTTGGGCAGTTGTGCAAGGTGTTGTTGATGTTTGCTACGTTTAAATTTTGACAACATCACAGTGCGTTTCTTCTCTCATGATTGATGGCCAGAACGCCACAGGCATAAAAACAATAAACCGAATAATCGGGCGATAATACCATTAGTTGCCCCGATTGTGCGTATGTTTTGGCGTTAAGTGGTGGATTCGTAGCGCATTGCGACGCAGGTCACTGCGCGTCGGCGGCCTGCAGCGGCAGCGTCAGATTGACGATGCCGTCCTCAAGCTGCACCTCGATGCCAAAGCCCAGCCGCTGCGCCAGTGCGATCATGCCGCGGTTATTCGGCATGGTGATGCCGCTCAGGCGGGTCAGGCCATGCGCGCGCGCATAGGCGATCATTTTCTCCAGCAACTGACGGCCCAGGCCCAGGCCTTTCAGGTCGGAACGCACCAGCACGGCGAATTCTGCGTCGGTGTTGTCCGGATCGGACAGCGCGCGGGTCACGCCGATGATCTCGTCTGCGCGCAGCGCCACAAAGGCCATTTCTCGATCGTAGTCGATCTGCGTCATGTTGGCCAAATCGTCATGGGTAAACTCATTGATCTCGCTGAAGTAGCGATAATAGAGGTCTTCCTTGGTCACCCGGTCGATGAAATGCTTCAGCGCCGGTTCGTCTTCCGGCAGGATCGGGCGGAACAGGCACTGGCTGCCGTCTTTCAACGCGATGGTCTCTTCCAGCTCATGCGGATAAGGGCGGATCGCCAGCCGCGCCTGCGGATCGCCGCTGAACGGCGCGAGCTGCATCGAAACGTCCAGCAAGGTGAATTCGCTGCCGGAGGCCAGCACCGGATGGATATCCAGCCGGGCGATCTCCGGGCAGTCGAGGATCAGGTTGGAGACCTGCACCAGCAAACGGCTTAGTCCAGGGATATCTAAAGGCCGCAGCGCGCTGCGCCCGCGGATCTTGCCGCCTTTCACCGCCTGCAGCACCAGATAACGCGCCAGCGCCATGTTCAGCGGCGGCAGCGCGACCGCCACCTGATTTTCCTGGCGCCATTCCACACCGCCTTCGCCCAGCATGATCAGCGGGCCGAAAATCGCATCCTGCTCTACCGCGATGCGCAGCTCCTGGGCGCCGGCGCGGTTGGCCATGCTCTGCACCAGCAAGCCGTGGATGCGCGCCTGAGGGTAGGTGCGTTTCACGCGGTCGAGGATCGCCTCCGCCGCGCGCTGCACTTCGGTCGCGGTGCGCAGGTAGAGCATGACGCCCTGAACTTCCGACTTGTGCGGGATATCCGGCGAGCGCAGCTTCAGCGCCACCGGGTAGCCGATCTGTTCGGCGATATGTACCGCTTCGGCGCTGTCTTCGGCGATCCAGGTCGGCAGGGTGCTCAGGTCATAAGCCTGCAGAATGGATTGCACCTCGTGGGTATCCAAATGGGTGGCGCCTTCGGCCAGCGCCTGATGGATCAGGCGGTGAGCGTCGGCGGTATTGGCGGTCAGGCCGACCGGCAGCGCCGGCGTCTCTTTCAGCTGCTTTTGGTTGCGGCGGTATTCCACCATATGCATAAAAGCGGTCACAGCGCCTTCCGGCGTGCGGTAGGTGGGAATGGCGGCCTCGGTAAACAGCCGGCGCGCCTCTTGAGAAGAGTATTCGCCGCACCAGTTGGTCAGCAAGGTGATGCGTTTGCCGCGCGCATGGCGGTGCAGCGCGTCGATCAGCCGCTGCGCCGTGGCGGTGCCCGGCGCCGCCGCGCTCGGCGCATGGATCAGCAGCAGCGCGTCATAGTCGTGGCTGTCGAGCAGCGCTTCAAGAGCCGCCAGGTAGCGCTGCGGCGTGGCGTCGTCGCGCAGATCGAGCGGGTTGCCGGCGCGAATGAAATCCGGCAGCGCATCGCTCAGCTTCGCCAGGCTCTCCTCGCTCAGCGTCGCCAGCTTGCCGTTGCGCCCGAGCAGCTCGTCCAGCGCCATCGCCGCCAGCGCCGCCCCGTTGCTGACGATCATCAGCCGTTCGCCGCGCAGCGGATGCATATGGCTGAGGGTTTCCACCGCTGAGAACAGCTCATGGGTATCCTGCACGCGCAGCAGGCCGGCGCGCTGGATGGCGGCGTCGTAAGCGGCGTCCAGCCCTTGCTGGCTGTTGAGCAGTAATTGCGCCTGTTGGCTGCGGCCGCTTTTGATCACCAGAATGGGCTTATTGCGTGAGGCGCTGCGCGAGGCGGAGAGAAAGCGCCGTGCGTCGCTGATGTTTTCCAGATACAGCAGGATGGCGCTGGTCTTGCCGTCGCGCGCCAAAAAGTCGAGCAGGTCGTCGACGTCGATATCCAGGCTGTCGCCCAGCGCAATGAAATAGGAGAAGCCGACTTCGCGCTGCTGCGCCCAGTCGAGAATAGTGTTGGCGACGGCGGCGGACTGCGAGATAAACGCCAGCTTGCCTTTTTGGATCGGCACCGGCGAGAAGCTGGCGTTAATGCCCTGCCACGGCGCCAGCAATCCCAGGCTGTTGGGGCCCAGCAGCCGCATGGCGTAGCGCTGCGCGCAGGCTTTCAGCTCGGTGAACTGTTCCGGTGGCGAAGAGAGCACAATGGCGGTTTTACAGCCGCGCTGCCCCAGCGCGTCGAGCAGCGCCAGATTACGCTTGGCGTGGGTGCAGATGATCGCCAGATCCGGCGTCAGCGGCAGGCTGGCGACGTCGGGATAGGCCATGACGCCGCATACCGCCTTGTAGCGCGGCGTAACCGGCAGGATGGGGCCGCCGAAACCGCCGGCCAGCAGGTTGCTCATCATCAGGTTGCCGGCGCGGCCCGGCTGCTGCGAAGCGCCCAGCACGGCGATCGATTTGGGACGTAGTAGCGCTTCTAACCCTCGCTGGCTCATGCACGGCTCCTTTTGGCAACGTTACGCCTGATTTTAGGCGCTTTATGGCTGCATTGCTGTGACCGGTGCCTCCGGTCGGGTCGGTTTTCCCGCCAGATACTGTTGACGGAAATAGCGAAAATGCTGATTCAACCCTTCGGCGGCCGGCAGATCGCCCGCCTGTTGCAGCAGGGCGGCGGCCACTTCCGCCGTGCAGTGTTGCTCGGCGCGGCTGGCTTCGCGCAGCTGGTAGTCTGATGCGGCGTCGACGTTGAGGGAAAACACCGGGAATTGATTGAGATACGGGCTTTTACGGAACATTTTGCGCGCCTCCGCCCAGGTGCCGTCCAGCATGATGAACAGCGGCGGTTTGCCGCCGACGGGCAGCGCGCTGAACACCGGCCGTTCGGCGTCGGCGTAGGACGCGGGGAACACCACATAAGGCTGCCGTGTCGGATCGTTGATGGCCGCCAGCAGGGAGGGATCGACCTCGGTGCGCGACCAGAGGAACGCCTGGGTGTCCGGCAGGATATCGGCGATCAGGCGGCCGGTGTTGCTGGGCTTGAGCGGCTCGGCGCCGAACATGATCAGGCAGAAACGGCTGCCGGCCTGCTGTGGGCGAATGGTGTCGCACAGGCAGTTTTTATGCGGCAGCAGGCAACCCTGACAACGCGCCACCCGGCAACCGCGCGCCAAAAAAGGGCGGGTGGCGCGGTCTAAACGGAATTGGCGCAGGCGAAGTACGGCGTTGTCGGTCATAACGATCCTGGGGAAAAACCGCTATTGTAACGCAGAAAAAAGCCCGCCGGGAGAGGCGGGCTCGATCGGGGGCGTTCGCGCGCGATGGCGGGATACGGCCTATACTTGCCGAATCACACTAACTCGTTGAGCCAGTTGTCAAACGGCGCTTTCGGCATCGCGCCGTTGAGCATGTCGACCATCTTGCCCTGACGGAACACCATGATGGTCGGGATGCTGCGGATGCGGAAACGGGCGCTCAGCTCCGGCTCGGCTTCGGTGTTCACTTTCACGAAGCGCACTTTGCCGGCGCGCTCTTCGGCCACGTCTTCAAAGATCGGTGCAAAGCTGCGGCACGGGCCGCACCACGGCGCCCAGAAATCGACCACGACCGGCAGATCGTCCTGCAGCAACTGGTCCAGCGTGGCGGCGGTGGCGTTGATCACTTCACCGTCGAAGAGCTCATGGCCGCAGCGGCCGCATTTCGCATTGTCCGCCAGACGTTCTTCCGGCACGCGGTTGGTGGCATTGCAAGCTGCACAAACTGTATTCATGTTGACCTCGGGTACAGAGAAAGCATGGTCCCCGCAACGCGGTTGCGGAGATGTTTCTTTAATGCTGACAATTATCGGCAAAACCCGGCGCGTGAACAATGAGGTTTGTTCAATGGGTGTGATAGTTGGGAGCTTTTAGCGCAAGTTGGTGGCTTCGTGCACCAACATCAGGTAATCTTCGCGCCCTGCGCGTTGGTGGAGAAGACAATGAACGATTCATTTAGTGGCAAGAACGGTAAAGTCAAAGTGATGTACGTCCGCAGTGACGACGACAACGGCGACGACCGTAACAAGAATAAACGTCCGGCCGGCAAAGGCCGTCCGGCTGACGGTGCGCGATCGGGCCGCACCGGTCAAGACAAGGCGCGCGGCGGCAACGATCGCCGCGGCGCCGACTCCCGCCGCAGTGAAAGCGATCGTCCTCGCCGTCCGGCGCGCTCTGAAGAGCGCGGTGGCAATGAGTCGCCGTGGAGAACCGTCTCGCGCGCGCCGAATGAAGAGCCGGCGTTCGATCATGGCGGCATCAGCGGCAAAAGCTTTATCGATCCTGAGCAGCTGCGCCGCCAGCGCGCGGAAGAAACCCGCGTTTACGGTGAAAACGCCTGTCAGGCGTTGTTCGCCAGCCGTCCGGAAGCGATCGTGCGCGCCTGGTTCGTGCAGTCGGTCACCCCGCGCTTCCGCGAAGCGCTGCGCTGGATGGCGGCTAACCGCAAAGCTTACCACGTGGTGGATGAAGAAGAACTGGCCAAGGCTTCCGGCACCGAGCACCACGGCGGCGTCTGCTTCCTGATCAAAAAGCGTCAGGGCCTGGATGCGCAGACCTACCTGAAAACCGCGCCGGCGACCGACTGCGTATTGGCGCTGGAAGAAGTGGGCAACCCGCATAACCTGGGCGCCATCGTCCGTTCTTGCGCCCACTTCGGCGTCAACGGCGTGCTGCTGCAGGATCCGGCGCTGCTGGAATCCGGCGCGGCGGTGCGCACCGCAGAAGGCGGCGCGGAGCACATCAAGGCGATCAACGCCGATGATTTCCTGTCGGTGCTGGATACCTTCCGCAAGGCGGGTTACACCATCGTCACCACCTCCAGCCACAAAGGCACCGCGCTGGCGCAGGCCAAGCTGCCGGCCAAGATGGTGCTGGTGCTGGGCCAGGAACGCGACGGTCTGAGCGACAGCGCCTGGCAGCAGGGCGATATGAACGTGTCCATCGGCGGCACCGGCAAGGTGGAAAGCCTGAACGTTTCCGTGGCGACCGGCATTCTGCTGGCGGACTGGTGGCGTCAGAATCAGGCGTAATTTTCTACGTCGGATAAAAAAACGGGCGCCCCAGGGCGCCCGTTTCGTTTATTGAAGCTTAGTGAGCGCCGCCGCCCCCGCCGCCGCCGGAGCTGAATGGCGGTTTCGCCACCCACACCAGCACCAGCAACACCAGGAACACCCCGGCCGACAGCCAGAATATCTCGTTGGCGGAGATGATCAGGCCCTGCGCGGTGATCTCGTTGGCGATATACGCCGACGCCTGCTGCTTGCTCATGCCGAGCTGCTCCAGTTGCCGGTACATCTCCTGCGACTGCGGGTTGTACGGGTTGACGAACTCCGTCAGTTGCGAATGGTGCTGCGATTCGCGCTGCGTCCACAGGGTGGTGGTGATCGAGGTACCGATCGAACCCGCCAGCGTTCGCGTGAAGTTCGACAGGCTCGATGCCGCCGCCATGCGTTCCGGCGGCAGGCCGGACAGCGTGATGGTGGTCAACGGCATGAAGAAGCAGGCGATGGCGAAGCCCTGAACGAACTGTGGCCAGGCGGATGCGCCGAAGTCCATGCCCGGTTCAAAGGTATAGGCGCGCCAGTAGAAGCACACGGCATACATGATGAAGCTGAAGGTCACCAGCCGGCGCATGTCGAGCCGGTTGCCGAACTTGCCGATGATCGGCGACAGCAACACCGGGATCAGCCCGACCGGCGCCGACGCCAGCCCCGCCCAGGTGGCGGTATAGCCGTACACCTCTTGCAACAGCTGCGGCAACAGCACGATGGCGCCGAAGTACAGCATGTACGCCAGACTGATGCACAGGCAGCCGATGGTGAAGTTGCGCGACTTGAACAGCGACAGATCCACCACCGGATGGTCGTCCGTCAGCTCCCACACCACGAGGAACAGCAGCGCCACCACCGCCACGACGGTGAGCGTGATGATCTCGGTCGAGTTGAACCAGTCCAGCTCCTTGCCCTGATCGAGCATGATCTGCAGAGAACCGATGCCGACGATCAGCAATACCAGGCCGACGGTGTCGATCGGTTTGATCTCGGTTTTGGTTTCCCGCCCCTTCAACGTCGCCATCGCCGCCACGATCACGAAGACGCCGATCGGGATGTTGATGAAGAAGATCCAGCCCCAATGGTAGTTGTCGCTGATGTAGCCGCCGAGGATCGGCCCGAAGATTGGCGCGACGATAACGGTCATCGACCACAGCGCCAGGGCCATCGCTCGCTTGGCGGGCGGGTAGTTGTTCAACAACAAACTCTGCGACAGCGGGATCAGCGGCCCGGCCACCACGCCCTGGATCACGCGGAAGAAGATCAACATGCCAAGGCTGTTGGAGATGCCGCACAGCCAGGAGGCGATGGCGAACAGCGCGGTGGACCAAAGGAACAGCCGCACTTCGCCGAAACGCTTCGCCAGCCAGCCGGTGATCGGAATCGAGATGGCGTTCGCCACGCCGAACGAGGTGATCACCCAGGTACCCTGCGAGTTGGAAGACCCGAGGTTACCGGAAATGGTGGGGATCGCCACGTTGGCGATGGTGGAGTCCAGCACCTGCATGAAGGTCGCCATGGCGAGCGCGACCGTCATCCAGGCAAGCTGGGCACCTTCAAGCGGTTTCTGTGGCAAGATGGCCTCCCGCGCGCTTAGCCGGCGTTCGCATGGATCACGTCGGCGATCAGCTGGTTAACCGGCGCCAGATTCAACGCCAGCGCGTCGCTCTGATACAGCGGTTTGTCGCGCACCACGTCGGCCAGCACGCGGCCGTCCAGATTGGCGGTGTCGACGGTCACCAGCGTCGAAAGACCGATGCGCAGCGGATGATCGGCCACCTGCTTGGCGTCGAGCTCAATACGCACCGGCAGGCGTTGCACCACCTTGATCCAGTTGCCGGTGGCGTTCTGGGCCGGCAGCAGCGAGAAGGCGCTGCCGGTGCCCATGTCGATACCGGCCACTTTGCCCTGATACACCACGTCGTCGCCGTAGACGTCGCTGACCACCGTCGCCGGCTGGCCGATGCGCATATTGGCGATCTGCGTTTCCTTGAAGTTGGCGTCAACCCAGATGTGATCGGCCGGCACTACCGCCATCAGCGGCGAACCGGCGGCGATCTGCGCGCCGACCTGCACGCTGCGGCGCGAGACATAGCCGGTAATCGGGCTGATCACCTTGGTACGCTGCAGCGCCAGCCAGGCGTCGCGCATCTGCGCGGCGGCCTGTTGGATCGCCGGCTGCTGTTCCAGCGGGGTGTTCAGCACCATCGCCTGGTTGGCGTTGTATTGCTGTACCGCCACTTCCAGCGCGGCTTTGGCGCTGTCGACCGCATCGCGCGCGTGTTGCAGCTCTTCGCGGCCGATGGCGTCAACGCTGCCCAGCACCACGCGGCGTTTCAGATCGTTCTCGGCCTTGCTCAGATCGGTCTTGCGCAGGGCGATGTTGGCCTGATACTGCTTGCTGTTGATGATCAGCTGGTGGGTCTGACGCACGCTGTTGGCCAGGCCGGTTTTGGCGCGTTCAAACGCCTGCTCGGCATCGGTCGGGTCGAGCGTCAGCAGCACGTCGCCCTGCTTGACGTAGTCGGTGTTGTCGAAGTTGACGCTGTTCACGCTGCCGGACACCTGGGCCATGATCTGCACCTGGTTGCCGGAGACGTAGGCGTCGTCGGTTTCCTGGTGATGACGCAGCACCAGGAACCAATACACTAAATAAGCCACCCCTATAACAATGAAAATAACCGTCAGCAACAGCAGCCAAAATTTGCGCTGCTTCTTTTTGCCGCTCGGCTGCTGCGGGTTTTGGGTTTCCGCGCTTGCGCTCATGGTGTTCTCCAAGCCTTATATTATTATGCTTTCGAATCCGCTGCGGCCGGGGCCTGATAGCCACCGCCCAACGCGCGGATCAGTCCTATCTTCGCCTGCAGTAAATTGCTGCTGGCATTCAACTCCGCCTGTTGCTGCTGCAATAGCTGCGTCTGGCTGGTCAACAGATCGTCGCGCCCGATAATCCCTGCCTGGTAACGGGCGTTGGCGACCTGATACACCTGTTGCATCGACTGGGCCGCGGACGCCGCCTGCAGCTGCTGTTGTGCAGAGCTCTGCTGGATGGTGATGGCGTCGGCGGTTTCCTGTACCGCATTCAGGATGGTTTGGTTGTAGGATTCCACCGCTTCGTCATACAGCGCGGATTCCTCGCCCAGCTTGCTGCGCAGCGCCCCGGCGTGGAAGATCGGCAGCGAGATCGCCGGCATCACGTTCCAGGCCTGGCTGGCCGCTTCAAACAGATTCGGGCTGGTGCCACTGGTATTGGTGGTCATCAGGCCGGCGAAGGCTGAAATGGTCAGGCTGGGGTAAAACTCTTTACGCGCGGCGCTGACGCGCTGGCTGTAAGACTCCACCAGCTGGCGTTGCGCGGCGATGTCCGGGCGTTTGCCCAGCAGATCCGCCGTCAGTTCGCCCTGCGGCGCCATCAGGTTGTCTGCAGGCAGCGGCACCTGACGCAGGTGTTGCATGGCGTTCGGCCCCTGGCCCGCCAGCGCGGCGAGCTGGTGTCTGAGCTGTTCGATTTGCGACTGCAACTGCAGAATCTGCTGTTTGGCGACGTCGGACTGCGCCTGGGTTTGTTGCGGCACGTCGACGCCGGTCAGGCCGGCCTGATAGCGCTGTTGGCGCAGCGCGGTCAGGCGCTCGTTGTTGTTCACTTCCTGCTGCAGCAGCTTCTCGAGCGCCAGATTGCTCTGCAGCTGGTAGTAGGCGGACGCCACCGAGCTGGTCAGCGTCAGCGCCGCCTGTTCCTGCTCGGCGCGCGCTGCGTTCACTTGCGCCTTGGCGGCGTTCACCTGGTTGCGGTATTTGCCCCACCAGTCGAACTCGTACGCCAGGTTCAACCCCAGCGAGTTGGAGCTTGAATAGATCGGCTTATGCGGATACCCCAAACCCATATTGACGTTCTGCGGCACGCGCTGGCGCTGGGTGCTGGCGTTCAGATCCAGGTTCGGCCCGTTGGCGGCGCTGGCTTCGCCTACCACGCTCTGCGCTTCGCGCACGCGGGCGGCGGCCTGACGCAGGGTCGGCGAACTTTGCAGCGTCTGCGTCATCAAGGCGTCCAGCTGCGGATCCTTGAGGGCGCGCCACCACTGCGGGCTGACGGCCAGCGAACTGACTTTCGGCTGAGCCAACTGCAGGCTCTGCGGATCCATCAGCGTGGATTGCGGGGCAATATTATCGGTCGAAGCACACCCGGCCAGCAGCAACACGGCGAACAGCGGGGTGAATCTCCAGTGAAATGGGGATCGCATAAGTAGGTACCTGAACAGAAATTGTGAATTAGGGTAACTGTTCTGTGATTTCCATTTGATCCAGACGTGCCAGCAATTTGCGCGTCAGCTGTTCCAGCTGTTTTTGCTCATCGTCGGTCAGCGTGGACCACAGGAAATGCAGACATTGGTGCTGCGGCGGCAGCAGTTGACTGAGAAATTCTTCCCCCTGCGGCGTCAGATGCAGATGCAGGCAGCGGCGATCGTTGTCGCTTTCCCGGCGTTCGATCCAGCCGCGCTTCTCCAGCTCGTCGGCGATGCGGGTTGCATTGGTGCGCGAGGAGCCCAGGGCAGAGCTTAGCTCAGAAGGTTGGATGCTGTGGCTTTCCTGCGCATCCAGGGTAATCAGCGCCATAAACAGTGTTTCGTTAATCCCCTGCGCTTTCAGCATCTTATTGCGGTTTTCCAGCAGCTTGCCTTGCATGTGCATGCACAGGCGGGTCAGCAGGATTTCCTGATAAGGGAAATCTTTCTGCCGCGTGGCGCGGAAATTCAGCATTTGTTCTATGGGGGCAAACGAGCTTTCCATAATTTAGGGCCTCATTAATTTCGTTCGAGATAGTAACGACGGTGACAAATAATGTAAATGTTCAGCCGTGCGGATAATTTAGCAATTCGTGTCATTTGTCAGTGTTTGTAAAGATGTGGCGCCTGAAAACGCCAGTGTGAAGCCAAACGATCGGGAGCGGCGTCAGCCTGCACCGAAAAGCATTAACAGTTTTAATGTGACGCCAAAGGCCGTTGCGCCGAGCAGCGTCGACAGAATGATGCTTTTGCTGCGGTAGAAGCACAGTGCCAGCGCGGCGAACCCCACCAACGTCGGCAGCAGCTTGTCCGGCTCGCGCATCACCACCGGCGTGCTGGAGACCACCAGCAGGGCGCAGATCGAGGCGATGCCAATGCTGTCGAGCAACAGGGCGGCTTTACCGCGTTTGAGGCCGGGCTGGGCGCGCGCCGGCGCCAGCCGCAGCGGCAGATAACGGAACAGGTAATTGGCGCAGCCCACCACCAGGCCGATCACCAGCACATCAATGTTCATGGCTGGCCTCCGCCGGGGCTGGCTGGAACAGGGCGGCAATGCAGCCGGCGCCGATGCCGGCCAAAATGGCGACCGGAATGGAGAACAGCACCACGCCGAGCAGCGCGCCGGCCAGCGCGGCGGCGATAGTCAGGCTCTGCGGGCGGCGGAAGGCGGCCAGCAGGAAACTGAGAAACAGCGCCGGCAGCATGAAGGACAGCGAGGCCTCGATCACCGGGAACTGCTCCAGCGGGCCGTTGCCGAACAGCGCGCCGAGCGCGGTGCCGGCCACCCAGGAGAGCCAGGAACAGAGCGCGATGCCCAGCATCCAGTTTTCGCTCCAGCTGCGGTTATTGCGCATCAGCCTGGCGGTGGCGGCGGCGAAGACCTCATCGGTCAGGCCAAAGGCCCATATCGCCGTTTTGCCGGGCGACATGCGCGAGACGATGCGGTGACGCAGCGCCGGGCCGTACAGCAGGTGGCGCACGTCCATCGCCATCACCGTCAATGCGGAGACCCACAGCGACATCCCGGCGCTCAGCAGAGCGGTGATCACGAACTGGCTGGCGCCGGCGTAGATGATGCAGGAGAAGAAAATGCTTTCCAGCGGGGAAAAACCCAGTTTGACGGCGCTGAGGCCGAAGGCGAACGCCACCGGGACATACCCGATGACGATCGGCAAACTGTCGACGACGCCGTTGGCGAAGGTGGCGCTGACGGCGGGCGGGTTGAGGCTGTCTGCAGCTTGGCTTTGCATGGTTGTGGATCGCAGGGTAGATAGGACTTCAATAGTTTATGCCCAGAACATTACCAGAGAGTAAGTAATGTTTATACCCTGCACCGCTAATAAATTTCTTTAGTGACTATTTGCACGATAATCAGATTGTCGCCGGCCCCTGCGGATCGTGGTGCTTGCCGAGCCACCAGGTCAGCAGGTTGAGCAGGCATAACACCCCGCCGGCGGCGGCCACGCCGTACCAGCCGGCATGTTGATAGGCCGAGGCGGAGAGCAGTGAACCGAGCGCGCCGCCGATAAAGTAGCTGGTCATGTAGCCGGCGGTCAGGCGGTTGCGCGCGTCCGGCATGATGCGGTACATCACGCTCTGGTTAGTGACGTGCACCGCCTGCACCGCCAGATCGAGGATCAGGATGCCGGCGATCAGCGCCCACAGCGATTGTTTGGCGAACGCGATAGGGATCCAGGACAGCAGCAGCAACACCAGGCCGACGGTGGTGGTCAGCCCGGCCTTGCCTTTGTCCGCCAGATGCCCGGCGCGCGAAGCGGCCAGCGCCCCGGCGGCGCCCACCAGGCCGAACAGCCCAATCACCCCCTCGGAATAGTTGAACGGCGGCGCGGCGAGCAAAAAGGCCATTGAGGTCCAGAGCACGCTGAAGTTGGCGAACGACAGGGCGCCGAGGATGGCGCGGGTGCGCAGCAGCGGCGTGCGGCAGAACAGGCTGAAGATCGAGGCCAGCAGCTGCGGATAGTTTAGCCCGGAGTGTTGCTTATAGCGCGGCAGCGCGCGCCACAGGATCAGCGCCATCAGGATCATCAGCACGCTGGCGGCCCAGTAGATGGTGCGCCAGCCGCCGAACGACGCCAGTGCGCCCGCGACGGTGCGCGCCAGCAGGATGCCGAGCAGCAGGCCGCTCATGATGATGCCGACGGTCTTGCCGCGCTTTTCCGGGTGGGCCAGCGTGGCGGCCAGCGGCACCAGGATCTGCGCCACTACCGAGAACAGCCCGGTGAGCGCGGTGCCGAGGATCATCATCGGCAGCGTGGCGGAAGTGGCGGTGATCAGCATGCCGCCGGCGGCCAGCAGCGTCATGAACACGATCAGTCCGCGGCGCTCGAACATATCGCCGAGCGGCACCAGCAGCAGCAGGCCGGTGGCGTAACCGAGCTGCGCGGCGGTGACGATAAAGCCGGCCTGGTTGACCGACAGGTTGAAACCGGTGGCGATGGTTTCCAGCAGCGGTTGCGCGTAATAATTGCTGGCGACCGCCAGGCCGGTGGCGATGGCGATCAGCACGGTCAGCGCCGGGCTGAGGCCCGGATGGGCGTTTTGTTGGCTCATGGTTTTTTTATCACGGAAAGAAGATGGCGCGCAGTATCCGGCAACGCGTGTCCGGAAACCAATGTATAATTTTCATTTTATTTATCTCATTTCAAGATAGATGCCATGAACCTGAAACAGATCCGCTATGCGCTGGCGGTGGCGGAAGAACAGAGTTTCACCCGGGCGGCGCAGCGCTGCCATACGGTGCAGTCGGCGCTCAGCCACCAGATCGCCAAACTGGAAGAAGAGCTGGGCTGTACGCTGTTTGAACGCACCTCGCGCCGGGTGCGGTTGACCCCCGCCGGCCAGGCTTTCATACCCTCGGCGCAGCGGCTGTTGGTGGCGCAGCAGGCGCTGGTGGAAGAGGTGACCGCCGCCGGCGATGCGGTGTCCGGCACCCTGACCATCGGCACGATTTCAACCATAAACGCGATTGATCTGACCGAAAAGCTCGACAAGTTTCATCGCCACTATCCGGCGGTGAACATCCGCCTTTACGTTGGCATGAGCGAAGCCCTGCTGGAGGATGTGCGTCAGCAGAAGTGCGATATGGCGTTCGTCGGCATCTGGCCCGGCGATGTCGATCTGCTGCCGATGTCGCACCGGCAGTTGACCGATGAGCCGCTGGTGGCGCTGGTGGCGCCGCAGCACCCGCTGGCCAACCGCGAGCGGGTTAACCTGCAGGCGCTGGCGGAAGTGCCGCTGGTGGATTTCTACAGCGGCACCGGCGCGCGGCGCCAAACCGATCGCGCCTTCCTGGCGGCGGGCATCCGCCGGCACGTCAGTTTTGAGATCGATCATATCGAATGGCTGGAGAATTTGGTGCGGCGCGGGTTGGCGGCGGGTATCGTACCTGTCTCGACCGCGCAACGCTTAAGCGCGTTGGTGTCGATTCCGATTGAAGACGGGCCGCGGCGCCAGGTGTATTGCATTTGGCCGCAGCCCTTGTCGAACGCCGCCGCACGTTTTTTACAGTTCAGTGGCATCGATATGGCGGGGTAGGGGCACGGCAAAGGCGGCGCCCCTGAACGGTTACGGCTTCGCCGCTGCGGCGGCGGTTTTCACCCAGCCGTCGAAGGTGGCCTGGTGCGCCTTGATCCAACCGTTAACGTGGTTCTGGATATCGGCTTCCGAAGCCTGGCCTTCATGCATGCGCAGGTTTTGCGCGTTGATGTCGGCGATCGGCAGCTTCATGATGGCGAACAGCTTGGCGGCCGCCGGATTGGCTTCGGCCCACTGTTTGTTGGCGGCGATGCGCATGGTGTTGACCGGGAAGCCGTAGTTGGCGCCGTTAGGCAGTTTGGTGTCAACGTTTTTCTGCTCGCCCGGCAGGGAGGAAAACGGCACCTGCAGCCAGACCACGTCGCGGCCCGGCACCATCACATCGCTGACCCAGTACGGCGTCCAGGTGTAATACAGCACCGGTTTGCCCTCTTTGTAGCGGGTGATGGTGTCGGCGATCATCGCCGCGTAGTTGCCCTGATTGTGCTCGACGGTGTTGCTCAGGCCATAGGCCTTGATGTGGTGGTTGATCACCGCCTCGCAGCCCCAGCCCGGGGTGCAGCCGGTCAGATCGGCCTTGCCGTCGCCGTTGGTGTCGAACAGCTTGGCGATCTTGGGATCCTTGAGCTGCTCGACGTTGGTGATGTGGTACTGTTCGGCGGTTTTCTTGTCGATCAGGTAGCCCTGCGCGGCGCCGTTGACGTAGACGCCTTCGCGGTAGAACTTGGCGTCGCCGCCGGCGGCCTTGTATTGATCGGCGTGCAGCGGATCCCAGTTGACCGCGATAAAGGTCGCGTCACCGGAGGCGATCGAGGTGTAGGCGACGTTGTAATCCACTTCACGCGGTTCTTTCACGTCGTAACCCAATTTTTCCAGCGCCTTGCTGACCAGCAGCGTCTGGAAAGTCTCTTCGGAAATGGTGCTTTGCACCGGCTGTACCGCGATCCCCTTGCCGGGTAAATCTGCCGCGCTCACGCTCTGTGAGCCAATCAGCGTCGTCAGGGCGAGAGCCCAGATGCCCGTGGTGCGCATAGTGTTTCCCCTCTTTCGATGTGGTGGTGTCATAGCCCGCCGGGGCCGCAGCCGCCGGCGGGAAAAGCGTCAGGCTTGCTTGATGAACGGGCGAGTCAGTAACCCGATGGGGCCGCGGCGATACCAGCGGCCGATGCCTTTACTGCGGCGATCGCGCCCCAGCGATTGGGTGAGGCGATCGAGAATGATCGCCAGGATCACGATGCCGACCCCGCCGACGGCGGCCAGGCCCATGTCCAGCCGACCGATGCCGCGCAGCACCATCTGGCCCAAGCCGCCGACGGCGATCATCGAGGCGATGACCACCATCGACAGCGCCAACATCAGCGTCTGGTTAACGCCGGCCATGATGGTCGGCATCGCCAGCGGCAGCTGCACTTTGAACAGCAGCTGGCGCGGGCTGGCGCCAAAGGATTCGGCGGCCTCGATCAGATCCTCCGGCACCTGCTTGATGCCGAGAATGGTCAGACGCACGATCGGCGGCAGTGCGAAGATGATGGTCACTACCACGCCCGGCACGTTGCCGATGCCGAACAGCATGACGATCGGCACCAGATAGACGAAGGCCGGAGTGGTTTGCATGGCGTCGAGCAGCGGTCTAATCACCTTGGCGGCATGCTTGCTGCGCGCCAGCCAGATGCCGAGCGGCAGGCCGATAAGGATGCAGAAGAACAACGCGGTCAGCACCAGCGCCAGCGTGACCATCGCCTGCGACCAGGCGCCGATGGCGCCGATGGCGATCAGGGAGAGCAGCGTCGCGGCGCCCATGCCGAGGCCTGAGACCTGCCAGGCGAGCAGCGAGAACACCAGAATGGCGATCGGCGCCGGCATGCCCAGCAGCAGTTGTTGGAAGCCGCTCAGGATCATGTCCACCGGCACGCGGATGCCCTGGAACAGCGGGCGGAAGTGCAGCACCAGCCAGTCGATGCCTTGCGTGACCCAGGTGTCGAACGGCACCCAGGCTTTGTGGAACGGATCGAGCAGGCTGAAGTGCTCCGGCTGCGCCGGGGCGCCGCTGAGCCAATCGGCGCTTTGCCCGGCGGCGTCATGTGCGGCCGGCGGCGGCGCGCTGGACCAGGCGTCACCGGCGTTGGCGGCGGCATCGCTGGCAGGTGCGGCGCCGGTATCGGCCGGTGCGGTAGCCCAGGGATCTTGGGTTTGCGTGGTATCACTCATTGGTTGAGCCCTCCTTGTCCAACGCCTGCAGCAGCATGGCCTTGGAGATGATGCCGAGATAGTTATGTTCTTCGCCCACCACCGGCACCGCGCACGGCGCCTGGGCGACCAGGGAAATCAGATCGCTGAGCGGCGTGTCGGCCGGCACGGCGGCGGGGGCCTCGAGCAGGGCATCGTCCAGCGTTTGATTGGCGGACAGCGCCTTTTTCAACGACTCTATCGACACCACGCCGATAAATTTCTTCCCGCGTTCAACAACATAACCATAATCACGGTCCTCATCGCGCAGCAGCTGCAGCGCCGAGCGGGGGCCAAAACCGGGGGTTTTGCGGATCAGCGTCACCGGGCGCCGTTGGGCGATATCCTTGGCGCTGAATACATGACTGATGTCCACGCCGCGGAAGAAGGTGCGCACATAGTCATTGGCCGGGTTGTTCAGGATCTCGTCCGGCGTGCCGACCTGGATCACCTCACCGCCCTGCATGATGGCGATGCGATCGCCAATGCGCATCGCTTCGTCCAGATCGTGGGAAATAAACACGATGGTGCGCTGATGCCGGGCCTGTAATTTCACCAGCTCATCCTGCATTTCGGTACGAATTAACGGATCGAGCGCCGAGAAGGCTTCGTCCATCAATAATATATCCGGGTTATTGGCCAGGGCGCGGGCTAATCCCACGCGCTGGCGCATACCGCCGGATAATTCATCCGGATAAGACAGCGCATAATTCTCCAGCCCGACCTGGCGCAGCGCATCCAGCGCTTTTTCCTGGCGCTCCTGCAGCGGTATGCCGGCTAATTCCATACCGAAAGCGGTGTTATTCAGCACATTCATGTGCGGCATTAGCGCGAATGACTGGAATACCATGCTGATCTTATTTCGCCGCACGGTGCGCAGCGCGGTGTCAGATATTTTGGCGATGTCCTCACCGTCGATCAGCACCTGACCGCGAGTGGGTTCTATCAGACGATTGAGAAGGCGTACCAGGGTGGACTTGCCGGAACCGGAGAGCCCCATGATGACAAATATCTCGCCTTCTTCAATGGCCAGAGTGGCGTCTTTTACGCCGAGCGATAAGCCGGTTTTTTCAAACAGCCGATCTTTTGTCAGACCTTTATCCAGCAGTTTGAATGCGCGTTCCGGGTGTTCGCCAAATATCTTATACAGGTTCTTTACTTCGAGTTTAATTGCCATGCAATTTGCTGTTTCCTCTGGTTTAATTAACGCGTTATGGGCTGTCCTTAGCAAAATAAAAGAGCTTTTTACCCTAACACAGTGAATATCTGAGACAACCCTCAATGTCATTTAAATGGGATATTAGTGGTTTACATCAAGGTTTTAATTAGTTATGGTAATTTGGCCCGTGACTCAAAATTGACGGCCATTATTCGGCATAATGGTTTGGTTTTTGGGAAAATAATACGGTGTGGCGCAGAGAGATATTTTGGCGCCGCGCCTGCCGTTCGGATAATAAAAAACCCGACCAGAGGCCGGGTAAAAGTCATCAGTATTTCATCAGTTTTAACGACAGGTGCCGATATCGAGGGGGATATCGTCGGGCGTCATGTTATCGCCTTAGTATGACAGCCAGATGGCAGCCTCAGGCCTTGCGATACAGCCTGCGCGGATGGCCTATATTGCCGTACAGCATCTCCACCCGCACGAACTGGGTGGCGACGCAATATTCCAGATACCGGCGGGCGGTGGTCTTGCTGATGCCGACTTGCTCAACCACGTCTTCCACCGCATGCGCCACCGCCGGCTGGGCGATAAACAGCGCCTGCACCAGCTCCAGCGTGTTGGTTTCGATGCCTTTGGCGCTCGGCTCGCTGGAGAACTGTTTCGACTGCAGGTTATACAGCGCATCGACGTTGTCCTGATCGATGATCTTGAAGGTGCGCTGGGTCTGCACGAACTGCATGAAGCGTTCGAGCGAATTGCGCAGCCGCTTGTAGGACACCGGTTTGATGATGTAATCGAAGGCGCCGTTGCGGATCGCCTGGCTGCAGGTATGCATGTCGCTGGCGGCGGTGATGAAGATCACCGAACAGGCGGGATTCTTCACCGCCGGTTCTTCCATCAGCTCGATGCCCTGGCCGTCCGGCAGGAAGTTATCCAGCAGGATTAGCCGAGGCTGATGCTCGTTGGCTTTGGCCCGCGCTTCGGCCAGCGTGGCGGCGTAAGCCACCACCCGCAGGTTGAAATTTTTCTCGATGAACTCCGCGTGCAGCGTCGCCAGTTGCGGCTCGTCTTCCACGATCAGAACGTCCAGTGTTAGGTGTGACATAATCGGGTGCTCAAAAAATCGGGTTATGGGTTTTATTTAGGGATAAATATAGAGAATATCGCGCCGTGCGGCTCGTTGTCCGACACTTCTATGCTGCCGTGCGCCTGTGCCACGTGGCTGGCGACCAGATGCAGGCCAATGCCGTGGTCGCTTTTATCCGCTTTGGTGGTGACGCCCTGTTCAAACAGCGTATCACGAATCTCCTCGGCGATGCCGGTGCCGCGATCCGCCACCTCGATCACCAGCTCGTCGCTGCCATCGCTGATATAGAGTTCGATCGCGTCGTGCGGCGCCGGGCAGTGCAGCGTCGCTTCCACCGCATTATCCAGCAGGTTGCCGACGATCGACATCAGTTCGGTCTCATTCAGCGCCGCCGGGATCTGCCGCAGTTGGCAGGCCGGATCGAAGCGCAACTCGATGCCTTTTTCTCTGGCGCTGGAATATTTGCCCAGCAGCAGGCCGCACAGCGCCGCCGAACTGAAGCGCTGCGAGATGAAATCGAGGATCTCCTGTGCGCCCTCGGACTGGGCTTCCACATAGCGAATGGCCTCGTCGTAGCGTTGCATATGCAACAGCCCGGCCAGCGTGGCGGTCCAGTTCAGCTGCTCGTGGCGCATGATGCGCAGGTTGTCGGCATAGCGTTTCACCTGACTGAGCTGGCTGCTCAGGGTATTGATATCGTTCTTGTCGCGGAAGCTGATCACCCAGCCTTGCAGCTCCTGCTCCTGCATGATGCGCACCCGGCTGGCGATCACCCGCACGTGGTTGAAGCGGCACACCTCGTCGTGCGTATCCTGGCCCAGTTGCGCGGCGGCGAAGAAGTCCGGCTGCGCCTGGATCACGTCGCCGATCGGCCGGCCCAGCAAACTGGCGGCGGGCTGGTGCAGATCCAATAGCTCGCGCGCCGCATGGTTGATGGTGATGATCCGCAGCTGTGGATCGATGGCGATCACGCCCTCATAAATGGCTTCCAGCAGCGCTTTTTGCTGGCGCACCAGCAGCGCGATCTCTTTCGGCTCTAGCCAGAACATTTGGCGCTTGAGGTTTTTCGACAGTAGCCAGGAAAAGACGAACAGGGCGATCAGCAGCAGGACGATGGAGCCGATAATTTGCGTCAACGTCCTGGCATTTAAATTATCGATATGCGATTTCAAATAGCCGACGGAAACGATGCCGATCACGTGATTATTTTCATCCAGGATCGGCGCCTTGCTGCGCAATGAAACGCCAATGCCGCCCTTGCGAATGGAAATAATGCTTTTCCCTTCCAGCACCTCTTTATTATCGCCGCCGATCATCGGCGTGCCCAAGCGGCCTTCGTATTCGGAATGATAAAGGTGGCGGGCATGACTATCGCCGATGACGATATAACTGGCGTCGCTGCTGGCGCGGATTTTTTTCATCAGCGCGGCAATTCTGGCTGCGTCGTGTTTTTCCACTGCGTCCACCAGCGAAGGAATGAGGGCGATTTCCCGCGCCTGCACCTGGGCGCGGGCGCCGAGATCGCGGTGCAGCTGCGCATCCAACTGGTAATAGGTGTAGGCGCCGATACAGGTCAGCAGCAGGCAGGAGAAGGCCACCAGGCACAGAAACAGCTTGATTTGAAATGAGAGTTTGAGGCGCATGGCGGAGCTTCACCGTAAAGAGATCCTGAAGCCTTACCCTATCACGAGAAGCGGGGTCTGTAATATTGCGCCCGATCAACTTGTGATCCTTCACACGGGATTAGAGTGAACCGGACGAGAATTGTTCGCCTGCGATAAAATTGATAAGCTTTAAAATAAAAACGGTATTAACACCATTAAAACCACGCCAGTTTTTACATAATCTTAATTAACCCCATAGAAACCATAACCACCATTAAAAACCCTTTTTAACTTTGAACATAATCACAGCAGATAATCCGTGCGCTTCTCTATGATGGCTGAACAAACTAATAAGAGGCCAGATTATGAGCACAACAGATGATTCTTACCTCGTAGCCAAAGACAAGACCGCCGATATTCCTCTGCGTGAGAAATGGTGGCGGATACTGGACAATTATAAAGTAGGGATTATTCCGTTACCGTTCTTTATTCTGGCCGGCGTATTGATTCTGCTCGACTGCCTGGAAGGCAAATTGCCGAGCGATATCGTGGTGATGGTGGCCACCCTGGCGTTCTTCGGTTTCGCCTGTGGCGAATTCGGCAAACGCCTGCCGTTGATCGGCAAAATGGGCGCGGCGGCGATCTGCGCCACCTTTATTCCTTCCGCGCTGGTGCACTATGGCCTGTTGCCGGACGTGGTGGTGGAGTCGACCACCAAGTTCTACAAATCGACCAACATTCTTTATCTCTACATTTGCTGCATCATCGTCGGCAGCATCATGAGCATGAACCGCCAGGTGCTGATCCAGGGTTTCCTGCGCATCTTCATTCCGATGCTGTGCGGCGAGATCGTCGGCATGCTGGTGGGGATGGGCGTCGGCATGGCGCTGGGCCTGGAGCCGTTCCAGATCTTCTTCTTCCTGATCTTGCCGATCATGGCCGGCGGCGTGGGTGAAGGGGCGATCCCGCTATCGATGGGCTACGCGGCGATCCTGCACATGGAGCAGGGCGTGGCGCTGGGGCGCATTCTGCCGATCGTGATGCTCGGCAGCCTGACCGCTATCGTCATCGCCGGCCTGCTCAACCAGCTGGGCAAGCGTTATCCGCACCTGACCGGCGAAGGCAACCTGATGCCGAGCAAGCAGGGCGACAGCAACATGAACGCAGTGGAAAAAATCAGCGGCAAGGTGGACGTCAGCACCATCGCCTGCGGCGCGTTGCTGGCTATCCTGCTGTATATGGTGGGCATGCTGCTGCACCGTCTGATCGGCCTGCCGGCGCCGGTGGGCATGCTGTTCGCCGCCGTAGCGGTGAAGCTGGCGCACGGGGTGTCGCCGCGCATTCAGGAAGGTTCGCAGGTGGTGTACAAATTCTTCCGCACCGCCGTGACTTATCCGATCCTGTTCGCGGTCGGGGTGGCCATCACGCCGTGGCAGGAGCTGGTGGATGCGTTCACCGTCCAGAATCTGATCGTGATCGTCACGACCGTCAGCGCGCTGGTGGCGACCGGTTTCTTCGTCGGCAAGAAAATCGGCATGCACCCTATCGACGTGGCGATCGTCTCCTGTTGCCAGAGCGGGCAGGGTGGCACCGGCGACGTCGCGATCCTCACCGCCGGCAATCGCATGTCGCTGATGCCGTTCGCCCAGATCGCAACCCGTATCGGTGGCGCTATCAACGTCTCGCTGTCGCTGCTGGTGTTGGCCAAGTTCTTCGTATAACTCCTATAAATCCTTAGCGTTACTTTGCCTTTCCCCGCCCCCGCGGGGATTTTTTTTGCCCGCGCGCCGGCCAGACGCGCGGGCAGGGGAAACGCCGGTTATGCCGCCTGTTTCATGGCGGCGTCGTACCAAGCGAAGTAGCGCTCTACGCCGCGGCGGCCGGATTCGATCAGCGCGCGTTTCTTCTCCTCGCTGATGCCGAACTCCAGCGTGCCGACGTCGAGCGTGTCGACATACACGGTGCGTTTCCAATCATCGCTGTCCAGATGCACCTTGGTTTGGATGTCCAGTATCACGTTGGCCACCGCCAGGGTGAAATCAAACAGGTTGTTGACCGGCGTGCGCGGGCCGGCCTGGCCGGCGGCCTGGGCGATTTCGCTGGCGGAGTCGAGGCGAATGCCCAGCGTGCGGGTGTTGATGCGCTGGCTGGCGCTGTCGATGTAAGGCGGCGTGGCGGAGAAGTCATAGTCGAACAGCCGCACCGGATAGTTGTCGATCATGCCGCCGTCGATGCACAGATCGCCCAGGGTATTGTTCTTCGCTACGAAGGCGAACGGGAACGACATCGAAATGCGCAGGCCGTCCGCTACTTTCATGCGCGGCGTAGTGCGGTGCGAATAAACTTCGCGTTGGCCGCTGTTGAGGTTAGCGCCGATAAAGTAAATCGACTTGAACCCTTTCGCCGCCTTCATCGCTTCGAACTGCTCGAAGGTAATATCCGGGTTGCCGGTATATTGCTTGATAATATCGCGCGACCATTGATAGAAATAATCGCCGGGCGCGATGCCGTATTGATTGAACAGGCGATAGGCGTCCTGGATCGTACCGAAAAAGCCGCCGTTATAATCGAGGAATTTTTTAAAATCCATCGCCGACAGAATTTTGGTGACGTCCGCCGAGCTGCAGCCCAGGCCGACCAGCAGCGCGGCGATGGCGCCCGCCGAGGCGCCGGAGGTTTGCTTGATCTGCGGCATGATGCCTTTGGCTTCCAGCAGTTCCAGCGCGCCGCCATAGGCGATGCCTTTTACGCCGCCGCCTTCAAAGACCAGGTTTTCGAATTGATAGCTCATGTTATTTCCTTACTCGTGGTTTAGGGAGTAAGGAAAATAACCAAGTGGCGAACGAGAAAATATTGATTGGGGTTGTGTGGGGCGGCAAACAAAATTATTCACAATAAATATATTATTTATATATTTATCAAAGGCATTTATTAAACAGGCGCATCGGGCTTTTTGCGTCAATACTTAGCGCTGTTCAATTCTCGCAAGGAGTCATCATGTTCTGGAAACGTTGTCTGCTGGGCGCGGCGCTGGCCGTTATGTCATTACAGGCCGGGGCCGCCGCGCCGCAGGCCAAAACCCCGACGCCGGGATTCTACCGCATCATGCTGGGCAGTTTTGAAGTGACCGCGTTGTCCGATGGCATCATTCGCCTGCCGGCGGACAAGCTGTTGCTGAACAGTACGCCGCAGCAGATCGCCGCCGGGTTGGCCGAGCGGCATCAAAGCCTGCCGGTGGTCACCTCGGTCAATGCCTATCTGATCAACACCGGCGACAAGCTGGTGATGATTGACAGCGGCGCCGGCCAACTGCTGGGCGACGGCCTGGGCAAGCTGGTGGATAACCTGCGCGCGGCGGGCTACCAGCCGGAGCAGGTGGATGAAATCTACCTGACCCACATGCACCCGGATCACCTCGGAGGCCTGACGCACGACGGCAAGGCGGCATTCCCCAATGCGGTGGTGCGCGCCGCCAGCCAGGACGCGGACTTCTGGCTGAGCGCGGACCAACTGAAACAGGCCAAAGCAGAGAGTAAAAGCAACTTCGAACGGGCCCAGGCGGCGATCAAGCCGTACCAGGCGACCGGCCACTTTAAGCCGTTCAGCGGCGATGGCGAACTGTCGCCGGGCATTGCCGCCTTCGCCGCTCACGGCCATACGCCGGGGCACAGCGTGTATCAGGTGACCAGCCAGGGCAAGAAGCTGTTGCTGTTGGGGGATCTGATCCACGTGGCGGCGGTGCAGTTGCCGCATCCTAAGGTGGCTATCAGCTTTGACAGCGACGCCAAGGCGGCGGTCGCTCAGCGGCTGCGGATATTTGGCGACAGCGCGCGGCAGAGCGAGCTGGTCGGCGGCGCACACCTGTCGTTCCCGGGGTTGGGGTATCTGAACCGCCAGGGCGACGGTTACACCTGGGTGCCGCTGAATTACGGCGCGCTGTAATGGACATGGCCGCCCGTTGGGCGGCCATCGAATAGAGCCCAGCGGCATTGTTCGATAATTTGGGATTATGATGCCAGAGAATCGGGGCTGATTCGCCGTGATAAACAGTGCATGATTAACGTCATGCCTGTCGTTTTCTTTAAGGAGCTCCCGATGAACCAGAAAACTCACTCCGTCGCCATCGTCACCGGCGCATCCCGCGGCATCGGCGCGGCCATCGCCGAGCGTCTGGCCGCCGATGGCTTTACCGTCATCATCAACTATTCAGGCAACCCGGCGCCGGCCGATGAGCTGGTGCGCAAGATAGAACAGCGCGGCGGCCGCGCCTTGAGCGTCAAGGCCGACGTCAGCGATGCGGCTGCGGTCACCCGGCTGTTCGACAGCGCCGAACAGGCGTTTGGCGGCGTCGACGTGCTGGTCAATAACGCCGGGGTGATCGCGCTGGCGCCGATAGCGGACATGAAGGATGAAGACGCGGATCGCCTGCTCGACATCAACCTGAAAGGCAGCTTCAATGCGATGCGCGAGGCGGCGAAGCGCCTGCGCGACAACGGCCGCATCATCAACTTCTCCTCCAGCGTGGTGGGGTTGCTGCAGCCGGGTTACGGCATGTATGCCGCCAGTAAGGCGGCGATCGAAGCGCTGACCAGCGTGCTGGCGAAAGAGCTGCGCGGCCGCAATATCACGGTGAACGCCGTCGCGCCGGGGCCGACCGCCACCGGCTTGTTCCTCGACGGCAAAACCCCGGAGCTTATCGAGCGGCTGGCGAAGATGGCGCCGCTGGAGCGCCTGGGCACGCCGGAGGATATCGCCGCGGCGGTGGCTTTTCTCGCCGGGGCCGACGGCGGCTGGATCAATGGCCAAACCTTACGCGCCAACGGCGGCATCATCTGATTGGCGACGCGCCGCCGCCGGATCGGGTATCCTGTGGCGGAACATATCACATCAAGGGCAACGTATGGCGGGCCACACTCAGCAATCCTATCCTGGCGTCAGATCGCCCTGCGTCAGCCTGTGCCGGATCGACGACGAAACCCAGCAGTGCCGCGGATGCCGGCGCACGCGGGCGGAGATCGCCGCCTGGCCGACCGCCAGCGACACGGAGAAACGCGCTATTTGGCGGCGGCTAGAGTTGCGTCAGTGGGTGAAATAATCCTCAGTGTTATTGCGCTGTCAGACTTCGTGTAGCACAATTGAGCTACATGTAACTGACAGACGTTGGGAGCGCTTATGTCTACGACGACCATCCGTATTCCAGATGAGCTTAAAGCCCGCGTGGCCGCCGTCGCCGAGCAGACTGGCGTGACGTCTCACAGCTTTATTTTGCAGGCAATAACGGAGAAAACGCAGCAGGAAGAATTGCGCCGCGACTTTGAGAATGAAGCGGAAAAACGCTATGCCAAGATAATTGCGACGGGAGAGACGGTTTCTTGGAAAGAGATGCGCGGTTATTTGGAAAATTACGCTGCGGGTAACACCGCCGCGGTTAAACCTGCCGTTAAAAAACTGGGGCGCTGATGGCAAATGTCGAGTTGGCGCCAGAGGTCAGGGATGATATCGAACGTATTCTCGCTCATTTGGCTCAGTATGGCGCTGCGGATTCAGGGCGGCGCATTCAGGAAATCATCCAGGCGGTTGCGGTATTGGAACATAATCCATTGATCGGACGGTCCCTTGGCGCAGGGCTGCGTGAATTGATTATTGGGCAGCAAGCTCGCGGTTATTTGGCGCTCTACAAATATATCCCTGATATCGATACGGCATTTGTTCTGGCGATCCGCAGTCAGAAAGAACAAGGGTATTGAATGCACGATACCGGCCTGAAAGACCGGTATCGTTGTCATGTCCTCAGAAATCCCAGTCCTCATCCTCGGTGTTGACCGCCTTGCCGATGACGTAAGACGACCCTGAACCGGAGAAGAAATCGTGGTTTTCGTCGGCGTTCGGCGACAGCGCCGACAGGATCGCCGGGTTGACCTCCGCCATCGCCGATGGGAACAGCGCTTCATACCCGAGGTTCATCAGCGCCTTGTTGGCGTTGTAGTGCAGGAAGGTCTTCACGTCTTCCGTCCAGCCGACGCCGTCGTACAGCTCCTCGGTGTAACGCACCTCGTTGTCGTACAGATCCTGCAGCAGATCGAAGGCGAAGTTTTTCACCTGTTGGCGCCGTGCAGCGTCCACTTTCTCCAGCCCTTTCTGGAACTTATAGCCGATATAGTAGCCGTGCACCGCCTCGTCGCGAATGATCAGACGGATCAGATCGGCGGTGTTGGTCAGCTTGGCGCGGCTGGACCAGTACATCGGCAGGTAAAAGCCCGAATAGAACAGGAACGACTCGAGGAACACGCTAGCGACTTTTTTCAACAGCGGATCGTCGCTGCGGTAGTGCGCCAGAATGATGCCGGCTTTCTTCTGCAGCGCGCGGTTTTCCTCGCTCCAGCGATAGGCGTCATCCACGTCCGGCGTTTGGCACAGGGTGGAGAAGATTGAGCTGTAAGAGCGGGCGTGCACCGCCTCCATAAAACTGATGTTGGAGTACACCGCCTCTTCGTGCGGCGTCAGCGCATCGGCGATCAGGGCCGGCGCGCCGACGGTGTTCTGGATGGTGTCCAGCAGCGTCAGCCCGGTGAACACCCGAATGGTCAGCTGCTGCTCCTTCGGCGTCAGCGTGGCCCAGGAGGGGATATCGTTGGACAGCGGCACCTTCTCCGGCAGCCAGAAGTTGGAGGTCAGGCGGTTCCACACCTCCAGATCCTTGTCGTCTTCGATGATGTTCCAGTTGATGGCGCGCACCAGCGGCGCCGATGTTACGGTCGTCATAAGTTGCCTCACAGCGCGCAGGACACGCAGCCCTGCACCTCGGTGCCTTCCAGCGCCATCTGGCGCAGGCGGATGTAGTAAATGGTCTTGATGCCTTTGCGCCAGGCGTAGATCTGCGCGCGGTTGATGTCGCGGGTAGTGGCGGTATCGCGGAAGAACAACGTCAGCGACAGCCCCTGATCGACGTGTTGCGTGGCGGCGGCATAGGTATCGATGATTTTCTCCGGGCCAATCTCGTAGGCATCCTGGTAATACGCCAGGTTGTCGTTGGTCATGTAAGGCGCCGGGTAGTAAACGCGGCCGATCTTGCCTTCCTTGCGGATCTCGATGCGCGAAACGATCGGATGAATGCTGGAGGTGGCGTTGTTGATGTACGAGATGGAGCCGGTCGGCGGCACCGCCTGCAGGTTCTGGTTGTACAGCCCGTGCATCATCACCGACTGGCGCAGCGCGCGCCACTCGTCGCGCCCCGGAATGGCGATACCGGCGGCGGCGAACAGCTCGCGCACCCGCTCGGTCTGCGGCAGCCAGTCGCGCTCGGTGTACTTGTCGAAGTACTCGCCGCTGGCATAGCGCGAGTGCTCAAAGCCGTCAAAGGCGCCGCCGCGCTCGATCGCCAGCCGGTTCGAGGCGCGGATGGCATGATAGGCCACGGTATAGAAATAGAGATTGGTGAAGTCGATGCCTTCTTCCGAGCCGTAGAAGATGCGCTCGCGCGCCAGGTAACCGTGCAGGTTCATCTGGCCCAGACCGATGGCGCGGGCGCTGCGGTTGCCTTCGGCGATCGACGGCACCGAGCGGATGTCGCTCATGTCGGCCACCGCGGTCAGCGCACGGATCGCGGTCTCGATCGCTTTGCCGAAGTCCGGCGCGTCCATGGTTTTGGCGATGTTCAGCGAGCCGAGGTTGCAGGAGATGTCCTTGCCGATGCGATCGTAGCTCAGATCCTCATGATACGTACTGGCGCGGTTGACCTGCAGGATCTCCGAACACAGGTTGCTCATGTTGATGCGCCCGGCGATCGGATTCTCCCGGTTGACCGTGTCCTCGAACATGACATACGGGTAGCCGGATTCGAACTGGATCTCCGCAAGCACCTGGAAGAATTCGCGCGCATTGATGCGCGACTTGCGGATGCGTTTGTCGTCCACCATCTCGCGGTATTTTTCACTGACGCTGATTTCAGACAGCGGCATGCCATACACCCGCTCGACGTCGTAGGGCGAGAACAGGTACATCTCTTCGTTGTTCTTCGCCAGCTCAAAGGTAATATCCGGGATCACCACCCCCAGCGACAGCGTCTTGATACGGATCTTCTCGTCGGCGTTTTCCCGCTTGGTGTCGAGAAAACGCAGGATATCCGGGTGGTGGGCGTTGAGATACACCGCGCCGGCTCCCTGGCGCGCGCCGAGCTGGTTAGCGTAGGAGAAGGCGTCTTCGAGCATTTTCATGATCGGAATGACGCCGGAAGACTGGTTCTCGATGCGCTTGATCGGCGCGCCCACCTCGCGAATATTGCTCAGCAGGAAGGCCACGCCGCCGCCGCGCTTCGACAGCTGCAGCGCGGAGTTCACCGCCCGGCCGATCGATTCCA
Organism: Serratia sp. CY71090; assembly: GCF_052166845.1. NCBI lineage: Bacteria > Pseudomonadati > Pseudomonadota > Gammaproteobacteria > Enterobacterales > Yersiniaceae > Serratia > Serratia sp. CY71090. Next base: position 230,378 of record NZ_JBJNOA010000008.1, on the reverse strand, counting down.
TATTGTCTTCGATGCGCAGCAGGAAGCAGGAGACCAGCTCACCGCGCTGGCGTTTGCCGCAGTTGAGGAAGGTCGGCGTGGCCGGCTGGAAGCGGCCCGAAATCATCTCCTCCACCAGATCCTGCGCCAGGGCGGTATCGCCCGCCGCCAGCGTCATCGCCACCATGCACACCCGATCTTCGTAGCGTTCCAGATAGCGCTTGCCGTCGAAGGTTTTAAGCGTATAGCTGGTGTAGTACTTGAAGGCGCCGAGGAAGGTCTCGAAGCGGAATTTCTTGGCGTAGGCCTGCTGGAACAGCTGCTTGATAAACGGGAACTCGTACTGCGCCAGCACCTGCGGCTCGTAGTAGCCTTCTTCCACCAGATAGCGCAGCTTTTCCTCCAGGTTATGGAAGAACACGGTGTTTTGGTTGACGTGCTGCAGGAAGTAGTGCCGCGCCGCCAGCCGATCCTTGTCGAACTGGATCCGGCCTTCCGCATCGTAAAGATTGAGCATCGCGTTGAGCGAATGGTAATCCAGCGCGCCCGTCTCGGGCCTGGTCAGTTCTGTCGTTGCCAAAATGCGGTTACTCCCTGTCGAACGTTTTCAACGTCTTGCGCGGTGCCGAGCAGCTCGAAGCGGTACAAAAAAGGCACCTGGCATTTTTTGGCGATGATGTCGCCGGCGATGCCGTACGCTGCGCCGAAGTTGGTGTTCCCGGCGGCGATGACGCCGCGCAGGTATGAACGGTTTTGCGGAACGTTGAGAAAGCGGATCACCTGGATCGGCACCGCGCTGACGGCGCTGCCGCCGCCATAGCTGGGCACGATCAAGATATAGGGTTGTTCCATCAGCAATTTGCTGCGGGCGCCGGCGATCGGAATGCGGATCGCCGGCAGGCCCAGTTTCTCAACGAATCGGTGGGTGTTCTCCGAACTGCTGGAGAAATAGACCAGCGGATTCATCGTCGAGCCTCAGCAGGTGAGCGCCAGCGCGCCGATTTTGTCCGGCCGGAAACCGGACCAGTGATCGTCACCGGCGATAATCACCGGAACCTGCTGATAACCTAATGATTTAACGTGGTTCAGCGCCTGCTGATCCTGGGTGAGATCGATCACCTGATAATCAATCCCCTGCTTATCAAATGCGCGATAGGTGGCGTTGCACTGGACACAGTCCGGCTTGCTGTAAATAATAATGCTCATGATTCGCATTTACCTTTAGGCTGAAGGAAAGGCGGACAAGTCAGATAACGGAGCATCGTTCCTGGCGTTTCTGACGGCGTTATCAACCGAACGACACTCCCTGCGGTTGACCTATAAAATACTATATGTTGATATTTGCTTTATCAACCACGCTATATATGGTGTTTTGTGGGGTTGGGTGCGCAGACCGCGTCGGAGCTGGGAAGGCGAGGGGAAAATTTTTTTTGCGGGTGGGAAATTCCCCCTTTCAGAGAAGAGGGGGAGGCGAACGCATTATTGGCGCATGCTGACGGCCAGCCGGTTGAAGGCGTTCATGATGCTGATGGCGAAGGTCAGATCGGCGATCTCGGTATCGCTGAAGTGCGCTTTCAGCGCCTCAAAAGCGCTGTCCGGCGCGCCGGTGGCGGCGATCAGCGTCACCGACTCGGCCCATTCCAGCGCGGCGCGTTCGCGCTCGCTGAACTCATGGCTGACGCGCCAGCCCGCCAGCGTATCGAGTTTGGCGTGGCTGAAGCCGCTTTCGCGCAGCGCTTTACCGTGCATGTCCAGGCAGTAGGCGCAGCCGTTGATCTGCGAAACGCGCATAAACATCAACTCGATGGTCGCTTTGTCCAGAGCGCCTTTCTCCAGCGCCATCAGCGCGCTCACCATATTTTTGTACGGGGCGGGCGCCAGCTCGGCGTAATTCAAACGTTGCTTAATCATGGTCAACCTCAATCGATAGTAACGAAATCATGCCGCTACTTTAGCGGCCTTATGGTCTATGCTATAGGGCCATAAAATGATTATTTAACCGGGCCATGATGCCAACTTTCCTGACCTCGCTGCGTTTGGACAGCCGGCTCGCCGAACCGCTGTACCGGCAGATTTATCTGCGAATCAAAGACGCCATCGCCCAGGGCAACCTGGCGGCGGGCAGCCGGCTGCCTTCGGTGCGCGGGTTGGCGAGCGATCTTGGCGTGGCGCGCGCCACGGTGGAAAGCGCCTACGCGCAACTTATTGCCGAAGGTTTTTTGCAGAGCCGGGGGCAGGCAGGCACCTATGTCTCGCCGCAGTTGCCGCCCATGCAGGGGGCGGCGTCCGCTGCACCGCCGTTGCCGGCGGTGGCGCCCGATCCGCTGCAGCCGCAGGGCATGCTGCAGCCTTTCCAACTGGGCGTGCCGGCGCTGGATGCGTTTCCACGTGCGCTGTGGCAGCGCATTGTCGCCCGCCAGCTGCGCGGTTCTACGGTGGCTTCCCTGGCGCTGCCGCCGGCCGGCGGCCTGCCTGAACTGCGTGAGGCGATCGCCCATTATCTGCATTTGTCGCGCGGCATCAGCTGCCAGCCGGAGCAGATTTTCCTCTGCGCCGGCTACCCGGCGCTGTTGGACTGGGTGGTGGAGACGCTGTTGCACGCCGGTGACGCGGTATGGATTGAAGATCCCGGTTATCCGGTTACGCGCCCGCTGCTGCGGGCCGCCGGCGTGAGGCCGGTCGCCGTGCCGGTGGATGAACAGGGCATGGACGTGGCCGCCGGTATTCTGACGGAGCCCGAGGCGCGGCTGGCGGTGGTCACGCCGACTCATCAGAGCCCACTCGGTGTCTCGCTCAGCCTGGCGCGGCGGATGGCGCTGCTCGACTGGGCGCAGCAGCGCGGGGCCTGGATCCTCGAGGATGACTACGACAGCGAGTTTCGCTATCACGGGCGGCCGCTGCCGCCGCTGAAAAGCCTCGACGTTCAGGGGCGGGTGCTGTACGCCGGCACTTTCAGCAAAACGCTGTTCCCGGCGCTGCGCATGGCTTATTTGGTGGTGCCCGCCGGTCTGACGGCGGCATTCGCGCGCAGCAGCCGGCTGCGCGGCTGCGGCTGCCCACCGCTGCTGCAGGCAAGCGTGGCGGATTTCATCCGCCAAGGGCATTTCTACCGCCACCTGAAACGCATGCGGCCGCTGTACCGCCAGCGGCGCGAGTGGCTGACGCAGGCGCTGGAACGGCGACTGGAGGCGTGGCTGACGGTGGTGCCGCAGCAGGGCGGCATTCAGCTGTTGGCCCGGCTGTGCGACGACATGGCGGATGCGCCCTTGGCGGCGCAGGCGTGGCAACAGGGGCTGTCGGTGCAGGCGCTCTCAGACTGGCGCATCGACAGTCCGGCGGGGCAGGGGTTACTGTTGGGGTTCGCCAATTTCAGCCGGCGAGAGGAGACGGAGCGGGCGGTGCAGGGGCTAGCGCAGCTGTTTAAACACGCAAATTAAACGGCCCGCGATTTCCGCGGGCCAGACGCACATCTGTTTTATCTTTATGACTGCAGGGGTGTTAACGCCGGGCCAGCAGCACGCCGAGCACGATGCCGACGGCGGCACCGATCCCTACGCCCTGCCAAGGTTTGTCACGCACATAGCTGTCGGCTTGATCGACCGCGTCGCGCGCATGCTGTGTCAGACTGGTGGAGCCATTGAACCGCGCCCGGGCGTCGCGCAACACGCCTTTCGCCTTGCTGTGCAGCTCTTTCAGTTCCTCTTTGGTCTTGTCACCGGACTCGCGCAACACTTCATCCAGCGTATCGGCCAACAGAGTGACGTCCTGATCGATGTCGCGTTCTGTTCTTTCCGCTTTCTTAAACATTCAGCTCTCCATTTCGACACATGTCTTTTAAGTGTAGACCATGTCGAGATTTGCGTGGCCGATCACGGAAAAAAACCGCCGTCACGCAGGTGTTTGCCGGCGCCTGGGCTTTGTACATTTGGTTACTCGGCGAAACCAATCACTCACGGAAGCGGCGGTTTGATTCCACTAGTATCTGTTTCAACGGCTCCACCGGAGCTTACCGAAACAACACTCTGAGGATTTAAAGATGAAAAAAGTATTAGCGCTGATCGTTGCTGCCACTATGGGTCTGTCTTCTGTTGCTTTCGCTGCTGATACTGCAGCTACTGCTCCGGCTACCACCACCGCGCCAGCTGCGACCACCACCACCACTACCGCTGCGCCAGCGGCGGCTGCTGAAAAAGCGCCAGCTAAAGCGACGCACCACAAGAAAGCCAAGCACCACAAAAAAGCGCCAGCCCAGAAAGCTCAGGCCGCTAAAAAGCACCACAAAAAAGCGCCGGCTCAGAAAGCCCAGGCCGCTAAAAAACACCACAAAAAAGCGCCAGTGCAGAAAGCTCAGGCCGCTAAAAAACACCACAAAAAAGCCGGTAAAAAAGCATAATTAAGTGATGTTTGCGGAACCGAAAGGTTCCGCACGCTCCAGTCCGTACTCCAGACACCCGGTTCTTCCGGGTGTCTTCTTTTGAGGCGACGCACGATGATCAATCGCTATCTGTTTGAAGTCATTTTCAGCGCGGTAACCCTGTGCGGGGTGATCGTCGGTTGGGAACTGTTTTTGGCCGGCAGCTTCCTGTGATCATTGCGCCGCGGCGGTTTCATGCAAATGCCGCCAGCCGAGCGCGTTGAGCTGGCGTTCAAACACCACCGTGGAGTAGCGCAGCGTAGCGCTTTGTCCCGGCAGACTCTGTTTTTCCCGGTAGCTGACTACCGCGCCCGTCGGCCATTCGGCCACCAGCTTCATCTCTTCTATCTCGATTTCCAGTCCCGGTTTGGCGGCGCGATGCGCGCGGAAAAAAGCGCACAGCGCGGTGAAATCCTGCGGGGCGCCGTTCAGCGCGATCATGCTGAAATCCGGCGTAAAGCGCGCCAGCAGCGCCTGCTCTTCTCCGGCCCCTTTGCCCAGCCAGCGTTCAATGGCGATGTGGGCGTCGATCACTTCGGTAAAATACGGGTTCATAAAGCATCCTGTTGAGCGTTGAGTTGGCGCACGATGGCGCGGTTGGCGAGGCGCAGGCACAGCAGCAGCGGGATAAGTACGCTGGCGCCCGCCAGAATGAAGCAGGTGCGGTAAGCCGCCGCGGGCGGCAACACGGCCAGCAGCAGATTCAGCAGCAGGCTGAGCAGCGCCACACCGAGGCAAAAACTGAGTTGGCGGTTGATGTTCCACAGCGCGCTGGCGTCCGCCAACTGAGCGTCGGGGATCTGCAGGAACGCGCTGCTCTGCGCGGTGCTGCTGCACAGGCTGCCGCCGAACCCCATCAGGGCGAAGGCGGCGATCTGCAACGCGTGCTGCCCGGCCTGATCGATCTGCGCCAGCGTCAGCATGCCGGCGCCTTGCAGCAGGCAGCCGACGATCAGCAGCGGCCGTGGGCCGAGGCGGTTAAAGGTTTTGCCAGTCAGCGTGATGGCCAGGAACGATGCCAGCGCCCAGGGCAGCATCAGGCCGCCAACCTGTGCGGCGGGCATCCCCAGCTGGTTTTGCAGATACAGCATTGCCACCAGGCTGACGCCGATGAACAGGCCGGGAATGCACAAATAAATCGTCATGGCGTTGCGCAGCAGCGGATCGCCGACCAGCCGCAGGTTCAGCAGCGGCTGCGGGGTGCGCAGACTATGGCGCAAATAATAGGCCAGCACCAGCAGACCGGCGGCCAGCAGCGCCGCGCCGGAAACCTGATGGCCGGCCTCGCTCAGCCGGGTCAGGCCGAGCAGCAGCAGCGTCAGCGCCGCGCAGCCGCTCAGCAGCCCCGTGGCGTCGAGCGGTTTACGCGCCGCCGTCGGCGCTTCCGCGCGCAGCCACAGCGCCGCCAGCGCCAGGGCCAGAGCCGCCAGCGGCAGGTTGGCGAAAAACACCCAGCGCCAGTCCAACCGATCGACGAGCCAGCCGCCCAGCGCCGGTGACAGCGCCGGCGCCAGCAGCCCGACTAACATGATGGCCGCAGACAGCCCGGCGCGTTCATGGCTGCGATACAGCTGATAGGTCAGCGTCTGGCCGATGGGGATCAGCAAGCCGCCGCCCATGCCCTGCAGGGTGCGCCAGCCGATCAGCGTCCCGATGCTGTCGGCGTTGCCCGCGCCGAGGGTGGCCAGCATGAACAGCGCCAGCGAGAGCAGAAACACCCGCCGTCCGCCGATACGCTGCGCCAGCCAGGCGCTGAGCGGGATCACCAGCGTCAGGCCGAGAATATAGCCGTTGCTGACCCACGCCAGCTGGCTGACCGACGCTCGCATCGCCTGGCCGATGGCGGGGTAGGCGACGTTGGCGATAAACATATTGATCAGATCGACGAAAAAGCCGAGCAGATAGACGATTGCCACTTTGCTGCGATAAGACATGGTGCCTCCGGTTGAAGGCGAGCAGTGTATCGGGGGGAAAAGTGCGGATAAATCGGCGGCTGGCGATTACACTGTCAAAATGTTTTTGACAATAAGGGCGGTGAAATGCTGAATTTGCAGCGCCTGGCGATCTTCGCGGCGGTGGTGGAGGCGGGCAGCTTTACCGCAGCGGCGGTGGCGCTGGGGCAAACCAAGGCGGTGGTGAGCTTTAACGTCAAGCAGCTGGAGAACGAACTGGGGGTTTCACTGCTGGCGCGCAGCACCCGCCGATTATCGCTGACCGATGCCGGCGAACGCTTCTACCAGCGCAGCCTGCAGCTGTTGCAGGAGGCGGAGAACGTGCTCGACGACGTGCGTCGCGATCATCAAGGGCTGAGCGGCGTGCTGCGCATCACCAGCACGCCGGAGTACGGCGCGCAGGTGGTGGCGCCGGCGCTGGCGGCGTTTTCGCGGCAGCATCCGCGCCTGCGCATCCAGCATGTCTCTTCTTCTTATCATGCCGATCTGATTTCGGAGCGCTTCGACGTGGCGATCCGCCTGGGTCAGTTGGCGGATTCCAGCCACCGCGCGGCGCTGATCGACAGCTTCGCCATTTTTCCGGTGGCGGCGCCGGATTATCTGGCCGACCGGCCGATTCATTCGCTGACGGATCTGGCGCAGGCGCAGTGGATCGCCCACAGCCGGCTCAGTTCGCCCCTCAGCTGGCAGGTGGTTACGCCGCAGCGCGAAGCGGTGCTTTTCAAGGTGGCGGACGCCGCCACGCTTACCGGCGACAGCGCCGCGGCATTGCTGGCGTTCGCCCTGCATGGCGCCGGGGTGGCGCTGCTGCCGGCGTGGCTGGCGCAGCCCGAGATCGACGCCGGCAGGCTGCAACGGTTGCTGCCGGATCACCGTTTCCCCGAGCAGAGCATCTATGCGCTCTACCCGAACACCCGCCACGTGCCGGAGAAGGTGCGGGCGTTTATCGATTTTCTGCGCGCGCGGGTGGCGGCAAAATCGTTAGCGAAATAATAATTCGTTATTACTCTCTCATTTATCATCAAATCTCATCGGGGTATGCTGGAGGGCTTCGTCTACCCCGTCCGATGCGAGCCACCTTCGATGACTGCAGAAAATAACTTCCAGCTGAACCGACGCATTCTGTCCGTGGTGATGTTCACCTTCGTCTGCTACCTGACCATTGGCCTGCCGCTGGCGGTGCTGCCGGGATTTGTGCATGACCACCTGGGCTACAACTCGGTGCTGGCGGGCCTTATCATCAGCGCGCAGTACTTCGCCACGCTGTTCAGCCGCCCGCATGCCGGGCGCTACGCCGATCAGCTGGGGCCGAAGAAGGTGGTGCTGTTCGGCCTGGCGTGCTGCGGCGCCAGCGGGCTGTTTTACGCGCTGGCGTTTGGCGTTGACGGTTATCCGTGGCTCAGCCTGCTGCTGCTGTGCGTGGGGCGGGTGTTTCTCGGCGTCGGCGAAAGCTTCGCCAGCACCGGTTCCACGCTGTGGGGCATCGGCCGGGTCGGGGCGATGCACACCGCACGGGTGATTTCCTGGAACGGCGTCGCCACCTACGGGGCGATGGCGGCCGGCGCGCCGCTCGGCGTGTACCTGAATCAGCAGTGGGGCTTGGCCGGAGTGGCGGCGCTGATCGTGCTGGCGGTCGCGGTGGCGCTGCTGTTGGCGAGCGGCAAGCCGGACGTCTCGATCGCCGCCGGGCAGCGCATCGCCTTTCGCGCGGTGTTCGGCCGCATCTGGGCCTATGGTCTCGGGCTGGCGATGGGCACCGTCGGCTTCGGCGTCATCGCCACGTTCATCACCCTTTACTACGCCGACAAGGGCTGGAGCGGCGCGGCGTTTTCGCTGACGCTGTTCAGCTGCGCCTTCGTCGGCATCCGCCTGATCTTCAGCAACGTCATCAACCGCCACGGCGGGTTGAAGGTGACGCTGGCATCGTTTCTGGTCGAGATCGTCGGGCTGCTGTTGATCTGGCAGGCCGGCGAACCCTGGATGGTGCAAACCGGCGCGTTGCTGGCCGGCGCCGGTTTTTCGCTGGTGTTCCCGGCGCTGGGCGTTGAGGCGGTGAAACAGGTGCCGCCGCAGAACCAGGGCACGGCGCTCGGCACTTATTCGGCGTTCCTCGACCTGGCGTTGGGCATCACCGGCCCGCTGGCCGGGCTGCTGATTGGGCAGGCGGGCGTGCCGTCGATCTATCTGGCGGCGGCACTGCTGGTGGCGCTCGGGGTGCTGCTCACCCTGCGCCTGCTGCAGCGCAGCCGGCGCTGATTCAGGAATAGTCCGAAACCCGGATTCCTCCCCAGAAAATCGTTGTTTCGGTGAATGATTACGGTAAGGTCGCTCAGCGGTCCAGAATGAGAGGAGGAATCGATGTATTTACGGCCGGATGAAGTGGCTAAAGTGTTGGAGAATACCGGCTTTGAGCGTGATTATGTCACCGATCAGGCCTATGGCTACCGCAAGGGTACGCATTATGTGTATGTGAATCGCGAAGCGCGGATGGGCAGAACCGCATTGGTGATCCACCCGGCGTTGAAAGAGAGAAGCGTGCATTTCGCCACGCCGACCTCCCCGGTGCGCACCAGCGAGCAGTATCTGGAGTTTCCCCTGGATTTAAGCAGCGACGCCCCGAACCTGCGTTACGGCATCGCACACGGCTTCAGCTCGCGCGAAGCGCTGTCGCGCTACCTCTACAGCATGTTCCTGTAATCGGTCCCCCGCCCGGGGGACGCGATCAGCCGTGGGCCAACGCTTCGCGGTTGAAACGCTCATTGTAGGCGCGGCGGAACTGCGCCAGTTCAAATGCATCGATATCCAGCTCGGCGAAGTAAAACAGCGCCGCTTCGGTGTGCTCGGCGTGCAGCTCCGGCGACAGCCCGGCGCGCAGCAGCACGTCGCGCCACAGGGCAATCTGTTCGTCGTCCGCCTGTTTGATGAACGTCAGATAGATGAACAGCAGGTAAGCGGCCTGGTGCATCTCTTCGGTGTAGCCATTGTTCAGCATGCGGATAAAGGTCTGGCTTTGGCGGCCGCCCATTTCCTGGATCATCGATTCGATCAGCATCGGTTTGACCCTCAGCAGATGGGCCAGCGAATCGATGGCTTTGCGGGTGTCGGACGTCAGAATGCGGTAACCGATAATAAATACGACGATCAGGACGGCGAGGATGATCCAGGTCATTTAGGCTTTATTACACTCTCAATACGCCAGAAGAGGGAGAGGCGCTGTGCGACAGCGCCCGCTATCAATGCTGTTCGCCGCTGAAATTACCGACCGCGCTCTGCTGGCGCAGATGGTGGTTAAAGGTGGCCGCGTCTTTGGCCAACGCGTCGAGATGGGCGCCAAGCATTTTGATCTGCTTCACCAGCGCATGTTGTTCCGGCACCGAACTGGCGGTGCTTAGTTTGCGCGCCAGTTGTTCATTCTGCGCCCGCAGCGCGGCTTCGCGCTGTTTGGCTTCTTCCAGCAGTTGCTGCAGCGCCTGGTAGCTCTGCTGCCATTCGCGGTGTTGCCGTTCGAAGCTGCTCTGCAACTCATTCATCGCATTTTGAAACTGGATTTCCAGCTCGCGCATTGTCATGGGCTCGATCCTTTGCGGCACTCAATGATGGCTTAGCAGTATAGCGAAAACTGTTCGCAAGCTCACCCGTTGACGACAAATGAGACACATGCCGCTGACAATTCCCGGCTTGCAACCGTGGCAAGGCGTCTTACAATCGACCCCATTCCCGGCCGTAAAGGCTGCCGTTCAAGAGAGGTGGAACATGAGCGAGCAGGAAAAAGACTTTTTTGAACAGGCGATGGCGGACGTGGTGCCGCTGGCGAACGGGCGGCAGACGTTGCACCTCCGGCCGCAGGAGACGGTGGACAAAAGCGCGCGGCGCGAAGCACAGCGGCTGCGGCAGGAAAACTTCCTCAGCACCGATTTTCTCGAGGTGATCCCCTGCGAACAGCCGCTGGAGTTCAAAGGGGAAGGCATTCAGCAGGGCGTGCTGGACAAGCTGCGCAACGGACGTTACCCGCCGCAGGCGTCGCTGAACCTGCTGCGTCAGCCGGTTGAAGCCAGCCGGCAGGCGCTGTTTCGCTTCATCGTGCAGGCGGAGGCGCAAAACCTGCGTTCGCTGCTGATCGTGCATGGCCGCGGGCGGCAGAACGACAGCCATCCGAATATCGTGCGCAGTTACGTCGCCAAATGGCTGGCGCAGTTTGAACAGGTGCAGGCGTTTTGCCGCGCCTTACCGCGCGACGGCGGCGAGGGCGCCTGCTACGTCACGCTGCGTAAATCGGCGCAGGCCAGGGCGGAAAACTTTGAGCGCCACGCCAAGCGCAGCCGTTGAAAGGATTGCCGAAATAAAATGGCCGGCGATAGACGCCGGCCATCGATGAATTATTTATTAAATATTTTATAGTCCAGCGAATAACGGCCGGCGCCGGTCACCGCCAGCAACAGCAAACCACCAATGATGCTGATGTTTTTAAAGAAGTTGATTTCGTTGCCCATCATTTCCATACCGGTCATTTTCCAGAACGGATGGCCGATAAACGCGGTGCCCAAAACATAGAGGGCGAAAATGACCGCGATAGGGCGAGTAAACAGGCCGAGAATAAGCGCGATGCCGAAAATAAACTCCACCACCACGGCAACGATCGCCGCCAAATAAGGCATCGGCGTGCCGTAACCTTCCATCGCCGTGACGGTCGCACCGAAGTTGACCAGTTTCATCCAGCCGAAAATGATAAACAGAATCATCAGCAATATGCGGGACAGCAGAATTACGCCGTCTTTTGAGCTATCACCCATTTCGAACTCCTTAGCCACTGTCGGAATTATGTTGTCTTACTGTATAAAGATTAGAACAATTTACGTTTTTTTCTAGCGGCGACGGGCGGTTGCGCCACTTTTTTCGATGGGCGAGACGCGTGGTGAAGCCGGCGGTATTGCCTATACTTGACTCTGGAGCAAAAACAATAAAACAGGCAATGTGAGGCCATGATGGATGAGGAATTGACCGCCGCCGGTTACCGCCGTTATTCCGGTGATAAGATTGACGTTTATTTTAACAGTGCAGTTTGCCGCCATTCCGCCAACTGCGTGCATGGCAACGCGGCTATTTTTACCTTGAATCGCCGCCCGTGGATTATGCCGGACAATGCCGACGTGGCCGAAGTGAAACGCGTTATCGATACTTGCCCCAGCGGCGCACTGAAATATAGGGAGAAATAATATGGATCATAAAATACTGGCGGACGACAAGCGTTTTTATATCAATGACGAGCACGGCAAGCTGATCGCCGAGATCTCTTTCGTGCCGAGCGGTGACAAGCTGACCATTATCGATCACACCTGGGTGGATGAGTCATTGAAGGGGCAGGGCGTCGGCAAAAAGCTGGTGGCGCTGGTGGTGGAGAAAATGCGCGCGGAGCAGCGCAAAATCATTCCGCTGTGCCCGTTCGCCAAGCATGAGTTTGATACCACGCCAGCCTATCAGGACATTCGCGCCTGAGGCGATAACGGGGCGCGGGGCGCGCCCCGAGCGTTCAGCAGACGCCGAAATCGCCGTCTTCGTGGTACAGCGCCACCTCGCTGGCCTGCACCTCCGTGCGCTGCTCTTTACCCAGTTCATTCCAGCTGCAAACCAGGGTTTCGCCGTCGATCGCCACCACGGTCATCTTTGGGCCGCCGGTGGTGCGTTGTACAAAATCACCGATATTGAATGCCATGCGTTCCTCCACAACAGATTAAACCTCACCTATTGATAACACAGAATGGCGCTACCGTTGGCAGATGTTTCGTTATGTATTAACTTACACAGCGATTATCATCAGGGAGAGCAGACTAACATGCCGGGATTATTGATGTTTTATGTGGGCGGTACGGCGCCGGGCGCCAATATTGAGCTGCACGACGTGCAGTTCGCGGCGGCGGATCGGCCGGATGAGGCGTATCCGCTGCTGCGTGAAAAGTGGTTCGGCGATAAGCGCAAGGTGCATGTCGACGGCTATGCGCGCATCGACTGGGCGGACGGTTACGACGTGAGCCTGGAGCCTGCGCCGTTCGCCGGTGAAGAGAAGCTGTTTTTCGTTAACGTGGGCGGTTACCGCAGCGATAAGCTGGCGGAACTGCACCAGTTCGGCCTGTTCGTGGCGCGCTCCGCCGACGAGGCGAAAGACAAAGCCAAACGGGCGCTGCTGACCGACAGCGCGCAGCAGCACAAGGATGACCTGGCCGAGGTGGACGACTGCCTGCTGCTGCAGGCGCTGCAGGGTTATCACGTTCATCTGCGGGCTAACCCGCACGGCAAACCGGCCCGGCCGCTGTGGCAGGGGTATCTGCCGATTGGCGAACCCGCGTTATAACGCCGCCAGCGCCTGCAGCTGTTGCCGCAACCAGCGGCAGGCCTCCGGCCGGCCGTTCTTGCGGTGCAGGTAGATTTTAATCTGATACGGCGGCACCGGAAACGGCAGGGGGTGGATATCCAGCGCCGCCGCCTGCCGCAATTTTTGCGCGGCGTAGCGCGGTATGCTCATCACCAGTTCGCTGTCGGCGACGATGAACGGCGCTCCCAGCAGCGAAGGCGTGCGGATGGCGATATCGCGCTGCAGCCCCAGCTTATCGAGCTGGTAGTCAATGACGCCGCGCTGTTCGTTCCACGGCGTCACCACCAGATGGCGCGCCCGCAGATAGTTTTCCAGCGTCAGTTCGCCGTATTTTACGCTGAAGGCGGGTGAACAAATCGCCACATACTCATCCTCCAGCCAGCTCACCTCGTCGATCTCCGGGTAGCTTTCGCCGTCGGTTTCGGTAAAGCCCAGCGCGAAGTCGATGCGCCCCGCCAACAGATCGTTCAATGCCACCTTGCGCTCGGAATAGCGCAGCTGGAACGACAGCCCCGGCGCCAGGCGCTGCATCTGCGCCATCAGCGCGGGAAACACCGCGAAGGCGGTGTAATCGGTAATGGCGAAGGTGAAGCTCTCCCGGCTTTCGGCGGGAACGAAGCGCGGGCGCGGATGCAGCCCTTTGGCCAGCAGCGCCAGACTTTCGCTGACGGTCGGGGCCAGGCTGTCGGCATACACCGTCGGGTGCATGTCGTTGCCGACCCGGTAGAACAGCTCGTCCGCCAGCGCCTTACGCAGCCGGATCAGCGCGTGGCTCAGCGCCGACGCGCTGAGGGCCAGCTCCGCCGCGGCGCGCGTCACCGATCGCAGGCGATAGATCGCTTCGAACACCAGCAGCAGGTTGAGATCGAGGCGCTTCAAATCCAGATGCATGATATTCATTACCTGTTGATGAAAATGCAGTTCATACAGTATTTGAGGCGCGATATGCTGGCAAGCACAGTCATCAACACACTCAGGATTTGCCATGACCATCGAGATTTACCCGGCGCAAAAAAGCGACGCCAAACTGATTCTGGATATGATTATCGAGCTGGCGGTGTACGAAAAGGCGCGCGAGCAGGTGCTGGCCAGCGTGGAAGATATCGAACGCAGCCTGTTTGGGCCTGGCGCCTGTTCCGAAGCGCTGATTTGTACGGTGAACGGCGAGCCGGCGGGTTATGCGGTGTTCTTTATGAGTTACTCAACCTGGCTGGGTAAAAACGGCATCTATCTGGAAGACCTGTACGTGGCGCCGAAGCATCGCGGCGCGGGCGCCGGTAAAAAGTTGCTGCGGCACATCGCTCAGTTGGCGTGCGAGCGGCAGTGCGGCCGCCTGGAGTGGAGCGTGCTGGACTGGAACCAGCCGGCCATCGATTTTTACCTCAGCATCGGCGCGCAGCCGCAGGGCGAGTGGGTGCGCTATCGCATGGAGGGCGATGCGCTGACGCACTTCGCGGCGCACGGGGAGGCGCTGCCGGCGCAATAGCCGTTGGGGGGAGGCGGCCTCCCCAACTGTGGTGGTGTGAACGGTTTACTGCGGGTGAATCAGATCAGAATCAGGCGGGTTTGCGGGCGGCGAGAATAAAGATCATCGGGCGTTCCTGCTCTTCGTCCAGCGCCGGGGTAGCGGCGATTTGCTGCGCGCTGGGGCCCCATTCGTTCAAATGCTGGATGATAAATCCTTGCTGCGCCAGCGGGTTGATATAGCTGCCGAGCGTGCGGTGCTGCTTGATGACGCCTTCCGCCAGCCAGTTGGAGACGCGCTGGCCTTCCCGCTGGTAGCCGTTGACCGGCCAGGATTTTTGCCCGTTGCCGTCGGTCAGCCAGCCCTGCTGCGCCGGGGCGGTGTAGATCGGGTGCTCGGCGGTGAAGATGAACTGCCCACCGGGTTTCAGCGCGGCGTAAACCGTGGCGAACAGCGCGGCCAGATCCTCGAGGTAGTGCAGCGTCAGCGAGCTGTAGACCAGATCGTAACTTTCCGGCGGCAGCTGCAGCTGCGCCAAATCTTGCCGGCGGTACTCGATGCCCGCGTCGGCGGTCATCTCCCGCGCCTTGGCCAGCATCTTTTCCGAGACGTCCAGCCCCAGCACGCTGGCTGCGCCCTGTTCGCGCGCGCTGCGGCAAAACCAGCCGTAGCCGCAGCCGAGATCGACCACGCTTTTTCCCTGCAAGTCCGGCAGGATGCGGCGGATGGCGGGCCATTCCGGCGCGCCGTCCAGGCCGTGCTGCGAGCGGCTGAGCTGCGCGTAGCCGTCGAAGAAGGCCTGATTGTCATAGATGTTTTGCGTCATGATGACTCCTTGGGATGAATGACGGCGGCGGAATGCCGCTGCCATACTCTGCATATTGCTGCATAATTCTACGCTGACAACATGAATAACGGGAATGACGATGGACATGATTTCGGTGCGGCAAGCGCCCGAGCTGGCGCAGCGCGCCATTGCATATTTTCAGCGGCACTGGGCCACGGCAGAGACGCTGATGATGTATGAAGACGCTATCAACCGCAGCCTCGGCGCCGCCAACCCGCTGCCGCAGTGGTACCTGCTGATGGAAAATGACCAGATCCTCGGCTGTGCGGGGCTGATTACCAACGACTTTATCAGCCGCGGTGAGCTGTATCCCTGGCTGTGTGCGCTCTACGTAGAGGAAACGCAGCGCGGCCGGGGCTGCGGCGCCAAGCTGATTGAGCATGTGGCGGCGGAAACTCGCCGGTTGGGCTTCCCGCAGCTGCACCTGTGCACCGATCTGGAGGGTTACTACGAGCGCAGCGGTTTCGTTTATAACGGGCTCGGCTATCACCCCTGGGGCGAGGCCTCGCGGGTCTATTCGCGGGTGCTGTAAACAGATCCGCTGTTTACCAAGATTCAGCTTATTATCTGCAACGGAAAAAACGGCACGCGGAGAAGCGAGCCGTTTTTTCTTTGAATCTGAATTGGGAGCGTCTGACTGACGGTATATTATTCGCTATTGTATTGAAACTAATGAAAAGATTCATCTTGGTTATTTCATTTGAGTTTAATGCTTTGTTTATGTCATTAACTGACATCTGTGCTGGGTAATTATGCATAATTATCATGGGTGTTTGTCTGCTGTATTGTTGTTTTTTTTCTGCTCTCATGTCTTTTTATCTATTTTTACCTATTTTTTTTACCTTATGTTCTGAATTGTTGATGGTGTATAGGTTTATATTTTAATCCCCGCTCTGGGACGCTAGATTAGCGCTTACTGTATCGGTGGCGAAAACGACGCGACTGAGCTGTACCTCGAAAAATAAATTGATGACTCTCTAATGAGAGAATGTTTTTTTCGCCTCCGCATTGGAATGAATAAGTATTTATTTCGTCAATGGTTTGTGTGATTAAAAGGGTATGGACTAATGGGAACGGAAACCACACTGTGATGAAAAAGAGACTGTTGCAAAATAAATTATGGCCAATAAGCGTATTTAGCCTGTTGATGTTTTTTCCCGGTCAACTTATTGCCGCGCCTGTTGCTGAGTTGAAAGTGTCCGGGAAAATAAAGCATTCAGGATGCACCGTTATTGCCGGTAACGATGGCGTTTATGATTTTGGCACCGTGCGGGAAGGCCCCCGGGGGAAGGTACAGAGATTGCCGGCCTTGAAACAAACCTGGCAGGTGCGCTGTGAGGGCGATGCTTACCTGGCGCTCATTCCGATGGATAACCGCTCTGCCAGCCGCAACGGGTCGGACCTGAGTCGTTTCGGGCTGGGGAATGCGTCCGATGGGAACTCCATTGGGTATTTTATGTTGGGCCTGTCTCGCTCTACGGTGAACAGTGTTCCGGCAGCTTTGCGCGCACATAATGCGGCCGGGACTTCACCAGGTAGCGAAGTGGCGTTGATTTCCGGTGAGCGTACCGATTGGTTGCTGGCGGATTCGACGCGAGCCTTTGGTCGTACTTATACCATGGATATTTCGGTGACGCCGGTTCTGGCTGCCGACATTCCCACTGCCGATAAAGTGGAGCTGGACGGTTCGGTAACGTTGAATTTTGTTTTTGGGCTCTGAATAAAGCAATAAATGCGCAGTGTCAAATTCATACCTGGTTTTTACGCCTGTGCGGGTGAAGACAACGAATTTGATTGAGCAAGAGGGGATTTATCCTCGTTTAACATCCTGCCATCTTTTTTGAACAGGATAATATTAACTATGAGTATGGATATTCATGATGAAAAAAACAGTAATCTCTGCAAGCATCGCCGCAGTCTTGATGATGGCGAATCAGGTTTCTGCGGCATCTATGTCACCAGAGCTGAAGGTCAAAGGGCAAATGGCGGTACCGTCTTGTCAGGTATCCATTGTTAACGATGGCGTTTTCGATCTTGGCAAGCTGTCCAATGCGTTGGTGAGCTCCACAACAGCCACCGCGCTGGCTAAATCGCAAAAACAGTTGGTCGTTGACTGTGAAGCCGAAACCTTTCTGAATTTCACCGTGGTCGATAACCGCGAAGGCACTGCCAGCGTAACGGGCAGCGCCAACTTTGGCCTGGGTGGTGTCAATGGCTCCGGCAAACTCGGTTATTATAAAGTCAATGCCCTTAATGCCGCAGTTAACGGCGTTTCTTCAGCACTGTACAGCGTTCAGAAAGGCGCCACGACATTCTCTACCGTCAGTTCGGCCTATGTCGATAAAAACAACGTCACGGGTTGGGCAAAGTCGGGTAATGTTCAAAACAGCGGAAGACTCTTCTCCGTAATGCTGGAGGTTGAACCTTATTTGGCTTCTTCTAAAGACATGAACGGTCCTATTACCGATAGCGTAAAACTGGATGGATCTTCCACCCTTAATTTTGCGTACGGCATCTGAGTGCCTGAAAAAGTTATTTGGATTGTAGCGATATAAGGATGTCGACTAATGAATAAAATTGCGTTGCGCATGATGGTAGCTGCCACGCTGCTTGTTACCGGGGGGAGTTTGGCCGCCGGCCCGAGCGCGGAAATTAAAGTAGTGGGTGAACTGATAGCGCCGACCTGTGAGGTCAAACTCCCTAACGAGGGCATTTTCGATTATGGCAGCATCAGCCATACGAGAATCAGCAAGGACAAGCCGGTTAGCCTGGGAGTTAAAGGCGGCAGTACCATGGAGGTGAAATGCGATGCTGAAACACCGATGACTTTTAACGTTATCGACAACCGTCTGGGCAGCGCCAGTGAGACAGGAAAAACCTTTGGCCTCGGTAACGTCAATACTACCGGTAAGCTGGGGTTCTATTCGATTCAGGCCTATTTCCCTCAGATTGATGGGGTGACTGGCAGATTGTTCGTTACTTCAGACACGTCGATCACTTCACCTCAAACCGTGGTTAATCTTGAGCACGGTAAGCGTGTGGGTTGGGCCTCAGCTTCAGGCAATACGTTAGCTATCGGTAAAAACTTCACCGCTCAGCTGTTGGTTGAAGCCTTCCTGGCCAAAAGCGGCGATATGCACGGCGGGGTGAGTGAAGACGTTAGTCTGGATGGGTCTACCACGCTGGAGTTCGGCTTCGGGCTGTAATACCGGATAGATAGCGCAGGGGGAGCTCTCTCCCCCTTTTTCTGAATCTATCACTCCCTGAATTAACCCAGAGAAGATGACGTGTCTATCAGGCAAAGCGCATCGGCACTGCTGTTTCTGTTGGTCTGGCCGATGACGAAAACTGCTGCCTCCGGATTCGATGTCAAAACCCTGGCGCAACTGGGGTATAACGCGGACATCGCTGCCTTTTTCAATACCGCTCGGTTTTTGCCGGGCGTACACCGGGTGATGCTGGAGGTCAACGCGGCGCAGCGCTACCAGGAGGAGGTGCGCTTCGACTCTGAAGGTGAGTTATGCCTGGATGAACGGCTAGCACAGACGCTGCGTTTACGGGTTGCGTCGCCTCCAGGCCGCTGCGAACGTCTTGAGACGTATTGGCCGCAGGCGGTGGTGAGGGTATTTCCCGGCGCCTTTCGGGTGGAAATAACCCTGCCGGAGGTGGCGTTCGACCCGGATAAATTGCGTACCGAGCAGTCAGGTGGCCATGCGCTGCTGCTGAACTACGATCTTTACGCCAACCGCCGCCAGGGGCGCTACGGCAATCAGCAGACGCTGCAGGCGATGCTGGAGCCGGGCATCAACCTCAGCAACTGGGTACTGCGCAACCGTTCGAGCTACAGCAACGACGAGAACGGTAGCCGGCTCGAGGTGTACGAAACCTCGGCGAGCAAAGATTTTCCTGGCTGGGGTGCGTTTGTGCAGCTCGGCGAATTCAGTGCCGGCGGCGTACTAAGTGGTAACGTGCCGCTGAGCGGTGGGCAACTGGCGTCCGTGGATATCGGAGGACACAACGCTGCACTGACAGTGCCGCTGCAGGGCAGCGTTGTGAACCCGGCGACGTTAGAGGTCAAACAGCACGGGCAACTGATATTCCGCACCCTGCTACCAGCCGGGCCGTTTTCGCTGAGCGAGTTGGGGCCGGTGATGGCCGGGGTGGAGGCAGAGGTCACCGTTATCGAAACCGACGGGCGGCGGCAACGCTTTACGGTCACGCCCGATACAGGCGACCCAGCGGATCGCTCGGGCGGCTATCGTTTGGCGGCAGGGCGTTATCAGCCCTACGGGGGCGACCATTATGGGGCATCGCCGCCAGCGTTGCTGCTGGGGGAGAAGGCGTTCCGTCTCGGCCAGGGGCAGATAACGGTGGGCGGTTTGTTGGCTCATACCTATAAACGACTGGGCTGGCAGGGCAGTTTGGGAGACGACGGCGGCAACTGGTTATCGGGCAGTGCTATTTTCACCCGTGGCCGGCAGCCTGGCGCGCAGCTGGAGACCCAAGGGCAGGTGGCTATGGGGCGGAGTCTGGCGCTGTCTCTGTCGTCACAGTACCGCACGGAAGGCTTCCGGGAGGCGGACGAAGGGCTGCTAAACCCGTCCTCAGTAGAGGCAGAGACGGCACGGTTGCGCTACAGCGGCGGGCTGGCACTTTCCTGGCGGGCCCTGAACGCCGGCGTGCTGGCTTACTCACTGTCGCATGAACGCTATTACCGCGGCAGCCGGCGCAGCTGGACGCATGCACTGGCATATGGTGCGAGCCTGGGCCGGGCGACGTTAAGCGTTAACCTACAGTCTTCCGCTTATGATCGTGCTGCGGTCTATGCCGGGTTGAGTCTGCCTTGGGGGGGGGGCAGCGTTAGCAGCCGGTTGCAGGCGCGGCGTAACAAGCAAATGACGCTGGGCGGCAGTTGGCAGGGGCCGTTGAGCGAACGGCTCAATGGCTATCTGGACGTGACGCGGGACGCGGACGGTGACTATCAGAGCGCCGGCAACCTGAACGGCGAGACGCCCTATACCCGGCTTGGGTTGGGCGCCTCGCGCAGCGGGCAAGGTAGCACATCGCTGTCGCTGTCGTCGTCGGGAGGGCTGGGGGTGGCCAACGGCACCTGGGTGACGTCGCCGCAGCGCATCGGCGACACCTTCGCGGTGATGAAGGTGCCAGGACAGTCCGGTGTGAAAATATCGGGCAGCGGCAATGGCGTCACGGATTTCGCCGGTGACGCGCTGCTGCCGGTGCTGATGCCCTACATGCCGCTGCGTGCTCAGGTCGATACGTTGTCGCTACCGCTGAACCTACGGCTGGACAGCACGGATGCGGCGCTTGAGCTGGCGCGCGGCACCGTGGCGGAGAGGCGCTTTCGGGTGACCGAAGTGCGCCAGCTGCTGCTGACTTTGCGTGATGAAAGCGGCGCTCCGCTGCCGACCGGGGCGTCGGTGTACGATGAACAGGGCCAATTGTTGGGCACGCTGATAGGCGAAGGCAACCTGATGCTGGTGAACGACGATATCGGCAAGGCGCTGCGGGTGCGGCGTCTGAACATGAACGAATGCGTGGTGAGTTACGCGGTGCCGGCGGCGTTCGACCCGTCGGTGTTGTACGAAGAGGGCGATGGCGTCTGCCGTGCGGTGGGCGGCTCGTCCGATAATGGATGAGAAGAGAGGAGCAATCATGACGATAAAACGGAGACTGGCGCAACTGCTGGGCGGGCTGTGGTTGACGCTGGGGCTGGCGCATTCCGCCGGGGCGTCGTTTCAGCTGGAGAGCATGGGCATCGTGCTGGAGGAGAACCCGGGGCGGGTGAGCTTCAGCATCAGGAACAGCTCGTCGGAGCCGATATTGCTGGCGACGAAGGTGGAGGATTTGGATGGCAAAGGGTTCAGCAAGGCGGTGCTGCTGTCGCCGCCGATAGCGCGCATCGAGGCGGGGCAGAGCCAGCAGGTGAACTTTGTGCTGAAGCCGGGTACGGCGCTGCCGCACGAGGTGATGCTGAAGGCGTCGTTCGAGGGGATAGGGCAGGCGGTGGACAACAGCGCGCGGATGCCGGTACGGCAGAGCATCGGGCTGATTCTGCAGCCGAAAGCGGTGGCGGTGAGCAAGACGCCGTGGGACGACCTACGGTTGAGCGCAGGAGCCGGTCGGCTGACGCTCACCAACGGCGGGTTGCACGTGGTGCGGCTGGCGCCGCAGCTGACGTTGCAGCCGTCGGGCAAGGTGGTGACGCTGGAGAACTACTACCTGATGGCGGGCGAGACACAGACGCTGGCGGTGGAAGGGCAGCCGACGTCGGTTGTCATCACGCCGCTGAGCCGCTATGGCTTCAAGCAGGATGCGGTGACGCTGACGGTGAAGTGATTTGGATGAAAATCAGACGCCTTGCATAAGCAAGAGATGTAGTTAGGCATGGTGAATGCCGCGAGAAATGAAACGTTTTTTCGTTCACCCCGGAGGTAGAGCGGGTTACACTGGCCGCTTGTTCGCCACCGACCGGGTTAATTCGCCGCCGCGATGAGAGTGCCACGCCAGCTACCGCAACGCTTTACCGCCTGCATCGCCATTATGGCGGTGCTGTTGCTGTTTGTTGCGCCGGTGGTGTCGAAATCGCTGATGCACCATCAGATGATGGGCGGCATGGCGCAGCCGGCAGCCGCCATGCCGCATGACATGCATGGGATGGCGATGCCCGCCGCCGAGCATGCCGGCCACCATGGCATGGATCCGGCGGAGATGATTTTCTGCGGCTATTGTGAGCTGCTGATCCACGTGCCGCTGCTGTTGTGGGTATTCGTCCCGCTGCTGTGGCTGATGGCGCGTATTGCGCGCCTGCCTTGCGCGCCACGCATCGTCCCCCCGCCCATTCGGCGCCTTGCTCTGCGGCCAAGCCCGCGCGGGCCGCCCGGCCAGCCGTTTTTCCTTATTGCTTGATCATGGGTAACGCCGTCCGTATCGCTGCGGACGGTTTGCCTGCGTGCACAGTTTGAAAAACGAGAAAGGCCATGTCTTCAATAACCAAAACTCCACCTGCCGCATCGCCGCGAGGCGCGATGCTGAACCTGATCAGACGGCTGCATTTTTATATCGGCCTGCTGGTTGCCCCTTTTATTCTGGTCGCCGCACTGACCGGCACGCTGTATGTGCTAACCCCGCAGCTTGAAGAGGCGCTGTATCGCGATGCGCTTTTCACCGAACCGCACGGACAGGCGAGATCGCTGGCCGACCAAATCGCCGCCGCCCGCCGTGTGGCGGGTGCCGAGACGCGCATTTACGCCGTGCGCCCGGCGCCCGGCGCGACGGATACCACGCGCGTACAGTTCGTGGGAGCCGATCTGGGCGCTTCCGAGTCGCGCGCGCTGTTTGTCGATCCTTACACGCTGGCGATCAAGGGCGACATGACGGTGTACGGCACCTCCGGCGTACTGCCGCTGCGCACCTGGCTGGATAAGCTGCACAGCAGCCTGCTGCTCGGCGATATGGGCCGCAATTACAGTGAGCTGGCGGCATCCTGGCTGTGGGTGGCCGCGCTGGGCGGCGTGGCGCTGTGGCTGGCGACGCGGCCGAAGCGCAAGCTGAAAAGGGTGAAAGGGGGCTTCGCCGCTAACCGCCATTGGCATATCACGCTGGGCGTAGCGCTGCTGGCCGGGCTGCTGTTCTTCTCGGTTACCGGGTTGACCTGGTCGCAGTGGGCCGGCGGCAACATCGACGCGCTGCGGGCCAACCTGGGCTGGCTGACGCCGCAGGTCAACGCCAGCCTGCAGGCCGATGCGCCGCAGACGCCGGCCGATCCGCACGCCGAGCACCGCGGGATGATGCCGGGCATGAAGATGAACCCTGCCGCACAGGCCAATGCGCTGAACGGCGATTGGGATCGGGCGCTGCACGCCGCGCGCGCCGCCGGGATCGATGCCGCCAAGATAGAGCTGCGCCAGCCGAAGGGCGAGGGCAAAGCCTGGACGGTGACCGAAGTGGATCGCAGTTGGCCAACGCAGGTGGACGCGGTCGCCATCGCGCCGCAAAGCTTCGCCGTCGTCGACCAGGTGCGGTTCGGCACCTTCCCGCTCATCGCCAAGCTGACCCGCTGGGGCATCGACGCCCACATGGGCATTCTGTTCGGCTTGCCGAATCAGCTGCTGCTGGCGGCGTTCGGCCTAGGGCTGTGCCTGACGATCGTGCTGGGTTACCGCATGTGGTGGATGCGCCGCCCGGCGGCGGGTGCGCAGCATCCGGTGCATACGCTGGTCACCGCCTGGCTGGCGCTTTCCGTGCCGTCGCGCGCCGTCACGCTGCTGGTGGCAGCGGCGCTGGGTTATTGCCTGCCGGTAATGGGCGTGAGCCTCGCGGCGTTGCTGCTGGTGGACGTGTGGCGCTGGCGCGGCCAGCGGCAAGGCCTTCGGGACGAAACGCCGGAAGCGGCCGCCCGCCGCGCCGAGGTGCGCAAGTTCCGCGCGGCGGTGGCGACGGTGGCGGTAGCGGTCGGTTGCGTGATGGGCCGGGCGATCCTCGGCGGTACCGTCGAGCAATTTCAGCTGCCGATCGGCGCCTGGAGCGCCCAGATGGTGATCATGCAGAGCCTGATGGTGCTGCTGTATACGCTGGTGTTCACCCTGCTGCTTTCCATTCCGCTGTGGTATTTCTTCCTGGGGGAAAAAGAGGGGCGGTGAGGTATTTTGCGCCGATGTGAGGCGTTCAACCCCGCTGTGGCGGGGTTTTTCTTGGTTACATCAGCCGGTGCGCGTGCAGTTTGACGCTTTCCATGATGCTGTCCATCGTCACCTGCACGCGGTGCGGCAACACGCCTCGCCGGCGGTAGATCAGGTAGGCCTGCATATCGATGCCGCGCTCGCGCGCCAGGCAAGGCTGCAGTGTGCCGGCATCCAGCTCGGCGGCCACGGAATAATACGGGGCGTAGACGATGCCCAGGCCCTGTTTGGCCAGCTCGATCGCCGGCAGAATGTTATCGCAGACGCTGGCGCCGTTGATCTCGACCTGCACCAACTCCCCCTGCGCATTGTAGCCGCTCCAGGTATTGCGGATGCCGCCCAGCATGCGCAAGGTAATGCAGCGATGCTGCGACAGTTCATCCAGCTCCTTCAGCGGCGTGCGGGCGATGTAATCCGGCGCGGCGAACAGCCCAACGCGAAAACGGGTAAAGGGCCTAGCGATCAGGCTTTCGTTTTGCGGCTGGAAAAAGCTGATCAGCAAATCGCAGTCGCTGTCGAATACTGCGCCATATTTTTTCTCACGTTCGTCGGGGTTGCGGGTCACCAGATCGACAGTCAGCGCCGGCGCAGCGTGCAGCAGTGGCGGCAGCAAATAGCTGGCCAGGAAAGCGTGGATGCCTATCGGCGCGCCGAGCGTGACCACGCCGCTCATACTGCGCTTATAGGTGCCGGCCATATCGAGCAGATCGCTATGCTCGTTCAGCAACTGCGAGGCGCGGCGCAAGAATTGTTCGCCGAACTCGGTCAGTGACAACGTGCGCGGGCCGCGCAAGAACAGCTCCAGACCCAGCCGCCGCTCCAGCGCGGTGAGGGCGCGCGACACGTTGGACTGCGGCATATCCAGCAGCTGCGCCGCTTTGCTGACGCTCGCCGTTTCGGCAATGACGCTTACAATCCTGAGCTCTTCAATACGGAAGTCTTTCTCTTTCACTGGCTGGCTCGTATGAGTATGTATATCAAAAATGATATACATCTTTGGCGGCATTGTCATATGACTTATCACGGGCGGGTAGGTATCATTCGATTTGATTATTTGCTATCCACAAAAATAAAGAGAAATCCGTCAATGAAAGTAACAAGAACGGTGATTTTACCTGCGCTGTTATTATTGGCCGCGTGCTCGTCCGCCGTGACCGAAAAAGAAAAATATTCGACCTTTCTGACCAATTATAACGATATTAACAAAGGCCAATCCGCGTCCGGTAAAGACGTTTTATATTGGAAAGATCAGAGCGTCGATTTTTCCCGTTATCAATATCTGGTGTATCAACCGATGATCTATTTCCCGCGGCCGAAACCGAGCGAAATGGTCAGCCAACGCGCGCTCGACAATATCCTGAATTACACCAACCAGCAGTTTAAACAGGCGATGGGCACCCACTTTACGCTGGTGGACATGCCGCGCGAGCATACGCTGATCTTCCGCGGCGCCATCACGGCGATCGACACGCAGAAGAAAGGGCTGCAGGTCTATGAAGTCTTGCCAATCACGCTGCTGATCGCCGCCACGCAAAGCGTAACCGGGCACCGCACCATGGAGAGTGCGGTTTATATGGAAGGCGAGTTTATCGATGCCGCGACCAACCAGCCAGTGATTAAAGTGGTGCGTAAGGCTTCGGGAAAAAATCTTAATAATGAGAAAGCACAGCTGAAAGTCACCGACGTGAAGAACGCCATCGATACCATCGCCAACGACATCAGACAATATAACACGCTATAGAGATTATTTATTTCCATTATTCTCAACCAGGACTTTACATGTTTCTTAACTATTTTGCGTTAGGCGTACTGATTGCGGTATTCCTGATATTATTCTACGGCGTCATTATTATTCATGACATTCCTTATTTGCTGGCGAAAAAGCGCCGGCACCCGCATCAGGATGCGATTCACGTTGCCGGTTGGGTCAGCCTGTTTACGCTACACGCCATTTGGCCGCTGCTGTGGATCTGGGCAACGCTCTATCGGCCGGAACGCGGCTGGGGCATGAGTGAAAGGGCGGAACCCTCAACGGATCTGCAGGCGCGCATCGCGCTGCTCGAAACGGAATTACAACGCCTGCAGGAAAAGCCGACGGCGGTTCCCGGCCCCACGGTAAGTTGAGCGTAGCCTATGGATTTGCTCATTATTCTCAGCTACGTGGCGCTGAGCTACGGCGTATTTAAACTGTTCCGCATTCCGGTCAACAAATGGACCGTGCCGACCGCCGTACTCGGCGGGATCGTTATCGTCGGCGCGCTGATTCTGACGATGAACTACAACCATCCGTACAGCGATCGGGCGCAGAAAATTGCCGTGTCGGTGCCGATGGTGCCGCAGGTCTCGGGCATGATCGTTGAAGTGACGCAGAAAACCAACGTGCTTCTGCGCAAAGGCGAGGTGCTGTTCCGGCTCGACGACAGCCGCTACCGCGCGCGGCTCACCAGACTGGAGGCTGACTTGGCCGGAGCAGAGGCAGAGATCAGGACGCGACGGGCGGCGCTCAGCGAGTCCGCCGCCAACGTGCAGCGGGCGAACGCGGAATACGAGCGTGCCCGTAAGGATTACCAGCGCTACGCGAAAGGGGCGGCCATGCCGGTCAACCCATTCTCGGAGCAGGACGTCAGCCATGCGCAGCAGCAGTACCAGGCGCAATCCGCCGCACTGCAGGCGGCGAAAGCCCAGTTCCAACAGGAACAGGCTCGGTTGTCCGGACGCTATGACGGCGAAGACGCCACGATAGCCAGCCTGAAATCGCAAATAGCCGAAGCGCGTTACAACCTGGAACAAACGGTGGTGCGTGCGCCGAGCGATGGCTATGTCACGCAGGTGCTGGCGCGGCCGGGCACGGCGGCGGTTCGCTTGCCGTTCAAACCGGTGATGATCTTTATCCCGCAGCAAAAGCGCCAGGTGGTGGCGGTATTCCGCCAGAACGCCATCCTGCGCTTGGCGCAGGGGGATCAGGCTGAAGTGGTGTTCAACGGCTTGCCGGGACAGGTTTATGGCGGCACCGTGAGCCGGGTGCTACCGGCGATACCGGACGGCAGCTACCAGGCCAGTGGCGCACTGCAGGGCCTGAGTGCCACGCCGGGCCGGGAAGGGGTGTACGTAATGATCGATCTGGCAGCCAACCCGGATCTGGATCATCTGCCCGACGGCGTGAGCGCCCAGGCGGCGGTCTATACCGGGCACTTCGAGCACGTCTCCGTGATGCGCAAAGTGCTGCTGCGCATGACCAGCTGGCTGCATTACCTCTATCTGGATCACTAGCCCGCATTGGCCCGGAACAGCCCGGGCCAATGGGCGAGCCTTCGGAATACGACAAAAACAAAAAAGCCCGCAACCGAAGTTGTGGGCTTTTTCGCTATTATCGCCGGGTCTATCTGGTTCACTGGCGACGTATTTGGTGGAGCTGGCGGGAGTTGAACCCGCGTCCGAAATTTCTACATACCATCTCTACTATAATGAAAACATGTATTTGCATTTAAAAACAGTTTCTTAGTGTTTTCCGGTGTTTATCAGTTTTTAACTCTCTGCCGCCAAATTGTCGCCATTGAATCTAGGTCAGCGCGTCGATTTTGTCGTAATCGAAAATGCTATCGATGCATACTTCAAGTTTATAAAAATCTGTCAAGGGGTACAGTTTCACAAGGTCCTCATCGAAGTCTGTAATTCCAAACCGTTTCTCTCGAAATTTTAAGTGCTCCATTGCTTCAATTTGCTCTTCCGTTTTATCACCGAAATTCTGGTAATCTAATGTTTTAAGTACTTGCCAAGAAATCGGAGGTGTAAAATCAAACAAAGAAGAAAGGCGGGGGCTAAAATCATTTTCTTCAGTTTGCTTATAAGTAGCTTTGGGCGGAAACACAACGTTTATCGATCTTAATGAATCTTTGCTTTTTTTCATTCTAGTTGAGAAATAGGATATTCCTACAATAGGGGATTGGATACGCTGGCTTATCCATTGCATTAGTAAGTTTGGGATTATGTATTCTTGCATGAAGTGTGAATTGTCATGTTTTTTAATGAAACTACAGGCGATTATTAACGGCCAAAGTGTGAGATAGGAAGCCTTTCTTTGAACGAGAGATATTGCTGATTCATCATCTTTATAAATATTATTTAGTAGGCTCGGAGCAAAATTTAGGATTCTGGAGTTTGAATCCTCTGTTGTGAAAGCCGAAATATATAATTTATCAAAATCCGGTTTCTTCATTTCTTGCCAGCAAACGTACAAAGATGTTCCTAAGTAGAGGCATGGTAGTCCCGCAACTGAATATCGCTGAGCACTAACTAAATGGCGCTTTGAAAATGGGATATGAAAAATATCAGTTCTTGTTGATAGTGGAGTATCTGATTTTCTCACGCGATACAACGGTTGTTTGTCGTTGCAAATAGACTTTAATGGAACTGTAACATATAGAATGTGCTTGTTGATTCTATCTGGCTCAAGCATTGATTCAAAACATTCATAAGCAGCTTTAATATCACCGGATAAAAATTTTTGAAGACATGTTTCTATACCGTCTTTTAACTCATGAACTCTATTTAAAAGTAATTCTATTTTGAGTTTTGTTTTGTTACTGCTTGAGTACTCTTTAATTAGTTGTATGAATTTATTGCATCGCTCATTGAAGTCTGAAACAATATCTTTTTTTAATTCAAATGGAGGGTTTAAAGATTCGTCAGAGAATAACTTCTCTAATAACTCTGTTAATGATTTGCTGGCTAATTTTATTTCGGTCATTTTATTTGTACAAGTTTGTTAGTGGATTTTTTGTAACTGCATCTTCAAGATGTTCTGGTGCAAAATGAGAGTAAATCATCGTCATTTTTATATCGGCGTGACCCAGAATATCTCGAAGTACCAGTATGTTTCCGCCGTTCATCATAAAGTGACTGGCAAATGTATGGCGAAGCACATGTGTGCATTGGCCTTCAGGTAAGTCGATACCGGCCCGCTTTACTGCTCGCTCAAAAGCTTTTCTGCATGGCGTGAATAGCTTTCCCCTGTTTTTGGGGAGTTCGTCATACAGCTTCTGAGATATCGGTACAGTTCGGTTTTTCTTGCCTTTGGTTTTGGTATAGGTGATTCGATATTTTGATAACTGATGACCTTGAAGGTTTTCGGCTTCACTCCACCGCGCGCCGGTAGCCAGGCATACCTTTGCGATCATCAATAGACTAGGACTTTGAGAATCAGCGCAGGCATCAAGCAGGCGTTTAATTTCGTCCGAGGCCAAGAACGCCAACTCACCTTCTGCGATTTTGAATGTTGGTAGCCCGGCGAGCGGGTTAGGCGCTGACCAGTGACCCAGCTTTTTCAAGGTGCCAAAAACGGATGATAAGTTACGCTGTTCCAGGTTTACCGTGCGGGGCTTTACTGGCGACATTAGCGTGCCGTCTTCGTGACGTATCTCACCTTTTAATCGTGCTTCACGATATTTAGTAAAATCACCGGCGGTTAACTCAGAGGCCACGGGATCGCCTAGACCATGGCAGATAATTTGTAGTTTCGCCATTAGGCGCTTGGGATCTGTGAGCGTCTGGCCATAAAGTGAATGCCACTGCTCAATCAATTCTGACAAATGTCGCCGATCTTCCTTTTCACCCAGCCACGGTTTTTTGTTCACTTCATCCATGGTGAAGTTTTCGAATACTATAGCCTCGCCCTTCGTCGAAAATTGCTTGCGCACGCGCTTGCCGTCACGCCCGTTCGGGTAACATTCGCACAACCATTTTCCGTTCGGCTGCTTTCTAATCGTCATGGTTAGATGCTCTTAATGACTTTTACTGCGCGGCCAACTACCTCTACATCATCTACAGCGCCCTCAAAGGATGCTTCATCCTGATGAACCACAATTTTATTGCCAGGAATACGGGCAATCTTAACGAAGCTTTTAACGCCGTCAATGTCTACCAGCCAATAACCGTTGCTGATTTGTTTCACAGACGTATCCACAACGAAACTATCACTAGCTGTTTTTACAAAAAGAGAGTTGGAAGATTCACTATCCAGCAGTCTGCTATCGAGAAGGATTTCATCACACGGCTGCAGCTCGCCGTTCTTCAGCTCAGCATGTTTGATACTGGGAGCAACGATTTTAGAAAGTGGTCTTACCGTGAGGGGGGAGTAGTTTTTGAGATTCTTTTCTTCGTTCTCACTTGCATACATATCCCCCTGGCCGGTAGCCAGCCATAGAAGGGAAATTCCTGTTTCTAGGGCGCATTGAATTACCCACTCAGCGGGAAAGCTATCTCTTAAGTATCTGTTAGCCATGGTGCTTTTAGATACTTCCAAATGTTCGCAGAGCTGCTGACGTGAGCTGAAATTGTAGGCCTTAATAAGCCTGTTGATCGCATCACGGCCACCACTGTCATTCCCTGCCTTGATTAAACTCATAATCAAACCCTTGATGCATATAAAAAGTGACCATAATATCCGCTCATGGTTTGAAAAGCAAAACCAAACCACATAAAACGAGATGAAACGAAAACAAACTAAGAGATACTGCACTATGAGCACAGATATTTCAATTCGAGTACCAAAAGAGATGGCTACACCTGCAGAGTTCGCGGAATGGGAAGGCATTTCTCGCGGCTCTGTTTATCAAAAAATCCATCATGGCCAATTGGCTAAATACATGGTCAAAAAGGAGAAAAATAAGGGACGCGTATGTCTTCGTTACTTGTGACCTGCTCCCTGTTGATTAATACACACCGATGTTAGTAATGTCTTCATAAGCCACATGAGGACATCCCCATGAAGAAGCGTTTTTCCGACGAACAGATCATCAGTATCCTCCGCGAGGCTGAAGCCGGGGTTTCTGCCCGTGAGCTCTGCCGTAAGCACGCCATTTCCGACGCCACCTTTTACACCTGGCGCAAGAAGTATGGCGGTATGGAGGTGCCCGAGGTTAAGCGCCTAAAGTCGCTTGAGGAAGAGAACGCCAGGCTCAAGAAGCTGCTTGCCGAAGCCATGCTGGATAAGGAGGCGCTTCAGGTGGCTCTGGGGCGAAAGTGCTGACGACAGGCCAGAGCGGGAAGCCGTGGTGTTGATGTGTGATGCGACCGGTCTGTCGCAACGTCGTGCCTGCCGACTTACAGGTTTGTCCCTGTCGACCTGCCGTTATGATGCTCAGCGTCCGGCTGCTGATGCACATTTATCAGGGCGTATTACTGAGCTGGCGCTTGAACGCAGACGTTTTGGTTATCGGCGTATCTGGCAGTTGCTGCGTAGGGAGGGCCTTCACGTCAATCACAAGCGGGTATACCGTATTTACCACCTTAATGGACTGAGCGTAAAACGCAGACGACGCCGTAAAGGGCTGGCGATCGAACGGTTTCCGCTTCTGCGCCCGGATGCACCGAACCTTACATGGTCGATGGATTTCGTTATGGACGCACTGGCCAACGGTCGCAGGATCAAGTGCCTGACCTGTGTGGATGATTTCACGAAGGAGTGTCTGACGATCACCGCTGCTTTCGGTATTTCAGGCGTTCAGGTCACGCGTATTCTGGACAGCATCGCGTTGTTTCGGGGGTATCCGACGACAATAAGAACCGATCAGGGCCCGGAATTTACCTGCCGCGCGCTCGATCAATGGGCCTTTGAGCATAGTGTGGAACTACGGCTTATCCAGCCAGGTAAGCCAACGCAGAACGGATTTATTGAGAGTTTTAACGGACGCTTTCGCGATGAGTGTCTGAATGAACACTGGTTCAGCGATATTCTTCATGCCCGGAAAACGATTAATGACTGGCGGCAGGATTATAACGAGTGCCGTCCCCATTCATCGCTGGATTACCAGACACCAGCTGAATTCGCAACGGACTGGCGAAACAGGAAATATGAAGAAAAACCAACCGACATTACTAACTGAAGGTTGTATCTAATCCTGGGGGCAGGTCAGTCTTCATTGATGTTGGAGTCGAAAGGTTATGATAAACATGCTTTTGATGATACATTTCTGCCTTTAGTAGTCGTTTTATATCTATAAATCAACTATTTCAATAGCTTATGAATGATTGCTTTATGGTATTGAAGTCGCTCGATGTCTTAGCCATTCTTAGCTAAAATAGGAGGCGTTAACGGAGAGGAAGTTATGTCTAAAATTTATGCAATTGACCTTTTTTGCGGTGCGGGTGGTTTGACCCATGGACTAATACAAGCTGGGATAAATGTAATTGCTGGTATTGATTTAGATCCGGATTGCCAGTGGGCCTATGAGCATAACAATAAGACTAAATACATAAATTCGGACATTAGCGATGTGACCGGACAGGATCTGATGCGTTTGTGGCCCTCAGATGGTCTAAGGTTGCTTGCTGGTTGTGCTCCATGCCAACCATTCTCGAGCTATCGCAAGGGTAAAATTGAGTCTGAGGACGGTAAGTGGAAGCTTTTAGGTGAGTTTGGTCGTTTGGTTAAAGAGTGCGATCCTGATCTGATAACTATGGAAAATGTTCCAAGGTTACAAAAGCATAAGATTTTCACTGAGTTTGTAAAAGACCTTAAGACCAGTGGGTATAAAGTTTGGCATGGTATTGTAGATTGCCAACAATACGGTGTTCCTCAGAAAAGACAGCGATTAGTTTTACTTGCTTCAAAGATTAACGACGTTGCGTTAATCCCTCCAACTCATTCAGAAGACAATTACGTGACAGTTAAAGATGTCATTTCGCATTTGCCAGAGATAAAACCAGGTCAGTCTGATGCTAAAGACCCCCTGCATGTGGCTCAAGGTATGAGTCCATTGAACTTAGAAAGGATACGCCAATCAAAACCCGGTGGAACATGGAGGGATTGGGATCCAGAGTTGGTGGCAGCGTGCCATAAAAAAAGTAGCGGTAAAACCTATACTAGTGTTTACGGACGTATGAAATGGGACGAGCCAGCTCCTACAATGACCACACTTTGTTTCGGATTTGGTAATGGTAGATTTGGTCACCCACAGCAGGATAGGGCTATCTCTTTACGTGAGGCTGCAATCCTTCAAAGCTTTCCGGGCAACTATGTTTTTTCTGAACCTGGCGAAAAGATCACATTTGCTACTGTGGGCCGCTTGATCGGAAATGCAGTTCCGGTAAAACTAGGGGAGGTAGTTGGGAAGTCACTTATTAATAGTCTATGAGGGGAAGCAGGGCTGATGGCGGAGCACAGTGAAGTTTTACCGCAGGGTGAATTATCTACGCATACCTATGAGATGCAGGTAAGTTTGAGCGTCTTAGGGCATCTGGGTATCAACCTCTATAGTAATGTGGCTGCAGTGATTACTGAAACTGTTGCTAATGCTTGGGATGCTGATGCTTCCGAGGTTCATATAAAACTTACACCTGACGAGATCACTATATCAGATAATGGTTTTGGAATGACCATTAATGATATGAATTCAAAATACCTAACTGTTGGTTACCAAAAAAGAAATAATAAAGACCAACTTTTAACTCCCAAGGGGCGTTTGCCCATGGGAAGGAAAGGTATAGGTAAATTATCATTATTTTCGATTGCAAAGACAGTAATCGTTGAATCTATTAAAGATGGCGAGCAACACGGCTTAATTATGGAAGTGCCCGCAATTGAACATGCTATTAATAGTGGCGCAGGTAGATATTACCCGGAGCCGCTTGATGCATCTCAGGTTACTGTTAGCCAAGGCACTCTTGTAACTTTACGAGATTTAAATCGTTCCCGAATACCTGCAACTGCATCAGCGCTGCGTAAAAAATTAGCCAGACGATTCTCAATTATTGGTAGCAACGATTTTAAAGTTTATGTAGATGGGGTTGAGGTTACTGCAAAAGAGCGTGAAGATTTAAAGCATGTTCAGTTTGTGTGGGATCTTAATTCTGGAATAGATTTTTTAAAGGAATGTCCAGGGCTAATTACAGTAACTGATATATCCTCTGCCTTGGTAGAGAGTCCGCGTTTCGATCCAAAATGGAACATCAAAGGATGGATTGGAAGTATTAAACAACCTAGTCAATTAAATACCCCAGAAGGGAATCTTAACAGCATAGTTGTTTTGTCTAGGGGAAGACTGTTCCAAGAAAATATTTTGGATGATATCAATGATGGCGGTATATATACAAAATATCTAACTGGTCAGCTTGAGGCGGATTTTTTAGATACAGATGAAGATGAAGATATTGCAACAAGCGATAGACAACGTGTTGTTGAGGATGATCCTAGATATCAATACCTTAAATCATTAGTTAAAATTGCATTGCGAAAAGTTGCTGGTCAATGGAGCGCTTTACGTGAAATGCAAGGTGCTAAGGAAGCAAAAGAGTCAAACCCTGTTCTTGTGGAATGGATTAGCTCATTAAAGCCAGCTTCACAAGGATATGCGGAAAAAATGATTGCTCAGATTGAGTCTTTACCTCTAGAAGATAAGCCTCAAGAGAAAAAGGAGTTATTCAAGCACGCTATCTTTGCGTTTGAGCGTTTACGAATAAAAGAAATGTCACGGGAATTAGCCGAGGCAGTTATATTTAATGCTGAAAAACTGTTGCCGCTTCTAGAAAAACAAGATGATCTAGAGGCTACGCTATATTATGAAATTGCAAAAAGTCGAGTGGATGTTATTCAAAGCTTCAAGGGGCTGGTTGATAACGATGAAAAGGAAAAGGTTTTACAACGTTATCTTTTTGAGCACCTTTGGTTATTAGACCCTTCTTGGGAAAGAATTGATGGTTCCCAAATTATGGAGTCTAGAGTTAACCAAGAGTGGGATAAAATTGATGCTGGGCTTACTGATGATGAGCGAAAAGGACGTATTGATATAAAATATCGTTCATCGGCAGGTAAGCATATTATCATTGAGCTTAAAAGAGCAAGTGTATTGACTTCTGTTGCAACGTTGGTAGCCCAAGGAAATAAATACAGACAAGCTGTGATTAAATGCGCTAAAACTATGGAACCATCATCAACGCCATCAATAGACGTCATTTTTGTTTTGGGTCGTGAACCTTCAGATTATTCTTTCGACCCTTCATACACTAACCTTCAGTTACAGTCTGTTAATGGCAGAGTTGTTTACTATGACGGTTTAATCAACAGTGCTCAAAATTCGTATCGGGAATACACCGAGAAGCAAGCCACCGTTGCTCGGATTGCTGAGATTGTAAAAAAGTTAGACGATTAAATTTTAAGCATCTGCTGAATGCATGACTATGCTGCATGAAAATGAATGGTCGTTAGAGGATCGTTTATGTCCAAGCCCGCCAGTTCTGGCGGGTTTTCGCCTATATCATGCAGGTGCATGAAAACCACTACGTAAAGCGGGCAGGCGTGGCGGGGCTACGAGCGCGCGCTTGTGAGGTAAATGTTGAAATCTATCCCAGGTACAGCAGGCAGAAGGGGATTGATAGTGAGATGATTGACCTTTATCAGACATTCTAAATTCTTCTATTTCTGCCTCATTCACACGGATGTCATCCTGTGGTTGACGCCTTTTGAAATGCATTGTATTAAAACTAATTACATTTGGTTTTAGTAAGAACTACAACCTAAACAAAGGACTAAGTATGAAAACTACCTACAGCTATGATTTTCAATACATTCCAAAGGGACATCAGAGGCCAATTGATGATGGAGATATCGTAAGCAGCCATTCAGACCATAATCCCTTGCTGATGCTTCCTAACGTGGGAGATTATGTGGCCATTGCAAATCGTGGTGGCCGAGAGGAGTTTAACGGTAAAGTCAAATCAAGACTGTTTAATTACGTGAGGATTAGCGACACTCATGTACACTGCAGCATCAATATTGTTGTCGAAGAAGTTGATGACGAAGGCGTTTGGGATACTTTGATAAAAGAATAAAAAAGTGCCTGCTAATGCAGGCACTTTTTTTATGTTTCTACGGGTTCTAAAGTATAGGTATCAAAGCGGATCAATTCTTCTCCTAGCCATTCGTTTAACTCCTGCATTCGCTTCTGCAGCGGCATCAATTCGTTG
The DNA here is from genome assembly GCF_052166845.1 of Serratia sp. CY71090. Classification (NCBI taxonomy): domain Bacteria; kingdom Pseudomonadati; phylum Pseudomonadota; class Gammaproteobacteria; order Enterobacterales; family Yersiniaceae; genus Serratia; species Serratia sp. CY71090. The sequence goes on along the minus strand of NZ_JBJNOA010000008.1, from coordinate 194,694 downwards.
CGGACAAAGACTCGGCTTGCTTTCTCCACATCACCAAATCCCCAGTATTCGTTGGAATAATCCCCATCAACTGCGGCGGCACGCAGTGAGCAGCCAGCATGTCATCACGGCTCACATTCTTGATGTTAAGAAATTCATCTTTCGCAGCGACTTCTGACAGCGGGATGATCTGAATGCCGTCCTTCTTGCCGTTCGGGCTGTACATAAACAGGTTGCGGAAGTTGCCTGGCCCTTTCGATTTTTTAAGTGCTTCGCGTATGTTGTCCACGTCTTTCTGATCTGCTGCGGGGTCGCTCATGTACATGATGAAACCAGCATGGCTACCGTTTAGGTAATACTTACGGCGAAATAGCGTGGCCGATTCATTCAGCAGTGCGGAAGGAATGGCAGAGAGGTATTCCGGCATTTCGTATAGCTCCTGGTTAACGTCAGGTTCCATTAGATGAAACACGCTTCCCTCATCGAACTGATAGGGCTGTGAGTTGTGACCATACTGTGCAAACCAGTAGGTGTCCTGGTCAATGCCGCGGCGAGTGTATTTGGCAAGCGAGGCGCGCAGCTCCAAGATCTGGCCTAACCGGTTCAAGCGTTTTTCAAGATACGCGTTACCAAATACCAGAAAGTCCTGGGCGAACCGGGAAAAGGCTTGTTTAGACAGCCAGCGGTGAGGGATGAAGGTACTGGTAAGAATATTGCGTTTTACCTGAATGGCGCTGGAGTGATGTACGGCGGCGCGGTAAGTTCGCGCTAGGCCATCCATGCTGATCGGTGGTTCGTACTAGCGGTCCACCTGTACGCACTCCAGGTAATCAAATAATTCCCGGCGGTCCATAACGGGGATCGGATCGCCAAACGTAAACGCCTCCGCATGTGCATTGCTGACCATGGAAACATTTGTTAGGCATATCATTAAGCCTAATGTGATTTCTTCTGCGCCCCCACATCCGGGAAAAGATGGGCAAGGGCACATGATTTTTTAAAAAGAACCCGCTTTCAAAGCGGGTTCTTTTGTCGCCAGTCCAAAAGCTTGTCGCAATTTTGCCACCATTGGAATAGAAAAAGGGGCTACGTTTTCACGTAACCCCTTGTTTTATTTGGTGGAGCTGGCGGGAGTTGAACCCGCGTCCGAAATTACTACACCGTCGGCACTACATGCTTAGTCCAATCTTTACATTCGCCGGCCAGCTGCGGATGGACACGCTACTGACAGACTAGCCTGATTGAGTTTAACGCTTCGGCCCCAGGCAGGACGTCCACGCGATCTCTTTTGGGTTTGACCTCTCTTGATCCCCGTCCTAAGAGCGGAGGCTAGGGAGAGAGGGCTCTAAGCAGGGTATTAAGCTGCTAAAGCGTAGTTTTCGTCGTTTGCGACTATTTTTTTGCGGCTTTTTACGAGGCCAACCGCCCCTCGGCATGCTCCTAGGGCTTCGCAAATCCCGTCGAATCCAGAATCAGCCCCAAGTAACTTTGTGCAGTATACCAGAAGTTTACCTCGATAAGCCAGCGGCTTAACGATTGGCGTGCTTCATGATACGGGCTTTCGCCGTCTGCCATTCGCGATCTTTGATGTCATCGCGTTTGTCGTGCTCTTTCTTGCCTTTGGCTACGCCGATCTTGATCTTGCTCCAGGCATTTTTCCAATACAGAGACAAGGCCACCACGGTGTAACCTTCGCGGTTGACGCGGCCGAGCAGGGTGTCCAGCTCGCGCCGGTTCAGCAGCAGTTTACGGGTACGCGTTGGATCGCACACCACATGCGACGAAGCCACGTTGAGCGGGGTGATGGTGGCGCCAAACAGGTAGGCTTCACCGTCACGGAACGTCACGTAGCTGTCGCTGAGGTTGGCTTTGCCTGCACGCAGCGATTTAACTTCCCACCCTTGCAGCGACAGGCCCGCCTCGAACTCTTCTTCAATGAAGTATTCGAAACGCGCGCGCTTGTTTTGGGCAATGGTGGCGGAACCGGGTTTGTGTGCTTTTTTCTTTGTCATAGTGCGTTCATTATACTGGATGCTTCAGCGAAAGAAATCCTTTCCCGTTCAGCACCTGCGCAATTTTTCGCATTTTTGGTGCCCTCATCCCGTAGCAGATTTTTTGTTTGCCGCCAGATAAATGGTATTATCTGTACGTTTTATGTCTTACAGGAAATGATATGCCCCAGATCAGTCGGTCTGCATTAGTGCCGTTCAGCGCCGAGCAGATGTATCAGTTGGTTAACGATGTTCATTCTTACCCCGATTTTCTGCCAGGCTGCACCGGCAGCCGGGTGCTTAACGCTACCTCCAACGAGATGACCGCCGCGGTGGACGTCGCCAAGGCCGGTATCAGCAAGACCTTCACCACCCGCAATACGCTGCTGGATAACCAGAGCATCAATATGCAGCTGGTTGATGGCCCGTTCCGCAAGCTGATGGGCGGCTGGCAGTTCACGCCGCTGAGCGAAGAGGCCTGCAAGGTGGAGCTGCACCTGGACTTCGAGTTCACCAACAAACTGATTGAGCTGGCGTTCGGCAAGGTGTTCAAAGAGCTGGCGGGCAGCATGGTGCAGGCATTCACCCAGCGGGCGAAAGAGGTCTACAGTGTCTGACATCCAGGTCGAGGTGGTGTACGCCTTGCCGGAGCGGCAGTACCTGCGCAAGGTGAAGCTGGCCGAGGGCAGCAGCGTCGAGCAGGCGATCCAGGCTTCGGGCCTGCTGGAGCTGCGCCAGGATATCGATCTCAAGAGCAACAAAATCGGCATCTACAGCCGCCCGGCCAAGCTGGGCGATACGCTGAACGACGGCGACCGGGTGGAGATCTACCGGCCCTTGATAGCCGATCCGAAAGAGCTGCGCCGGCAACGGGCAGAAAAGGCAAAAAAATAAGGCGCTATAAGCGCCTTATTTTTTTATCTGAAGCTGATTTTTCTTCCGCGTTGCAGCCTGCGACTGTCATGAGGAACATCATGCCCCCTCATGGGCCGGAAGAGCGGGCGGCACCGATTACTTGGTCAGCGCCGGTTTGTTCTGGATATCGGTCAACACGCCTGCGCTGTCGAAGGTCAGCGTCAGCGTTTGCTGGGTGATATCTTCATGGCCAGGCTGCTGACGGAACACATAGAACCACGTCTGAGTCCCGAACGGGTCTTGCAGCATTGGGGTGCCCAATGTGTAAGCGACCTGTTGTTGGGTCATCCCTTTCTGGATTTTCGCCACGTCGGTCGACGTCAGGTAGTTCCCCTGGTTGATGTCAGGACGATAAACCACCTTTTCAAAAGTAGAACAGCCTGCAGTCAGCATCACAAGAACTACAGCGGCGGCAGTCAGCGTTTTACAGCGCATAGTAATCACATTCCTTTAGGGCATAGGATGCCGATGATAATAGACCTTGCGGCAGTTGGAAACCTTTATACCCTTCATCTTTCACGTTGCGACGCATTGGCTTTCCTTTAGCACCTCAAGCGCTTGGCCTTTTTCAGGCTGTTGAGATGGCTTCGGATCACCGCCGCGCCGCACTTTAGATATTTCTCGGGCCAACAGCGTCACTGTCAGACCGCAGGAAAGTGAAAAAGTTGAGCTTTTTTATGCGGCCAGCAGTTCTTTGGCGTTGGCCAGCGTATTGCGGGTGACTTCGCTGCCGCCGAGCAGGCGCGCCAGCTCCTGCAGCCGGGCGCGTTTATCCAGCGGCGCCATCTGGGTTTCGGTAACCGTGCCGTCGGTCTGCTTGCTGACGAACAGGTGCTGATGCCCGCATCCGGCCACCTGCGGCAGGTGGGTGACGCACATCACCTGGGTGGATTCGCCGAGCTGGCGCAGCAGGCGGCCGACGATGGCGGCGGTTGGGCCGCTGATGCCCACGTCCACCTCATCGAAGATCAGCGCCGGGGTTTCCATCTTGCGGGCGGTGATCACCTGAATGGCCAGCGCGATGCGCGACAGCTCGCCGCCGGAGGCGACTTTCGCCAGCGGCTGCAGCGGCTGCCCCGGGTTGGTGGAGACGCAGAACTCGGTGCGGCTGGCCCCTTCGGCGCTCAGATGCTGCGGTTCGAAGCGCACGTCGATGTTGAATTTGCCGTGCGGCATGGAGAGCGCCTGCATGCTGTCGGTAATGAGCGTGGTCAGCTCGGCGGCGTAGTGCAGGCGTTTCTGGTGCAGCTCTTCCGCCAGCGCCAGCGCCTGCTGGTGATGCAGGGTAACCGCCTCGTTCAGGTGTTCATGATCGCTTTCCTGCTGCGACAGCAGCTGCTGTTCATCCAGCAACTGCTGATGCAGCTGCGGCAGCTCCTCCGGCGCGACCTGGTGTTTGCGCGCCAGGCTGATTTGGCGCGACAGGCGTTGTTCCAGCTCGTGCAGGCGGTTGGGATCGAGATCCATGCGATCGGCGTAATGGCGCAGCTCGTCGCTGGCTTCGCTGATCTGGATAGAGGCCTCTTCCAGCATGTCCAGCAGGCCGCTGAGCTTATCGTCCAACCCGGCCAGCTCAAGCAGCAGGTGTTTGGCGCTGTAAAGCTGGCTGAGCATGTTGTTCTCGTCGCTGTCGGCCAGCAGCTGCAGCGTCTGCTGGCTGAGGGTCAGCAGCTGACCGCTGTTGGCCAGGCGCTTGTACTCGGCGTCGGTCTGCTCGAACTCGCCGGCCTGCGGCGCGAATTCATTCAGCTCTTTCAATTGGTATTGCAGCAGCTGCTTGCGCGCTTCGCGCTCGATGGACTGCTGTTGATGGTGCGCCAGCTCGCGGCAGCTCTGATGCCAGCGTTGGTAGGCCTGGCTCATCGCCGCCAGCAGGGCGGGTTCGTCGGCGTAGGCGTCGAGCAGCGCTTTTTGGTGCTCCGGCTTGAGCAGCAGCTGATGGGCGTGTTGACCGTGGATTTGAATCAGGCGTTGCCCTAGCTCGCGCAGCTGCGACAGCGGCACGGCGGTGCCGTTGATAAAGCCGCGCGAACGGCCGTCGGCGTTGATCACCCGCCGCAGCAGGCATTCGTTGCTGTCGTCCAGCTGGTTCTGCTCCAGCCATTCGCGCGCGGACGGGGTGTCCGCCAGCGAGAAGCGGGCGCAGATGTCGGCGCGGGCGGCTCCCAGGCGCACCACGTTGCCGTCGGCGCGGTTGCCGAGGCACAGCCCCAGCGCATCGATAGCGATGGATTTGCCGGCGCCGGTTTCACCGGTGATCGCCGTCATGCCCGGTTGAAAATCGATTTCCAACTCACGAACGATAGCAAAGTTGCTGATGGTTAATTGCGCCAGCATGGGAACCTTCCTGTGTATAAACACATAACTGTAGTTTCATACAGTATAAACTGGTTTTATATACAGTAAAGTGGCCGACGCAGATTTTAGAACAATTTTTTCGACCAGCCCAACTTGGTGCTTAACGTGTTGAAATAGCTGTAGTCCTTCGGGTGAATCAGGTTCAGATGGAAGTTGCTGCGGCGGATCAGCACTTCTTCGCCTTCCTGGATCGGCAGCGCGATCTGGCTGTCGCAGCTGATCTCCAGATCGCTGCCGATCTGCGAAAACTTCAGGCGGATGGTGCTGTCGCCGTTGATCACCAGCGGCCGGGCGGAGAGGGTGTGCGGGAACATCGGCACCAGCGCGATCGCCTCCAGCGACGGGGTGAGGATCGGCCCGCCGGCGGAGAGCGAGTAGGCGGTGGAACCGGTCGGGGTGGCGATGATCAGGCCGTCGGAGCGCTGTGAGAAGGCGAAGCGATCGTCGATGTACACCTCGAATTCGATCATGTGCGCCACTTTGCCGGGGTGCAGCACCACCTCGTTGATGGCGGTGCTGATGCGGCACTGCTGGTGCTCTTTATGCACGATGGTTTCCAACAGGAAACGCTGTTCGTCGATGTACTCGCCTTCCAGTACGTCCGCCAGCTGCTGCAGAGCGTTGTCGGGATCGAGATCGGTAAGGAAGCCGAGGTTGCCGCGGTTGACTCCGATCACCTTGATGTCGTAGCGCGCCAGCACGCGCGCGGCGCCGAGCATGTTGCCGTCGCCGCCGACCACCACCGCCAGGTCGGCCCGCTGGCCGATATCCGCCAGGCTGCCGGTCACGGCGTCTTTCAGCCCCAAATCATGGGCGATTTGGCGTTCTACCATCACCGAATAGCCGCGGGCGACCAGCCAGTGGAACAGCATCTCGTGGGTTGCCAGCGCTGAAGGGTGACGCGGGTGGCCAACAATGCCAATACAGGCGAATTTTTTATTCATTTGCTGTGATTTTCCTCACCGGGACCCGTTTATGCCCCACATTGTGACCGGTTGACTTGAAACCCCGGTTTTGATCCCCATAATAAGCCAAGTTGCGAGATTAATGCTAAAACGCGGAGATATTCATGAGTAGTAAAGAACAGAAGACGCCAAACGAGCAAGTCTCGGAAGAAATGGAACAACACGCTCATCACGAGGATACGCTGCCGGAAGCGGCGGAAGGCGTCGATCTGCGCGATGCGCGTATCGCCGAACTGGAAGCCCAACTGGCGGAAGCTCAGCAGCAAGAGCGCGACAGCCTGCTGCGCGCCAAAGCGGAAGCGGAAAACATCCGTCGCCGCGCCGAACTGGACGTTGAGAAAGCGCACAAGTTCGCCCTGGAGAAATTCTCTGGCGATCTGCTGCCGGTGATCGACAACCTGGAGCGCGCGCTGGATCTGGCGGATAAAAACAATCCGGAACTGGCCGCGATGATTGAAGGCATCGAGCTGACGCTGAAATCGCTGCTGGACGTGGTGCGCAAGTATGGCATCGAAATCGTCGGCGACGTCAACGTGCCGTTCAACCCGGAAGTGCATCAGGCGATGAGCATGATGGAATCCGCCGATCACCAGCCGAACCACGTGATGATGGTGATGCAGAAAGGCTATACGCTGAACGGCCGCCTGCTGCGCCCGGCGATGGTCGCGGTCTCCAAGGCCAAGGCGTAATCGCCCCGGCAACGGCATAAAGAAAGGCACCCGAGGGTGCCTTTTTTGTCTCTGGACTACGCCTGCGGCAGGCGCGGCATCCAGTCGATCGGCGTGAGCCCTTGCTGCTCCAGCAGCTGATTGGCCTGCGAGAAGTGGCGGCAGCCGAGGAAACCGCGGTGGGCGGAAAGCGGCGATGGGTGTGGCGCTTTCAGCACATGGTGGCGGTTGCGGTCGATAAAGTTGCCTTTCTTCTGCGCGTGCGAGCCCCACAGCAGGAACACCACACCTTCGCGGTTCTCGTTCAGGGCGGCAATCACCTTATCGGTAAAGGTTTCCCAGCCCAGGTTGGCGTGCGAGTGCGCGCGGCCGCCTTCCACCGTCAGCACGGTGTTGAGCAGCAGCACCCCCTGTTCGGCCCAGCTTTGCAGGTAGCCGTGATCCGGGCGTTCGAAACCGGGAATGTCGGTCGCCAGCTCTTTATACATGTTCACCAGCGATGGCGGCGCCGGCACGCCGGGGCGCACCGAGAAAGAGAGACCGTGCGCCTGATTGGGCCCGTGATACGGATCCTGGCCGAGGATGACGACTTTAACGTCCGCCAGCTCGGTAAAGCGGAACGCGTTGAACACGTCTTTCTGCGGTGGATAAATGGTCTTACCGGCCTGGCGCTCAGCGGCAACAAAGGCGAGCGTTTCAACAAAATAGGGCTGCTCTTTCTCTTTGCCGATCACGTCATGCCAGGTGAGGGAGGTGGCCATAAACGCTCTCCTTTGTTTTCTTTAGCAATTCATGGTCTATAGCTTACCGTGTCGGCCCGCGCAGCGAAACCCGCTTTTCATTTCTCGCCGCCGTTTGCAATGCAATTATTTTTGAAAATTTACAAAAATAATTGTTTTTTAGCGCGACGGGAAAATTGATATAAAACATAAATTTGCCCCTTCACGCCCTGTGCCTACCCGGTAAAAATTGACTTTAATCAAAGAACTGGCCCGGTCAGGCTGGTATACAGAACAACAAGACAACAATGGTTTTACCAAATGGCCGAAACCAGAATTGGGTTTTCTCACGACGTGAATTTTTACGCCCTTGTACGGAGGCAACATAATGATTACCGGTATTCAAATTACCAAAGCGAACGACCAGGCGCTGGTGAATTCTTTCTGGCTGCTGGACGATGAAAAAGCGGAAGCTCGCTGCGTGTGCGCCAAGGCTAACTACGCGGAAGATCAGGTTGTCGCGGTGAGCGATCTGGGCCAGATCGAATACCGTGAAGTGCCGCTGGAAATGCAGCCGACCGTGCGTGTGGAAGGTGGCCAGCACCTGAACGTCAACGTGCTGCGCCGTGAAACCCTGGAAGACGCGGTCAAGCATCCGGAAAAATACCCGCAGCTGACCATCCGCGTGTCCGGCTATGCGGTGCGTTTCAATTCCCTGACGCCGGAACAGCAGCGCGACGTTATCGCCCGCACCTTTACCGAAAGCCTGTAATCGGCGGCGCAGTCAATCAGGGAGCTTCGGCTCCCTTTTTGCGTTTGGCGGCCGAAAACCAAACGTGGATCACAATTTGCACAAAGTTAAGCATTCCTGATACAGAACTCATCCGACCTGCCGATAGCTAAGTCAGTACCTATTCAGGTGCTCAATAAAAAGTCTATCGACAAGGAGTCGGCATGAGTATGCCTTTAAGTTTTACCTCTGCAGTATCTCCGGTGGCCGCGATCCCTACATCTCGCGCCATCGCCGAGACGGCACCGGCGGCGCAGCCCGCAGCCGCGCCGGCAAGTCCCGCGCCGGTGGCCACCCCCTCTCAGAACACGCTCAATGCGCAGAATCTGTTGAATACGTTGGTCGGCGATCTCTCCGCAGCGGCGCCGACGGCGGCGGCGGCAGTGCCGGGCGTGACCCGGGGGCAGCAATCGCAAGAGGGCGATTATGCGTTGGCGCTGTTGGCCAAGGACGTTTACTCGCTGAACGGCCAGGGCGCCGCCGGGTTCAACCGTCTGAGCGACAGCGCGTTGCTCGGGTTCGGCATCGATCCCGCCAGCCTGCACGACGCGGGCAGCGGTTTCCAGGCCGGGATTTACAGCAACGACAAGCAGTATGTGTTGGCGTTCGCCGGCACCAACGACTGGCGCGACTGGCTGAGCAACGTGCGGCAGGCGACGGGTTATGACGATGTGCAGTACAATCAGGCGGTTGCCGCCGCCAAAAGCGCCAAGGCGGCCTTCGGCGATGCGCTGGTGATCGCCGGTCATTCGCTCGGCGGCGGTCTGGCGGCCACGGCGGCGCTGGCGACCGGCACCGTCGCGGTCACCTTCAATGCGGCCGGGGTGTCGGATTACACGCTGAATCGCCTGGGTATCGATCCGGCGGCGGCGAAGAAAGATGCCGAAGCCGGCGGCATCCGTCGTTACAGCGAGCAATATGACATGCTGACCAGCACCCAGGAGTCGACTTCGCTGATCCCGGACGCCATTGGCCACAACATCACCCTGGCCAACAGCGATACCCTGACCGGTATCGATGACTGGCGGCCGAGCAAACATCTCGATCGCAGCCTGACGGCGCACGGCATCGACAAGGTGATAAGCTCGATGGCGGAACAAAAGCCGTGGGAGGCGAAGGCCAATGCCTGAAGGGCGTCGCTTGCGGCGGGCGCTGGCGATAGCCTTACTGGCGCTGGTCGCGGTGACCGGTTTACTGATGATGGCTAAGGAGCAACAGATGGGGCAGGAGATTTCACCGTTTGACGGCTGCAGCAATCTGGCGCTGGCTCAGGCGGTGGCGCGCGGCGATACGCAGGGTATCCATGCGCAGGCTACGCAGGATCGTTTGCGCGAACGGGGCGATCGGCAGGTCACGCTGTTGCAGTGGGCGGTGCTTTCTCAGCAGCCGGCCAGCGTGCAGGCGTTGCTGGATCTCGGCGCCGATGCGGCGGCGGCGGGGCTGGACGGCAACAGTGCGCTGCACACCGCAGCGATATTGCACGATGCGCAGTACCTGCGGTTGCTGCTGGCCAAGGTTAAGCAGGTGAACGTGCGTAATGCCGTTACCGGCGCCACACCGCTTGCGGCGGCGGTGCTGGCCGGGCGTGAGGAGCAACTGCGGCTGCTGCTGGCGGCCGGGGCGGACACCACCCTGAGCGATCGGCTGGGGGATACCCCGCTGCATCTGGCGGCGAAGATTAATGCGCCGCATCTGGCGCTGTTGCTGTTGCAGGCTGGGGCCGATGCCCGGGCGCGCAATCAGCAGGGTTTTGCGTTCCAGTTTTATTTCTCGCAAACGCCGGCGCATTTGCAGAATGAAGAGCTGAAGGCGCAGTTCCGCGAGCTGGATAAATGGCTGCAGGGGCACCGCCTGGCCACGCATTACGCGCAGCAGTAAACGCCCATAAAAAAACCGCCTGCACAGGCGGTTTTTTCTTGAACAGTGGCGGTTATTGCGCGTCGCCGGCCGGTTTGGCCTTCGCCTGACGGCGTTTGCCGACGTTTTTGGCGTCGCGATGGCGCACTTTCACCTTGTTGGCTTTTTCTTTGCTTTTCGCTTTTTCTTCCGCGCGTTTTGCCAGCACTTTCTTCGACGGTTTACCGTTGCTCTTCTCGTTTGGCACCTTGGTTTTCGGCCGCAGTTCGTCGATCACGCGCGCTTTCAGCGGTTCGTTCAGGTAACGGCCCACTTTACCCAGCAGCAGATGATCGTGCGCTTCCACCAGCGAAATGGCGGTGCCTTTGCGCCCGGCGCGGCCGGTACGGCCGATGCGGTGCAGGTAGGTATCCGCAGTGCGCGGCATGTCGAAGTTGAATACGTGGGTGATATCGAGGATATCCAGGCCGCGCGCGGCAACGTCGGTGGCCACCAGCACGTTAACCCGGCCATCCATCATGCGTTTGACCGCTTCGTTGCGTTTGGCCTGCACCATTTCGCCTTCGAGATAGCAGGTGTTGATGCCCGCTTCGCGCAGCCAGGTGGCCAGTTCGTGCACGCGCTCGCGCTTGCGCACGAAGATCACCGATTTTTGCACGTCCGGCTGTTTCAGCAGGTGGATCAGCAGCGCGGTTTTGTGCTGCACGTCATCGGCGCGGTAGTACCACTGCAGGATCTTTTTGCGTTCGCGGCGCGACGGGTCGGCTTCCACTTCCACCGGCTCTTTCAGGATGCGCTCGGCGAATTCGCGGATCGCTTCGCCTTCCAGCGTGGCGGAGAACAGCAGCGTTTGGTTGCGCCAGCGGGTTTCGGCGGAGATGGTTTCGATGTCCTGCGCGAAGCCCATGTCAAGCATGCGGTCGGCTTCGTCGAGGATCAGGGTTTCCACCGCGCGGCAGTCGAAGTTCTCTTCTTTAATGTATTGCAGCAAGCGGCCGGTGGTGGCGACCACCACGTCCTGGTTTTCGCTGAACACTTCCGCATGGTTCATGTAAGCGACGCCGCCGGTGATGGTGGCGATATCCAGCGAGGTATGAGCAGCCAATTCACGCGCCTGGTCGGCGACCTGCATCGCCAGCTCGCGCGTTGGCGTCAGGATCAGCACGCGCGGCGGGCCGGATTTCTTGCGTGGAAAGTCCAGCAGGTGCTGCAACACGGGCAGCAGGAAGGCGGCGGTTTTGCCGGTGCCGGTCGGAGCCGAACCTAAGACGTCGCGCCCGTCCATCGCCGGCGGGATAGCAGCGGCCTGAATGGCAGTGGGGCGATCGTAGCCTTTGTCGCGCAGCGCGTCGATCAGGCGATCATCGAGTTCGAGTTCGGAAAAAGTGGTTGCTGTCATGGTCTACCTCTACTTGGGGCGCCGATTATAGACGGGTTGGCCGCGATCTTCACCTATTTAAGCGGAAAGCCGCTCTTTTCCCGCCGATCAGATTGCCTTATGCTACGCCAGTTTTATAGCCAGGTGGTGAGTGTGAGCAAGCGATCGAAAGCCGATTTTACCCCGCGTCGCGGGGGGTTTACCTTTAAACAATTCTTTGTCGCCCACGATCGTTGCGCCATGAAAGTGGGCACCGACGGGGTGTTGCTCGGCGCCTGGGCGCCGGTGGGGCAGGCGCGCCGGGTGCTGGACATCGGCAGCGGCAGCGGGCTGATCGCGCTGATGCTGGCGCAGCGCAGCGGCGACGAGGTGACCGTCGACGCGGTGGAACTGGACGAAGCCGCCGCCGGCCAGGCGCGCGAAAACGCGGCGGAATCGCCGTGGCCGCAGCGCATCCGCGTGCATGCGCAGGATATTCATCATTATGCGCAGCAGCATGTCGCTGAGTATGATCTGATCGTCAGCAACCCGCCGTATTTCGAGCCGGCGGTGGCCTGCCGCGACCAGGCGCGCCACAACGCGCGTTACACCGAAACCCTGACGCACGACGCGCTGTTGGCCTGCGCGGCGCAGCTGCTGGTGGAGCAAGGAACGTTTTGCGTGGTGCTGCCGCACGACATAGGCGCCGAATTTGAAAGCCTGGCGCAGCAAAGCGGTTGGCACACGGCGGCGAAAGTGAACGTCAGCGATCGGGCCGATACGCCGCCGCACCGGATGTTGCTGGCGCTGACGCGTAAGGAAACGCCGCTGCGGGAGCAGGCGCTGGCGATCAAACAGGCCGACGGCAGCTATACCGACGATTTCCGCCGGTTGATCGCCGACTTCTATCTGTTTTACTGAAAGGAAAAGGGCGCCGATAAGGCGCCCTGTCGCATGGTTTAAGGCTGCAAAATGGTCGGCTGCGCTTCCGGCAGCAAATCCGGGTAGTCCAGCGTGTAGTGCAGGCCGCGGCTCTCTTTGCGCGCCATGGCGCTGCGCACGATAAGTTCGGCCACCTGCACCAGATTGCGCAGCTCCAGCAGGTTGTTGGAGATGCGGAAGTGAGCGTAGTACTCGTCGATTTCCGCCTGCAGCGTATTGATGCGGCGCAGGGCGCGCTCAAGGCGCTTGGTGGTGCGCACGATGCCGACGTAATCCCACATGAACAGCCGCAGCTCGTGCCAGTTGTGCTGGATCACCACCCGTTCGTCCGCATCGTCCACCCGGCTTTCATCCCAGTGCGGCACCTGTTTGGCCTGCTGGATGAACGGCAGGCGCTGCAGAATGTCTTCCGCCGCCGACCAACCGTAAACCAGGCACTCCAGCAGTGAATTCGACGCCATGCGATTGGCACCGTGCAGGCCGGTGTAGCTGACCTCGCCGATGGCGTACAGCCCGTCGAGATCGGTGCGGCCGTGCTGATCGACCATCACGCCGCCGCAGGTGTAGTGCGCCGCCGGGACGATAGGGATCGGTTGCCGAGTCAGATCGAAGCCCAGCGTCAGCAGCTTTTCGTAGATCATCGGGAAGTGCTGGGTGATGAATTCCGCTGGCTTGTGGCTGATGTCCAGGTACATGCAGTCGGCGCCCAGGCGCTTCATTTCATGGTCGATGGCGCGGGCGACGATATCGCGCGGGGCCAGTTCGCCGCGCGGGTCGAAATCCGGCATAAAGCGGCTGCCGTCCGGGCGTTTCAGGTAGGCGCCTTCGCCGCGCAGCGCTTCTGTCAGCAGGAAGTTGCGCGCCTGCGGGTGGAACAGGCAGGTCGGGTGGAACTGGTTGAACTCCAGGTTGGCGACCCGGCAGCCGGCGCGCCAGGCCATGGCGATGCCGTCGCCGGAGGAGATGTCCGGGTTGGTGGTGTATTGGTACACCTTGGCCGCGCCGCCGGTGGCCAGTACCACCGTTTTGGCGCGATAGGTTTCCACCCGCTCCAGCTCGCGGTTCCAGACGTAAGCGCCCACCACTCGGCGGGTGCCCGGCAGGCCGATTTTGTTCGAGGTAATAAGGTCGACCGCGTTGCGGCGTTCCATCACGTAAATATTGGGGTGAGCGCTTGCTTTCCCTACCAGCGTGGTCTCTACTTCCTTACCGGTAGCGTCTGCGGCGTGCAGGATGCGGCGATGGCTGTGGCCGCCTTCGCGCGTGAGGTGATAATGCTCCTCGCCCTGCGCGTTGACCTCGGTGTCGAACAGCACGCCCTGATCGATCAGCCATTGCACGCAGTGGCGCGCGTTGCCGGCGATGAATTCGACGGCCTCTTTGTCGCACAGGCCGGCGCCGGCAATCAAAGTGTCATCAACGTGTGAGGCAATGCTGTCCGTCTCATCGAACACCGCGGCGATCCCGCCCTGGGCGTAAAAGGTGGCTCCCTCGCTGAGCGGCCCCTTGCTGAGAACGGTAACCTTGCAATGCTGCGCCAGGCGCAGCGCCAGTGACAGGCCCGCAGCGCCGCTGCCGACGATCAGTACATCGCTAACATGTTCAGATGATGGTTGCATAACGTATGATGTGTGCAGAAGAAGAGTGAATTTCATGTTAGCCTAACTGTCCGGGCAAAAGCCACGGATAGGGTGACATCAACAGAAAAAACAATGGCGATATGGAACTTCGTGTTCTATATGAACTCCAAGCGAGTGCTTGCTCAGGAAAATAATGTATGGCTGGCAGTACAATTTTACGCGTGGAGACGGATTTGGGGAGAGTTTACCTCGGATGAGCGAGCAGTTAACGGATCAAGTTCTGGTCGAGCGGGTCCAAAAGGGCGACCAGAAGTCGTTTAACCTACTGGTAGTGCGCTATCAGCATAAGGTGGCGAGTCTCGTTTCCCGCTATGTGCCGCAGGGCGATGTGCCCGATGTGGTGCAGGAGTCGTTTATCAAGGCCTATCGCGCACTGGAATCGTTCCGTGGCGACAGCGCTTTTTATACCTGGTTGTATCGAATCGCCGTGAACACGGCAAAGAATTATCTGGTTGCTCAGGGGCGCCGTCCGCCATCCAGTGATGTGGACGCCAACGATGCGGAAAATTACGAAAGTGCGGGCGCACTGAAAGAAATTTCGAACCCTGAGAACTTAATGTTGTCAGAAGAGCTGAGACAGATAGTTTTCCGTACCATAGAGTCTCTCCCTGAGGATCTTCGCATGGCGATTACCCTGCGGGAGTTGGATGGTCTAAGCTACGAAGAAATAGCCGCCATCATGGATTGCCCGGTCGGAACCGTACGTTCGCGTATTTTCCGCGCCCGGGAAGCTATCGATAATAAAGTTCAACCGCTGATCCAGCGTTAGCAATGGCGGGCACAGGAAGGGTACTTAGGCATGCAGAAAGAAAAGCTTTCCGCTCTGATGGATGGTGAATCGTTCGACAGCGAGCTGTTGAGTTCTCTGTCGCAAGATCGAACGCTTCAACAAAGCTGGCAGAGCTATCACCTGATACGTGACACACTGCGAGGTGATGTCGGACAAGTGATGCATCTCGACATCGCCGATCGCGTCGCCGCTGCACTTGAGAAAGAACCCGCCCGGCTGGTGCCTTCCGCCGTTCAGGAATCTCAGCCGCAGCCTCACACCTGGCAGAAAATGCCGTTCTGGGACAAAGTGCGTCCTTGGGCGAGCCAGATTACGCAAATCGGCATGGCGGCCTGCGTGTCGCTGGCGGTGATCGTCGGCGTGCAGCACTACAACCAGCCTTCTGCGACATCGAACGCGTCCGAATCGCCGGCCTTCACCACGCTGCCGATCATGGGGCAGGCCTCGCCGGTCAGCCTGGGCGTTCCTGCCGACAGTTTCTCCACCGGCAGCGGCCAACAGCAGCAGGTGCAGGAACAGCGCAAGCGTATCAACGCCATGCTGCAGGACTATGAACTGCAACGTCGCCTGCATTCGGATCAGCTGCAGCTTGAGCAAGGCAACCCGCAACAGGCTGCCATTCAGGTTCCCGGAACTCAGTCTTTAGGAATGCAACAGCAGTAATGAAGCAAATCTGGTTCTCCGTTTGTTTATTGACGGGCAGCCTGCTCTATTCCAGCATCGCCCCGGCGCAGCCAACTGCGTCCGGGGCGTTATTGCAACAGATGAGCAGCGCCAGCCGTTCTCTCAATTACGAGCTCGCCTACATCAGCGTCAGCAAGCAGGGAATCGAGTCGTTGCGCTATCGCCATGCGGTGATCGGCAACGTGCCGCTCGGCCAGCTGCTGCATATGGATGGCCCGCGCCGCGAAGTGTTGCAGCGCGGCGGCGGGATCAGCTACTTCGAACCCGGTCTGGAGCCGTTCACGCTCACTGGCGATCACATCGTCGATGCGCTGCCGGCGATCGTTTATGCCGATTTCACCCGTCTGGCGAAGTATTACGACTTCATCTCCGTGGGCAGCACCCGCATCGCCGATCGGCCGTGTGAAGTGCTGCGCGTGGTGGCGCGCGACGGTTCCCGCTACAGCTACATCGTCTGGATGGACGAAGACACCAAGCTGCCGCTGCGGGTGGATTTGCTCGATCGCGACGGCGAAACGCTGGAGCAATATCGGGTGATCTCCTTTGCGGTCGGCGCCGAGGTGCAGGGCGCGATGCAGGGGCTGCTCAAGGCCAACCTGCCGCCGCTGCTGTCGCTGCCGGCGGTGGAAAACGTCCAGCTCAGCTGGAGCACCGGCTGGCTGCCGGCCGGCGTGGACGAGGTGGCGCGCAATCGCCGCAAATTGCCGAACGTCGCCGTGCCGGTGGAATCCCGGCTCTACAGCGACGGCCTGTTCAGTTTCTCGGTCAACGTCAGCCCGGCGGGCAGCGGCGCCGGGCAGCAGTACTACCGTCAGGGGCGCCGCACCATTCAGACCGAAGTGCGCGCGGGCAACGAAATCACGATTGTGGGCGAATTGCCGCCGGCGACGGCCAAGCGCATCGCCGACAGCATTTCTTTCAAGGTATCGCCGTAATGATGAAAGAGTGGGCCACGGTGGTTTCGTGGCAACAGGGCGTAGCGCTGCTGCGCTGTGAACCCAAGGCCGGCTGCGGCAGTTGCACTGCGCGCTCCGGCTGTGGCGCGCGTGCGCTGAACGAGCTGGTGCCGGAAACCGAGCATCAGCTGCAGGTACATATCGATCAGCCGCTCGAACCGGGGCAGCGCGTCGAGGTCGGCATCGCGGAAGGCAGCCTGCTGCGCTCCGCCATGCTGGTTTACCTGACGCCGCTGCTGGGCATGATGGTGGGCGGCGCGTTGCTGCAATATTGTTTCGGCAGCGACGCCTCGGCGGCAGTTGGCGCCGTGTTGGGCGGCGGTGCGGCCTTTATGCTGGCTCGCCGCTTGGCCCGACGTCTGGGCGAGCAGGCGGATTACCAGCCGGTGGTGCTGCAAATTGGGTTGCCGCCTACCGCGATACGCATGCAGGCGGAAAACTCCCCGCTGATTTAAACCGATGGCCGCGTCATCGCCGGGTTGTGATAGGCGGGGATGCGGTTGTGGATCATATGCTCCAACAGCGCGATGAATAGATCGGCGCTGAGCAGCGAATCGTAGTTAATCGCGAACAGCACATTTCCCTGGCCGTCGAATAAGCGGATGCCGCGCTGCGGATGATTTTCCAACGCGCGGATCTGTTCGATAGGCACGTTTCCCCGTTCCGTCGTCAGCAGGGTGGCGCTCAGCCGCAGCGTTTCGGTCGGCGTGCCTTGCTGCTTGCCGAGCAGCAACTGCCACAGCCAGCGCGCGTCGCCCTCTATGGTGTGAAACGATACCGTTCCCCCCTGATAGAGCGCATTCAGCGCCAGCGGCCCGCGCTGCTGCAGCTGTTGGTCGACGATCACGTCCGCCAATCGCCACGAGTGGGCGACGTTGCTGAAAACCGTGCACCAGGGCTGATCTGCACCGGCGCGGAACGCCGTAACGTCAAACAGCCCGCCAAAAGCCTGGCCGCCGCGAAAACGATAGATGTCGCCGATCTTCTCAAACGGGATAAAACGCTCTTTGTGATGGTGGCTGTCAAAGACCCGCACGCCGTGCTCGTACAGACGATAGGTCAGCGTCGGACGCAGATAATGCCGCAGCGCCAGCAGCGTACAGCCGAGTAAAATCGTGCCCGCGCCGGCTTGCAACAGCGTGATGACCTGGCTCTCGTCAATGCTGCTCAGCAGCGGCAGCACCAACAGCGCTGCCCCCACGCTAAACAGCAGTGCCGCCGCCGCCAGTATGCCCCAGTTGACCTTTGAAAAATCGTGCCGGCTCAGCATTTGCCCTTTATCGATCATAATGCACCTTCCAATCAACGTACGCAGATATGCTGGTGAACCCCGGTGGGCTGCCGATGTAGTGCCCTGAATAATGTTTTGTCGCGGAGCTCATGCCCTTTCTATCCGAGGGACGGTGGTGGCGTATATGGGGTTTTTCCTAAAGGAAGTGAGGCAAAATGGAATTCTAAGAGGTTGATCCAAATATTCTTTTTTTATAATTTCGGAGAGGGTTTATTGCGCTGTGGCCGGTTATGTATTAGCGCCGAAGTTTGACGGCCACGAAGCACCGGCAAGCCTTGGGTTCAGGCCGCATCGTCCGCGTTAACATCTGTTTTCACCCGCCGGGGCGCCCTGTAACATTTAGCGGCGCATAATAGAGTGCCTTCACTGCACCGATCGCTAGGTTTTCAGTGGTGTGGCATGTAGAATGCAGCGATTCAGGTGCAAGACGGCCTCACCCATTCACTGTCGCTTTAGGTCCATGCGGGTTTCTATAGGCGAGTAATTCAGAAATACCAAGGCAGAAAAACTTTTATAATGAAGCATATACGAAATTTCTCCATTATTGCCCATATTGACCACGGTAAGTCGACGCTGTCTGACCGCATTATCCAAATCTGCGGTGGCTTGACCGACCGTGAAATGGCTGCGCAGGTGCTCGATTCCATGGATCTGGAGCGCGAGCGCGGCATCACCATCAAGGCGCAGAGCGTGACGCTGGATTATAAAGCGCAGGATGGGCAGACCTATCAGCTTAACTTTATCGACACTCCCGGCCACGTTGACTTCTCCTATGAAGTGTCCCGCTCGCTGGCGGCCTGCGAAGGCGCACTGCTGGTGGTGGACGCCGGCCAGGGCGTAGAAGCCCAGACGCTGGCCAACTGCTACACCGCGATCGAAATGGATCTGGAAGTGGTGCCGGTGTTGAACAAAATCGACCTGCCGGCCGCAGATCCGGATCGCGCCGCGCAGGAAATCGAAGACATCGTCGGCATCGACGCCACCGATGCGGTGCGCTGCTCGGCCAAAACCGGCGTCGGCGTGCCCGACGTGCTGGAGCGCCTGGTGCGCGACATTCCGCCGCCGCAGGGCGATCCGGATGCGCCGCTGCAGGCGCTGATCATCGACTCCTGGTTCGATAACTACCTGGGCGTCGTGTCGCTGGTGCGCGTCAAGAACGGCACGCTGCGCAAGGGCGACAAGATCAAGGTCATGAGCACCGGCCAGGTGTATAACGCCGATCGCTTGGGCATCTTCACGCCGAAGCAGGTCGATCGCGACGTGCTGAACTGCGGCGAAGTGGGCTGGCTGGTCTGTGCGATCAAAGACATCCTCGGTGCGCCGGTGGGCGATACCCTGACGCAGGCGCGTCAGCCGGCGGATAAAGCGTTGCCGGGCTTCAAGAAAGTGAAGCCGCAGGTGTACGCCGGTCTGTTCCCGATCAGCTCCGACGACTATGAATCTTTCCGCGATGCGCTGGGCAAGCTGAGCCTTAACGACGCCTCCCTGTTCTACGAACCGGAAAGCTCCACCGCGTTGGGCTTCGGCTTCCGCTGCGGCTTCCTCGGTCTGCTGCACATGGAGATCATTCAGGAGCGTCTGGAGCGTGAATACGATCTGGATCTGATCACCACCGCGCCGACGGTAGTCTATGAAGTGGAAACCACCGGCAAGGAAGTGATCTACGTCGACAGCCCATCCAAGCTGCCGCCGTTGAACAACATCCAGGAACTGCGCGAGCCGATCGCCGAATGTCACATGCTGATGCCGCAGGAATACCTGGGCAACGTCATCACCCTGTGCGTTGAGAAGCGCGGCGTGCAGACCAACATGGTCTACCACGGCAACCAGGTGGCGCTGACCTATGAAATCCCGATGGCGGAAGTGGTGCTCGACTTCTTCGACCGCCTGAAGTCCACGTCGCGCGGTTATGCGTCGCTGGATTACAACTTCAAGCGCTTCCAGGCCTCTGACATGGTGCGCGTGGACGTGCTGATCAACAACGAGCGCGTGGATGCGCTGGCGCTGATCACTCACCGCGACAACTCGCAGTACCGCGGTCGTGAATTGGTGGAGAAGATGAAAGATCTGATCCCGCGTCAGCAGTTCGACATCGCGATTCAGGCGGCGATCGGCACGCACATCATCGCGCGCTCCACCGTGAAGCAGCTGCGTAAAAACGTGCTGGCGAAATGCTACGGCGGTGACGTCAGCCGTAAGAAAAAGCTGCTGCAGAAACAGAAAGACGGTAAGAAGCGCATGAAGCAGGTCGGCAACGTCGAGCTGCCGCAGGAAGCGTTCCTGGCCATTCTGCACGTCGGTAAAGACGGCAAGTAACCGCGACGAGTTCGCGAAACGAGGGAGTTTGCATGGCGAATATGTTTGCCCTGATCCTGGCGTTGGCCACCCTGGTCACCGGGATCATCTGGTGCTTCGAGCGCTTTAAATGGGCGCCGGCCCGCCGCGCGAAGATTGCGGCGGTCAACGCACAGACCGCGGGCGCCGTAGACGATAAAACGCTGGCGAAAGTGGCGAAGCAGCCAGGCTGGGTGGAGACCGGCGCATCGGTCTTCCCGGTGTTGCTGCTGGTGTTTGTGGTGCGTTCGTTTATTTACGAACCGTTCCAGATCCCGTCCGGCTCAATGATGCCGACGCTGTTGATTGGCGATTTCATTCTGGTGGAGAAATATGCCTACGGCATTAAAGATCCGATTACCCAGACGACGCTCATTGAAACCGGCCATCCGAAGCGTGGTGATATTGCGGTATTTAAATATCCGCTGGATCCGAAACTGGATTATATCAAGCGCGTGATTGGCCTGCCGGGCGACCGTATTACTTACGATCCGGTGAATAAGCGCGTCACGGTGCAGCCGTCCTGCAACAGCGGGCAGTCCTGTGATACCGCGCTGGCCGTGACCTACGCCGATGCGCAGCCGAGCGACTTCGTGCAGCTGTTCAGCCGCAGCGGCATGGGCGAGGCCAGCAACGGCTTCTACCAGATCCCGCTGAACGATAACGTGCCGTCGGGCGGCATTCGCATGCGTGAGCGCCAGGAAAGCCTCGGCAACGTCACGCACCGCATCCTGACCGTGCCGGACGCGCAGGATCGGGTGGGCGCTTACTACCAACAGCCGGGCAAACCGTTGGCGGAGTGGGTGGTGCCGGCCGGGCATTACTTCATGATGGGCGACAACCGTGACAACAGCGCGGACAGCCGTTACTGGGGCTTTGTGCCGGAGAAGAATCTGGTGGGCAAAGCCACGGCCATCTGGATGAGCTTTGAAAAACAGGAAGGCGAGTGGCCTACCGGCGTGCGTTTCAGCCGGATCGGCGGCATTCATTAATCGCTGATTTATTCCCTGTCAATTTCACGCCGCAGCCTGCTGCGGCGTGAAAGATTAAGAGGATATAAACACAGCATTATGTTTCCACTCGTTGTAGAATACCTTCTCGAGCGATAAAAGTTGGCTCCTGCTGGGAGCCACTGCAAACGAAACAGCTTTGGATCGGCTTTCGGCGAAGCAGGCCTGTTCCGTGTGCTGCAAGTTTTTGACGCATTCTTGATCTATTGGTAACTCATGAACCCCATCGTAATAAACAGGCTGCAGCGGAAGCTGGGCTACACTTTTCAACAGCAGGAGCTTTTACTGCAGGCTTTGACTCACCGCAGCGCCAGCAGTAAACACAATGAACGTCTTGAGTTTCTGGGTGACTCGATTCTGAGCTTTGTCATCGCCAATGCGCTCTATCACCGTTTTCCTCGCGTAGACGAGGGCGACATGAGCCGCATGCGCGCCACGCTGGTGCGCGGCAACACGCTGGCGGAGATGGCGCGCGAGTTTGACCTGGGCGAATGTCTGCGGCTTGGGCCGGGCGAATTGAAAAGTGGTGGGTTCCGCCGCGAGTCAATCCTGGCGGATACGGTGGAGGCATTGATCGGCGGCGTGTTCCTGGACAGCGACATCCAGACCGTCGAGCGTCTGATTTTGGACTGGTATCGCAGCCGGTTGGACGAAATCAGCCCCGGCGATAAGCAGAAAGACCCGAAAACCCGTTTGCAGGAATTTTTGCAGGGGCGTCATCTGCCGTTGCCTTCTTATTTGGTGGTGCAGGTTCGCGGTGAAGCGCACGACCAGGAGTTTACCATCCACTGCCAGGTGAGTGGTTTGAGCGAGCCCGTGGTGGGCACCGGCTCGAGCCGCCGTAAAGCCGAGCAGGCGGCAGCGGAACAAGCGCTGAAAAAGCTGGAGCTTGAATGAGCGAAGTAAAACAACACTGCGGGTTTATCGCCATCGTCGGCCGCCCGAATGTGGGCAAATCGACGTTGCTGAACCAACTGCTGGGGCAGAAGGTTTCCATTACGTCGCGTAAGCCGCAGACGACCCGTCACCGCATCATGGGCATCGACACCGATGGCGCCTATCAGGCGATCTACGTCGATACCCCAGGGCTGCACATTGAAGAAAAACGCGCCATCAACCGTTTGATGAACCGCGCGGCCAGCAGCTCGATCGGCGACGTTGAGCTGGTGATCTTCGTGGTCGAAGGCACCAACTGGACCGCCGACGACGAAATGGTGGTCAACAAGCTGCGCAGCCTGCGCTGCCCGGTATTGCTGGCGATCAACAAGGTCGATAACGTTACCGACAAATCCAAGCTGTTGCCGCACATCGCGTTCCTCAGCCAGCAGATGAACTTCCTCGACGTGGTGCCTATTTCCGCCGAGAAAGGGATGAACGTCGACACCATCGCCGGCATCGTGCGCAAGCTGCTGCCGGAAGCGGAACACCACTTCCCGGAAGATTACATCACCGATCGCTCTCAGCGCTTTATGGCGTCTGAGATCATTCGCGAGAAGTTGATGCGTTTCCTGGGCGAAGAGCTGCCGTATTCGGTGACGGTGGAAATCGAACAGTTCGTGGCTAACGATCGCGGCGGCTACGATGTGCACGGCCTGATCCTGGTTGAGCGCGAAGGCCAGAAGAAAATGGTCATCGGCAACAAGGGCGCCAAGATCAAAACCATCGGCATCGAAGCGCGTCAGGACATGGAACAGATGTTCGACGCCAAAGTGCATCTCGAGCTGTGGGTGAAAGTGAAATCCGGTTGGGCGGACGACGAACGTGCGCTGCGCAGCCTGGGCTATGTTGACGATCTGAAGTAACGATCCGTGGACGGCTGGGAGCGCGCTTTCGTCCTGCATGGGCGGCCGTACAGTGAAACCAGTCTGATGCTGGATCTGTTTACCGAAGGTCATGGGCGGGTGCGCTTGCTGGCGAAAGGCGCGCGCAGCCGCCGCTCCAATCTGAAGGGTTGCCTGCAACCCTTTACCCCCCTGTTAGTGCGCTGGGGCGGCCGCGGCGAAGTGAAAACGCTGCGCAACGCCGAAGCGGTCTCTCTCGGTTTACCCCTCAGCGGCATGATGCTTTACAGCGGCCTGTATGTGAACGAACTGCTGGCGCGCGTGCTGGAGCAGGAAACCAACTACTCGGTGCTGTTCTTCGACTACTTGCAATGCCTGCAGGCGCTGGCGGCGGAAGACAGTTCACCGGAACAGGCGCTGCGCCAGTTCGAGCTGGCCTTGTTGCATCATCTCGGCTACGGCCTCGATTTTCTGCACTGCGCCGGCAGCGGCCTGCCGGTGGATGACGCCATGACCTACCGTTACCGCGAAGAGAAAGGCTTTATCGCCAGCCTGGTGGTGGATCACTACAGCTTCACCGGGCGTGAACTGCGCGCGCTGGCGGAGCGGCAGTTTCCCGATGCCGAGACGCTGCGCGCCGCCAAGCGTTTCACCCGCATGGCGCTGAAACCCTACCTCGGCGGCAAACCGTTGAAGAGCCGCGAACTGTTCCGCCAGTTCGTGCGCAAACAGCCGAATACGCCGGTTGACGACGCCTGACCTTTTCCCCTTTTTCCGCCCTGCGCCCGCGTGTAAACTGCTGGCACTGAAAATCGTATTTAGAGGTTGTCATGGCTGATTTGCTGCTGGGCGTCAATATCGATCACATCGCCACGTTACGTAACGCGCGCGGAACCCAATACCCGGATCCGGTTCAGGCGGCATTCATTGCCGAACAGGCGGGGGCCGACGGCATTACCGTGCATCTGCGCGAAGATCGCCGCCACATCACCGACCGCGACGTGCGCTTGCTGCGCCAGACCATCCAGACGCGCATGAACCTGGAGATGGCGGTGACCGACGAGATGCTGGACATCGCCATTGAGCTGCAGCCGCATTTCTGTTGCCTGGTGCCTGAAAAACGCGAGGAAGTGACCACCGAAGGCGGCCTGGACGTCGCCGGCCAGATGGACAAAATGAGCGTGGCGGTCGAGCGCCTGGCTCAGGCGGGCATTCTGGTTTCGCTGTTCATCGATCCCGATCATCGCCAGATTGACGCGGCGGTGGCGGTGGGCGCCCCCTATATCGAAATCCACACCGGCGCCTACGCGGAAGCGCAGGGCGAGCTGGCGGTACAGGCCGAGCTGCGCCGCATCGCGGTCGCCGCCGTCTACGCGGCCGAGAAGGGGCTGAAGGTCAACGCCGGCCACGGCCTGACCTACCATAACGTGCAGCCGATCGCCGCGCTGCCGGAAATGCACGAGCTGAACATCGGCCATGCGATTATCGGCCAGGCGGTGATGAGCGGGCTGCCGGCCGCGGTTGCCGACATGAAAGTGCTGATGCGGGAAGCGCGCCGGTAATGGCGGTGCTCGGGCTGGGTACCGACATCGTCGAGATGGCGCGTATCGAAGCGGTGGTGGAGCGCAGCGGCGATCGTCTGGCGCGCCGGGTGCTGAGCGACGCCGAGTGGGCGCTGTACCAGCAGCACCAGCAGCCGATTCGCTTTCTGGCCAAGCGTTTCGCCGTGAAAGAGGCCGCCGCCAAGGCGTTCGGCACCGGCATTCGCAACGGCCTGGCGTTCAACCAGTTCGAGGTGTTCAACGATGCGTTGGGCAAACCGAATATTCGTTTGCACGGCCGCGCCGCCGAGCTGGCGGGGGAGATGGGGGTCACCGCGATCCACGTTTCGCTGGCCGATGAAAGGCGCTATGCCTGCGCGACGGTGATCGTCGAAAGCTGAAAAGAGAAAGGGCGCCTATGGCGCCCTTGTCAGTCCTGCGGCGGGTTAAATGCGATCGGCGTGGTGCAACACCACGAACTTATCCCACAGCTGCTCATTAGTCTCGCGATGCTGCGGATCGGTAATGATGGTGTTGTCGATGGGGCAGACCTGCTGACAGGTTGGCGTATCGTAATGGCCAACGCACTCGGTGCAGCGGTCGGTATCGATTTGGTAGATCTCATCGCCCATCGAAATCGCCTGGTTCGGGCATTCCGGCTCGCACATGTCGCAGTTGATGCATTTGCGTGTGATTAGCAGGGCCATGGCGTATCTCTCATTATTAACAGGGGTATTTTCGCAGCGGCGATTATACCGGTTAAACCAACTTTTTCATTAACTGTTCGCTGTGTTTGATGCGGTCGCGGGCATGATCGAGGTCGTGCTGGATCAGCGCCATAAACAGCAGGTCGGTGAGGGCGAACTGGGCCGTGCTGGAGGAGATGGCCGCGCTGCGGGTGTGGGGTTCTTCGGCGATGGTATAGAGGCAGTGGTCCGCGCGTTGCTGCAGGCCGTTGGGCGAGAAGCTGGTCAGCGCCAGCACCCTGGCGCCGGCCTGGCGCGCTTCTTCCGCCGCCAGATTGATTTCACGCCGCTCGCCGCTGAAGGAGATAGCCAGCAGCAGATCGCGTTTGTCCAGCGCCTGCACCGCCGCCAGTTGGACGTGCATATCCGCTTCGGCCACCGCCATCACGCCAATTTTCAGCAGCTTGAAGGAAAAATCCTTGGCCACCAGCCCGGAGGCACCGATGCCGATCAGCATCACCCGGCGCGCCTGGCGCAGCATGTCCAGCGCCTGATGCAGCCGCTCTTCGCTGTTGATGTCGAGCGTCGCGCGCAGCGCCGCCTGCTTTTCCGCCAGCAGCTTTTCACCGACGGTTTTCAGCGTATCGCTGCTGAGGATGTGGTTGTGAACGGTCACCACCGGCTCGGCCTGCGGTTGGGCCAGCGTCTCGCTCAGCGCCAGCTTCAGCGCCGGGAAACCTTTATAGCCCAGTTTTTGGGCGAACTTCACCACGCTCGACTGGCTGATGCCGGCCAACTGAGCCAGCTTTTGCGAGCTGAGATGGCGCGCCTGCTCGGCGTTATTCAGCAGAAAGTCCGCCAGCTTGCGGTCGTTTTGCGCCAGTGTCGGATACATCTGGCGAATGCGCAGAAGGGTACTCATTGTTCTTTCCCTGGAAACCAGCGGCTATTTTGCCATGCAGAGGGCGAAAACGCGCGGTGAAAATTTTTGTGAGCTCACCGTTAAAATAGCAAATAGCGCTCGCTTTGTTGAATAAAATATTCAAATATTGATTTAATTTTGTGAATTAAAAATTCAAAGGTGAACAGATGAACTTAGGCGCACTGGTATCGGAAACCCGCAACCCAGCCACCATGGGGCTGGATGAAATGTCGACGCTGGACATGGTTCGTTGCTTTAACCAGGAGGATCGCAAAGTGCCGGAGGCGATCGAAAAGGTGTTGCCGGCGATTGCACAGGCAGTCGATTTGGCCGCGGCGGCGTTGAAGGCCGGCGGCCGGTTGATTTATTTGGGCGCCGGCACCAGCGGTCGCCTGGGCGTATTGGACGCCTCCGAGTGCCCGCCGACCTTCGGCGTGCCGCACGGCGTGGTAGTGGGGCTAATCGCCGGCGGGCCGGGCGCGCTGCTCAAAGCGGTGGAGGGGGCGGAAGATGACGAGGCCCTGGGTGAAGCCGATCTCCGGGCGCTGAACCTCACCGCCGTCGATATGGTGGTGGGGTTGGCGGCCTCGGGGCGTACGCCCTACGTGATCGGCGCACTGCGCTATGCGCGCGGGCTGGGCTGCCCGACGGCGGCCATCTCCTGCAACCCGGATTCGCCGATTGCGCACGAAGCACAGGTGGCGATTTCGCCGGTGGTGGGGCCGGAGGCGCTGACCGGCTCAACGCGCCTGAAATCCGGCACCGCGCAGAAACTGGTACTCAACATGCTGTCGACCGGTGCGATGGTCAAACTGGGCAAGGTCTACCAGAACCTGATGGTGGACGTGAAGGCTACCAACGTCAAACTGGTGGATCGCGCCTGCCGCATCGTGATGGAGGCCACCGGCGCCGAACGCGCTCAGGCTGAGGCGGCGCTGGCGCAGACCGCCTTTGAGGTCAAACCGGCGATCCTGATGATTTTAGCTGGCGTCAGCGCCGATGAGGCGCAGCAGCGGCTGCAGCGGCACAATGGCTACCTGCGCGCGGCGCTGGCGCGTTAATTCACGGTGGGGGCGGCGATGGACAAGACAACGGCATTGGCGGCACAGATCCTGGCGGGCGTAGGGGGCGAGGGCAATATCCTCAAACTGGAAAACTGCATGACGCGGGTGCGCGTCGAGGTCAGCGATGAGCAGCGGCTGGATCTGGCCGCCCTCAAGCAACTGCCGGGGGTGAAGGGCTATATCAAGCAGGGTGAACAGCATCAGTTTATCGTCGGTCCGGGCGCCGCCGCCAAGGTGGTGGACGCCATGCGCGGGCTGCTGAGCGGTGATGCGCAGCCCGTTGCCGCCGTCGGTGACGCCGCCCGCACCAAGGCGCAGGCCAAGCAAAAATACGCTGCGCCGATGAGCGGCGCGCTGAAAAAGCTGGCCGATGTCTTTATTCCGCTGATCCCGGCGTTTATCGCCTCGGGCCTGATCACCGGCATCATCAACCTGCTGAAACGGCCCGACATCGCCGGCCAGCTGGCGGTGGACTACCCGAACGCGCTGGGGCTGCTGGCGATCTTCGGCAGCGCGGTGTTCGCCATCATGAACATTCTGGTCGGGGTCAACGCCGCGCGGGTGTTTGGCGGTTCGCAGGCGATGGGCGGCGTGATGGCCGGCATTCTCTCCAGTCCGGCGCTGGCGCAGATCACCCTGTTCGGGGAGGCGCTGCAGCCGGGGCGCGGCGGGGTGATCGCCGTATTGTTGGTGGTGGCGTTGATGTGCTGGGTGGAGAAGCGCCTGCGCACGCTGTTGCCGGAGTCGGTCGAACTGATCCTTAACCCATTGCTGACCACGCTGGTCACCGCCTCATTGGCGATCCTGATCCTGCAGCCGCTCGGGGGGGTTATTTCCGATGCCATCGCCCACGGCGCCAATCTGGCGATCGACAAGGGCGGGCTGCTGGTGGGGGCGTTGCTCTCGGGGCTGTTCCTGCCGCTGGTGCTCTCCGGCCTGCATCAGGGGCTGGTGCCGATCCACGTCGAGCTGGTGCAGGCGCACGGTTCCAACCCGCTGCTGCCGATCCTGGCGATGGCCGGCGTCGGTCAGGTGGGGGCGGCGCTGGCGGTGCTGCTGAAAACCCGCAACGCGCGGCTGAAGAAGGTGATCAAAGGGGCGTTGCCGGTCGGCATTCTCGGCATCGGCGAGCCGCTGATCTTCGGGGTGACGCTGCCGCTGGGCCGGCCGTTTATCGGCGCCTGCCTTGGCGGGGCGGTCGGCGGTGCGCTGATCAGCTACTGGAAGGTGGCGACGGTCATCACCTTCGGCATTTCGGGGCTGCCTTTGGCGTTGACCATCGTCTCAGGTAAGGTGATGTTGTATCTGGCGGGGATGCTGATTACGATTATCGCCGGTTTTCTCTTCACCTGGATGATGGGGTTCGACGATCCCGAGGAGTAGCGTTTGAGCGACAAGCAGCAACAACCGGCCGCAGAGGGGCGCCGCGTGGTCTTTTTCGATCTGGACGGCACCCTGCATCAGGAGGATATGTTCGGCAGTTTTTTGCGCTTTCTGCTGCGCCGCCTACCGCTGAACCTGCTGCTGGTAATACCGCTGCTGCCGCCGATCGGGTTGGCGCTGCTGCTGCTGGGGCGCGCAGCGCGCTGGCCGATGAGCCTGCTGCTGTGGGCGATTACTTTCGGGCGTTCTGAAGCGACGCTGAAGGCGCTGGAGCGGCAGTTTATCGAGGCTTTCCGCCAGAAGGTGACCGCGTTTCCGGTGGTGCAAATGCGGCTGCGGCAGTATCTGGAGGAGCACGATGCCGAAGTGTGGCTGATTACCGGCTCGCCGGAACGGCTGGTGGAGCAGGTGTATCACGATTCGGCGTTTCTGCCGCGGGTGCGGTTGATCGGCAGCCGCATCACGCGCCGCTGCGGCGGTTGGGTCTTGACCCTGCGCTGCCTGGGGGCGCAGAAAGTGGTGC
Organism: Serratia sp. CY71090; assembly: GCF_052166845.1. NCBI lineage: Bacteria > Pseudomonadati > Pseudomonadota > Gammaproteobacteria > Enterobacterales > Yersiniaceae > Serratia > Serratia sp. CY71090. Next base: position 165,548 of record NZ_JBJNOA010000008.1, on the reverse strand, counting down.
AGCTGGAACAGCGGCTCGGCGCGCCGCTGCAGCTGTACAGCGGTTACAGCGACAGCAAGCAGGATAATCCGCTGCTGTTCTTTTGCGAGCACCGCTGGCGGGTGAGCAAGCAGGGCGAGCTGCAGCAGCTGGAATAAACCAAGGGCGGAGAATTCCGCCCTTGGTTGCTTTTATCGGTACCGCGATCAGTCGTCGCTCACGTCGTGCGGCTTGCGCCCCAGCTGCCAAATCTTTTCTGCATAATGCCCCAACGCCCACAGGCTCAGCCCGAGCAGCGCGAAGAAAATCGTCTTCGGCATGCTGTCCCAGAAAAACTCGAACAAACGGGTATACAGGTTGATGCCGAGGAAGGTCAGCCCGAAACCGCGCAGCATGGCGTCGTCATGCTTCAGCCCCAGCCAGATGGCGGCGAGGGCGGCCAGCCCGAACAGCAGGCTCCAGTGGAACAGCTCGATCTGGCGCGCGCGGTACCAGCTGTCGAGATCGCCGTAGTTGCCGAAGATAGACAGCAGCCACAGGGCGATGAACAGGTACAGCAGCCCCATCGCCAGCGACACCCGCTGCAGGCCGCGCTGCGCCAACAGCGGCCGCAGCAGTAATGCGGCGGCGATCAGCACCGCGCCAAAGGCGATAAAGCGAATCGGGTAACTCATGCCGAGCCAGTAGGCGCCCCAGCCGGACAGGTAGCCGGTCTCGGCGCCGAAGGCATTGCCGAGCGACAGCAGGGCGAACCACCACACCAGCCCGGAGCGGCTGAGCCAGCCGATCGCGCCGTACAGCAGCGCGGCGACCAGCAGCAGTACGGAAACCCGGCCGCTGCCGTTATCCAGCCAGGCCCCCAGTTGCCATAAGGCGCAGGCGGTAAGCAACACGGCGACAAACAATGCCGCTTCGTTGCCGTAACGTTTTTCCGGGTGCCGTTGGCGGCGGCGCAGCGCCCAGACATAGGCCAGCGCCGCGAGTACGCCGGCGATCGCCATGCGCACCGGCGCGTCGAAGCGGAACAGTCCGCTCAGCCATGCAAGCAGTTCGCTGTCGGCGAACAGGCTGGTGACGGCGATTAGCAGCGAGGCCAGCGCGGCGAGAAACGCATAGCGCGCCAGCCGCCGCCAGTCGAAAGGTTGCACGTCCACATGCTGCAGCAGTTGCTGCCGTTGTTCGGGCGTCATGGCGCCTTCCCCAACCCAGCCGTCCAGCGCCTTGCGCACCACGACGGCGTACTTTTTACTGAGTTTCATGCTTCTTGTCCCTGAATCACCTGCCGATTCGGCCAGTATAGCCATTGGCGGGCGGCTACGACAAAGGAGGGCGAGTGTGTATAATGCCCGCCGCAAAAGCGCACGAGGAATTATGCGATGACTGAATATAACGATGAGTACTGGATGCGTCAGGCATTGCAGCTGGCCCTGCGCGCGCAGGAAGAGGGCGAGGTGCCGGTGGGTGCGCTGCTGGTGCTGGACAATCAGGTCATCGGCGAGGGCTGGAACCGGCCGATCGGCCGCCACGATCCTACCGCACACGCCGAGATCATGGCGCTGCGCCAGGGCGGCGCGGTGTTGCAAAACTATCGCCTGCTGAACGCCACGCTGTACGTCACGCTGGAGCCCTGCGTGATGTGCGCCGGCGCGATGGTGCACAGCCGCATCCGCCGGTTGGTGTATGGCGCCGCCGACGAGAAAACCGGCGCGGCCGGTTCGCTGGTGGACATTTTGCGCCATCCGGGCATGAATCATCAGGTGGAGATCGTCTCAGGCGTGCTGGCGGACGAATGCGCCGCCACCCTGAGCAATTTCTTCCGCCTGCGCCGCGAACAGAAAAAAGCGCTCAGGCTGGCGCAGCGGGCGGCGGATAAGCCGGAATAATCAGTAGTTGAGCGCCAGTTCCGGCATCACCGTCGGGTAGCCTTTCCCCAACGCTTCCTGCTCGGCGGCCGCCTGCGCCGCCTTTCTCTCTTTTTCCTGCAGATAGCCCACCAGGCTGACCTGATAGCGGCGGATGTTTTCTACATAGTTGTAGGCTTCACGCCCGCGCGCATAGCCGTAGGTCAGCTGCGGGTAGTAGCGCTTTTGGCTGAGCATCGGCAGGCGCTGTTTGACGTCGACCCAGCTGTCCGGGTTGCCTTTTTGCGTCTTGGTCAGCTTGCGCGCGTCCAGCATATGGCCCCAACCCATGTTGTAGGCCGCCAGCGAGAACCAGATGCGCTCGTCTTCCGGCACGCTGTCCGGCACCTTGGCCATCAGCCGCTGCAGGTAAAGGGCGCCGCCCTGAATGCTCTCTTCCGGATCGAGGCGATCGTTGACCCCCAGGCCGTCGGCGGTGGCGCGGGTCAGCATCATCAGGCCGCGCACGCCGGTGGGAGAGGTGGCCTGCGGATTCCAGTGAGATTCCTGATAGGCGATGGCCGCCAGCAGCTTCCAGTCGATCTCGTTGGCGTGCTTCTCGAACAGCGGGCGGAAGTTGGGCAGCACCGAATCGATGGCCGACAGGAAGGTTTTGGTGTCCACATAGTCGAAGCTGCCGACGTGGCCGAGGTATTTCTCTTCCAGCCGCGCCAGGGTGCCGTCGTCCACCATCTGGCTGTAGAAGTCCAGCATCGCCGCGTACAGGCTGTCGTCGCCGTCGCGTTTCAGGTACCAGGTGACCGGTTCTTCGTCGGTGACGTCGAACGCCACCGCCAGCTGCGGATGGATGCGCTGCAGCAGCGCGATGGTCACCGAATCGCCGAGGGTGTAATCCAGCTTGCCGTCGGCCACCCGTTCCAGCAGCTCTTTGGAGGTGAGATCGCTGGAGGACTCCCAGGCGAGATCCGGGTATTTATCCTGCTTGAGCTGTTTTAGCGTGCTGACGTGCGCGGAACCGGAGGCGACTGCCAGCTTGCCTTTGATGTCGGCGAAGCTTTTCGGCCGCGCGGTGCCCAGCCGGTACACCAGCTGTTGGGAAACGGAGTAGTAGGCCGGGCCGGTGCGCGCGCGGCTGAGGCGCTCCTGATTGTAGATCAGGCCCGCCGCCAGCAGGTCGGCGTCGTCGTCGTCCAGATCGTCGAACAGGTCATTGATGTTCTGATGGGGGATCACCACCAGCTTCACCCCGAGGTAGTTGGCGAAGCGCTTGGCCAGTTCGTAGTCGAGCCCACCCGGCCCTTGCTTGGTGTTGAAATAGGTCAGCGGTGAATTCAGCGTGCTGATACGCAACTCGCCGCGGGAAATGATCTCCTGGAGTTGCCCACCCTGGCCGCTGCGCCAGGTGATGTTGGGCCACAGCGCGAGAGCCAGAAGCAGAGTGACAACGCCGATGAGGATGTAGTTTATTTTAAGACGTTTCAAATAGTTATCCAGTGGTGGCACAGGTACGCCGGCGACGACAACCGCGACTTTTCTCATGGTTAAATCACCAGTGCGGGGGGCATTTTGCGCAACAAAACGCCAGTGTGCAACTTTATTGACACGTTATGACAATTCGACGGTGCGGCATGCTTTTATCAATAATCCCTACGCAAACGGTTTCGTCGGCGCCGAGGATTCTCTATAATGACGCGCGTTTTCCCCTGTTGCGCCCAATGAAGCGTCTTATCCTTCGCTTCGAAGACGAGAGAACTTTGATTATGGAAATTCTGCGTGGTTCGCCCGCTTTATCGGCTTTTCGCATTACCAAACTGCTGTCCCGCTGCCAGGACGCTCACCTGCCCGTCAGTGATATCTACGCCGAGTACGTCCACTTTGCCGATGTCAGCGCACCGCTAAGTGCCGAAGAACACGCCAAGCTTCAGCGTCTGCTCAAGTACGGTCCTTCTCTCGCCGAACACGCTCCCGAAGGCCGGTTGTTGCTGGTTACGCCGCGTCCGGGCACCATTTCTCCCTGGTCTTCCAAAGCCACCGACATCGCCCACAACTGCGGCTTGCAACAGGTGCTGCGCCTGGAGCGCGGCCTGGCGTTCTACGTCAAGGCGCCCGAGCTGACGGAAACCCAGTGGCGCCAGCTCGCCGCACTGTTGCACGATCGCATGATGGAAACCGTCTTCAGCGAGCTGCAACAGGCTGAACAGCTGTTCGCGCACCATCAGCCGGCGCCGTATCAGTCGGTCGACGTGCTGGGCGCAGGGCGCGCTGCGCTGGAGCAAGCCAACGTCCGGCTCGGCCTGGCGCTGGCGCAGGACGAGATCGACTACCTGCTGAATGCCTTTACCGGTTTGGGGCGCAACCCGACGGATATCGAACTCTATATGTTCGCGCAGGCCAACTCTGAGCACTGCCGCCACAAGATTTTCAACGCCGACTGGATCATCGACGGCGAGCAGCAGCCTAAATCGCTGTTCAAGATGATCAAAAACACCTATGAGCAGACGCCGGACTACGTGCTGTCGGCGTATAAAGACAACGCCGCCGTGATGGAAGGTTCGCAGGTCGGCCGCTTCTTCGCCGCGCCGGAGAACGGCACGTACGATTATCATCAGGAAGACGCGCACATCCTGATGAAGGTGGAAACTCACAACCACCCGACGGCGATTTCGCCGTGGCCGGGCGCCGCGACCGGCTCCGGCGGCGAGATCCGCGACGAGGGCGCCACCGGCCGCGGCGCCAAGCCGAAGGCCGGCCTGGTGGGCTTCTCGGTGTCCAACCTGCGCATTCCCGGCTTTGAACAGCCGTGGGAGCAGGACTTCGGCAAACCGGAACGCATCGTCACCGCGCTGGACATCATGACCGAAGGCCCGCTGGGCGGCGCGGCGTTCAACAACGAATTCGGCCGTCCGGCGCTGCTGGGCTACTTCCGCACCTATGAAGAGCGCGTCAACAGCCATAACGGCGTCGAGCTGCGCGGCTACCATAAACCGATCATGCTGGCGGGCGGCATCGGCAACATCCGCGCCGATCACGTGCAGAAAGGGGAAATCACCGTCGGCGCCAAGCTGGTGGTGCTGGGCGGCCCGGCGATGAATATCGGCCTGGGCGGCGGCGCGGCGTCCTCGATGGCGTCCGGCCAGTCCGATGCCGATCTGGACTTCGCTTCGGTGCAGCGCGACAACCCGGAAATGGAACGCCGCTGTCAGGAAGTGATCGACCGCTGCTGGCAGCTGGGCGACCAGAACCCGATCCTGTTTATCCATGACGTCGGCGCCGGCGGCCTGTCCAACGCCATGCCGGAGCTGGTGAGCGACGGCGGCCGCGGTGGGCGCTTCGAGCTGCGCGATATCCTCAACGACGAGCCGGGCATGAGCCCGCTGGAAGTGTGGTGCAACGAATCGCAGGAACGTTACGTGATGGCGATCGCCCCGGCGCAGATGGCGCAGTTCGACGAGATCTGCCGCCGCGAGCGCGCGCCTTATGCGGTGATCGGTGAAGCGACCGAAGAGCAACATCTGACGCTGAACGACCGCCACTTCGACAACCAACCGATCGACATGCCGCTGGACGTGCTGCTCGGCAAAACGCCGAAGATGACCCGCGATGTCACCCGTCTGCAGGCGCAGGGCCAGGCGGTGCAGCGTGGGGACATCACGCTGGCCGACGCGGTGAAGCGCGTGCTGCATCTGCCGGCCGTCGCGGAGAAAACCTTCCTGATCACCATCGGCGACCGCACCGTCACCGGTATGGTGGCGCGTGACCAAATGGTCGGCCCTTGGCAGATCCCGGTGGCCGACTGCGCGGTCACCACCGCCAGCCTGGACAGCTATTACGGCGAGGCGATGTCGATCGGCGAACGCGCGCCGGTGGCGCTGCTGGACTTCGCCGCCTCCGGCCGCCTGGCGGTCGGGGAAGCGCTGACCAACCTGGCTGCCACGGAAATCGGCAGCCTGAAGCGCGTGAAGCTGTCCGCCAACTGGATGGCCGCCGCCGGCCACCCGGGTGAAGACGCCGGCCTGTACGAAGCGGTGAAAGCGGTGGGCGAAGAGCTGTGCCCGGCGCTGGGCATCACCATTCCGGTGGGCAAAGACTCCATGTCGATGAAAACCCGCTGGCAGGAAGGCGACGAACAGCGCGAAATGACCTCGCCGCTGTCGCTGGTCATCACCGCCTTCGCCCGCGTGGAAGACGTGCGCCACACCGTGACGCCGCAATTGCGCACCGATAAGGGCGACAGCGCGCTGCTGTTGATCGACCTGGGCAACGGCCATAACGCGCTGGGCGCCACCGCGCTGGCGCAGGTTTATCGCCAACTGGGCGACAAACCGGCCGATGTGCGCGATGTCGCGCAGCTGGCGGGCTTCTTCAACGCCATGCAGCAGCTGGTGGCCGATCGCGCGCTGCTGGCTTATCACGACCGCGCCGACGGCGGCCTGCTGGTGACGCTGGCGGAGATGGCCTTCGCCGGTCACTGCGGCGTAGAGGTTAACCTCGATGGCCTCGGCGACGATGCGCTGGCGGTGCTGTTCAACGAAGAGCTGGGCGCGGTGATCCAAGTGAGCGCCGAACGTCTCGACGAGGTGAAGCAGGCGTTCGCTCAGCATGGGCTGACCGACAACGTGCATCAGATCGGCAGCGCGCAGGCCGGCGATCGTTTCGTCATCAACCAACATGGCAAGGCGTTGTACAGCGAAAGCCGCAATACGCTGCGCACCTGGTGGGCGGAAACCACCTGGCAGATGCAGCGCCTGCGCGACAACCCGGCGTGCGCCGATCAGGAACATCAGGCCAAGCAGGATGAACAAGATCCCGGCCTGAACGTGAAGCTGACCTTCGCACCCGAGGAAGACATCGCCGCGCCGTACATCGCCAAGGGCGCTCGCCCGAAAGTGGCGGTGTTGCGCGAGCAGGGGGTGAACTCCCACGTTGAAATGGCGGCGGCGTTCCACCGCGCCGGCTTTGACGCCGTGGACGTGCACATGAGCGATCTGCTGGCCGGGCGCCGCGATCTGCAGGACTTCCACACGCTGGTGGCCTGCGGCGGCTTCTCTTACGGCGACGTCCTGGGCGCCGGTGAAGGCTGGGCGAAGTCTATCCTGTTCAATGAGCGGGTGCGCGACGAGTTTGAAGCGTTCTTCCACCGTCCGCAGACGCTGGCGCTGGGCGTATGCAACGGCTGCCAGATGATGTCCAACCTGCGTGAGCTGATCCCGGGGGCCGAACACTGGCCGCGCTTCGTGCGCAACCTGTCGGATCGCTTCGAGGCGCGCTTCAGCCTGGTGGAAGTGGCGGCCAGCCCGTCGCTGTTCCTGCAGGGCATGACCGGTTCGCGCATGCCGATCGCCGTTTCCCACGGTGAAGGGCACGTCGAAGTGCGCGATGCGGCGCATCTGGCGGCGCTGGAAAGCCATGGTCTGGTGGCGCTGCGTTTCGTCAACAACGCCGGTCAGGTGACGGAAGCTTACCCGGCTAACCCGAACGGTTCGCCGAATGGCATCACCGCCGTGACCAGCGCCAACGGGCGCGCCACGGTGATGATGCCGCACCCGGAGCGCGTGTTCCGCACCGTCAGCAACTCCTGGCACCCGGAAGAGTGGGGCGAGGACAGCCCGTGGATGCGTATGTTCCGCAACGCCCGTAAGCAGCTGGGCTAAAAACGGTCACCACCGTACAGAGGGCGCAAGCAATTGCGCCCTTTTTTATGGCCGGCGTTCGCCGTCTGGCGGCAGTGTCTGCATTTTGCGACAAGCGCCATTTTCCCTGTCGCCAAATGGAGACGTTTAACTTGTTGATTTTATTGTTGGTAAGCAGGTTTGACTTTAGTTGTCTGCATTTGGCGACAGCACGGCGTTTTTTTCATCGCTCATCAGTGCGTAATGGGTGGGTGAATTTGCTTGTGTAATTTTATTTTCAAATAAAATCATTGTGTTATTATTTTTATTGCAAAATTGGCACGCTACGTGCATTATTCTCAGCGGCTGCTCATTCACCTTTTTATGACGGCGCCGTAATTAGACGGCAAATCGCCTCATAAGCCTCCGAATGATGCCAAAGAAATGGTGCCTATCGTCCAACCAAACCGATAACAGACCGCGCAAGCGGCTTTATCAAGCATCGGGCGACACGTGGAGTGAGGCACCGCCTGTATCCAACTGTGATGAAGGGTTCATCAATCCTGGATACTTACGGATGCTATTCGTCCTGTTCGATGCCAGCCGCTGCGCTACATCACCCTGGGGACGAGGTTTAAGGGCATCCACACTTTCCTTGCGTTGGGGCAAGTTTCTTGCCCCGGCGTCAATTCTCAACGCTGCGCTTATGCCCGTTTCGTTGCCTATGCCCTCGAACGCAGACGCTATCCCCACACGCTCGTTTTCGCACCGGTTGATGTTACCGGGGCCGCATGCCGTCGGCAGGCCAGGCCTATGGGCGCGCTTCGCCGATCCCGCGGCTTTTTCCTTGCGCGTTCAGGATTCTCCCCTGCCGGGCTTTTCTCTTTCCGGCGAGTCAGTTAGCATCGTGACAGAGCTGAGAGAATGAGATGATTTCGTTGAAAAAATGGCGTTTATTCCCCCGTTCGCTGCGGCAATTGGTGCTGCTGGCCTTCCTGTTGGTGCTGCTGCCGCTGTTGGTGCTGGCCTATCAAGCCTACCAGAGCCTGGATCACCTCAGCGCGCAGGCGGCGGACATCAACCGCACCACGCTGGTGGACGCGCGGCGCAGCGAGGCGATGACCAGCGTGGCGCTGGAGATGGAGCGCAGCTATCGTCAGTACTGCGTGCTGGTCGATCCTACGCTGCAGAAGCTGTACCAGAACCAGCGCAAACAGTATTCGCAGATGCTGGACGCCCACGCGCCGATCCTGCCGGACGAACGTTATTACCAAACGCTGCGTCAGTTGCTGACCCAGTTGGCGGCGATCAAATGCCATAACAGCGGGCCGGACCAAGAGGCCTCGGCCCTGCTCGAGTCGTTCTCGCGATCCAATGCCGAAATGGTGCAGGCCACGCGCGCGGTGGTGTTTTCACGCGGCCAGCAGCTGCAGCAGGCCATCGCCGAGCGCGGTCAGTTCTTCGGCTGGCAGGCGCTGCTGTTGTTCCTGGTCAGCGTGCTGCTGGTGGTGCTGTTCACCCGCATGATCATCGGGCCGGTCAAGGCCGTGGAACGGATGATCAATCGCCTGGGGGAAGGGCGCGCGCTGGGCAGCACCGCGTCGTTTAAAGGGCCGCGCGAGCTGCGTTCGCTGGCGCAGCGCATCATCTGGCTGAGCGAACGGTTGGCGTGGCTGGAGTCGCAGCGCCACGAGTTCTTGCGCCATATCTCGCACGAGTTGAAAACGCCGCTGGCCAGCATGCGTGAAGGCACCGAACTGCTGGCCGACGAGGTGGCGGGGCCGCTGACCTCCGATCAAAAAGAGGTGGTGGCGATCCTCGACAACAGCAGCCGCCACCTGCAGCAGCTGATTGAACAACTGCTGGATTACAACCGCAAACTGGCCGACGGCCCGGCGGAACACGAGAACGTCGAGCTGCGCGAGATGGTCGATTTGGTGGTCGCCGCGCACAGTTTGCCGGCGCGGGCGAAGATGATTTCCACCGAAATCGCGCTGGAGGCGGAAATCTGCTGGGCAGAGCCTACGCTATTAATGCGCGTGCTGGATAATCTCTACTCCAATGCGGTGCACTACGGCAAGGAATCCGGTAACATTTGGATCCGCAGCCGTCAGGTTGGACAACGGGTGCAAATCGACGTCGCCAATACCGGCACGCCGATCCCCGAGGCTGAAAGAGCCATGATTTTCGAGCCTTTTTTCCAGGGTAGTCACCAGCGAAAAGGGGCGGTAAAAGGAAGCGGACTGGGGTTGAGCATCGCTCAGGACTGTATCCGTCGCATGCGCGGTGAGCTGCAACTGGCGACGGTCGCCGGTGCAGACGTCTGCTTCCGCATTGAACTGCCGTTAACCGCCGAGAATGAATAAATAATGTACACATGGTCTAAACGCCTTCGTCTTTCACAGACCGAACGTTCACCGCGTGCCACGCACAGAGCGCCGCTCGGCAAACGCCCGATCAGCTGGTTGGGCGCCGTTTTCTTTATGCCGCTGTTGCTGGCGGGCTGCGTCGATCGCGCGGTCAGCGGCGGCCTGAGCGCTCAGCAGCAAGAGGCGATCCCGGATACCAAGGTGATCGATTACCGCACCGCGGCCTGCGATACCCTGTGGCAGTTGGACGACAAGGACGCGATGGATAACGCGCTCTACTGGCTGCGTGCGATGGACTGCGCCGATCGCATCGGCTCAACCCAGGCGCGCGCGCTGGCGAAAACGGTGCCTGGCGACAGCTGGTCCGGCGTTTTCAAACAGAGCATTCTGCTGGGGAGCGCACAGCCGACCTCCGGCGAACGTCGCCAGATGCTCGACAGGATCAACAGTTACCGGATGGAGTTCCCCGGTTCGCTGCGTCCACTGACGCAGCTGTGGCGCCAGCAGCAGATGCTGCAGATCACGCTGTTCGATGAGAAAGCGCGTTATCAGCATCTGCAGGAAAGCAGCGACAGCCAGATCGATTCACTGCGCCAGAGCCAGGCGCGCTTGCAATCGCAGCTGCAGGACACCTCGCGCAAGCTGGAAAACCTGACCGACATCGAGCGCCAGCTCTCATCGCGCAAGCAGTTGCAAGGGGAAATACCGGACAGCGGCGCGGGCTCGCAAAAGGGCGAAGCCGCCGGTAAAAACGGCGCGGCCGCGAAAGGGGCTGAGCCGCAGGACGAACCGGAAAAGGGCACTGCGCTGCCGGTTGAACCGGAAGACACCTATACGCCGCACCCTGCCAATAAGGAGTCCCACGCGCAATGACCGCACGCAAACCGGCCAACCTGTTATTGGTTGACGACGATCCCAGCCTGCTGAAGCTGCTGGGCATGCGCCTGACCAGCGAAGGTTTTCACGTCACCACCGCCGAAAGCGGCCAGGAAGCGCTGCGCCTGCTGGCGCGCGAACAGATCGATCTGGTGATCAGCGATCTGCGCATGGATGAGATGGACGGCATGGCGCTGTTCGCCGAGATCCAAAAACATCAGCCGGGCATGCCGGTGATCATTCTCACCGCGCACGGTTCGATTCCCGATGCGGTGGCCGCTACCCAACAGGGGGTGTTCAGCTTTCTCACCAAACCGGTGGATCGCGATGCGCTGTACAAGGCCATCGACGAGGCGCTCGCGCTGTCGGCCAGCCCGGCCGGCGACGATGCCTGGCGGGAAGACATCGTCACCCGCAGCCCGTTGATGCTGCGCCTGCTGGAGCAGGTGAAAATGGTGGCGCAGTCGGACGTCAGCGTATTGATCAACGGCCAGAGCGGCACCGGTAAAGAGGTGGTGGCGCAGGCGATCCACGCGGCCAGCCCGCGCGCCAGCAAGGCGTTCATCGCCATCAACTGCGGCGCGCTGCCGGAGCAGCTGCTGGAGTCCGAACTGTTCGGCCACGCCAAGGGCGCCTTTACCGGCGCGGTCAGCAGCCGCGAAGGGCTGTTCCAGGCGGCGGCGGGCGGCACGCTGTTCCTCGACGAGATCGGCGATATGCCGCTGTCGCTGCAGGTGAAGCTGCTGCGCGTGCTGCAGGAACGCAAGGTGCGGCCGCTGGGCAGCAACCGCGATCTGGACATTGACGTGCGCATCATCTCCGCCACCCACCGCGATCTGCAAAAGGCGATGGCGAAGAACGAGTTCCGCGAGGATCTCTACTACCGCCTCAACGTGGTGAACCTGAAGATCCCGGCGCTCAACGAGCGCGCCGAAGATATCCCGCTGCTGGCCAATCACCTGTTGCGCGAAGCGGCTCAGCGGCACAAGCCGTTCGTGCGCAGCTTCTCGACCGACGCCATGAAGCGGCTGATGACCGCCAGCTGGCCGGGCAACGTGCGTCAGCTGGTCAACGTCATCGAGCAGTGCGTGGCGCTGACCTCGGCGCCGGTGATCAGCGAAGCGTTGGTGGAGCAGGCGCTGGAAGGGGAAAACACCGCGCTGCCGACTTTCGCCGAAGCGCGCAACCAGTTTGAGTTGCACTATCTGCGCAAGCTGCTGCAGATCACCAAGGGCAACGTGACCCAGGCCGCGCGCATGGCGGGCCGCAACCGCACCGAGTTTTACAAATTGCTGTCGCGCCACGAGCTGGACGCCAACGATTTTAAAGAATGACAGTTTCCCGCCGGCGCCTGCCACGCAGGTTCTCAACAAATCCGGCGGAATGATTTACACTCCGTTCTCTTTGCCGCGGCGCGCCCCGGCGTAGAGCACCATGGAACGTATTAAGCGGGATCGTACACAAATGAGCAGATCACTTTCCATCGCCCTGGCCCAGTTGAACCTGCTGGTCGGCGACATTGAAGGCAACACCGAACGCATGTTGCAAATCGTGCAGGAGCAGCAGAAGGCGGGAGCCGATCTGGTCATGTTCAGCGAACTGGCGCTGTCCGGCTACCCGCCGGAAGACCTGCTGTATCGCAATGATTTCTATGAGCGCTGTGATGCGCAGCTGCTGCGCCTGCAGCTGGCTTCCGCCGAGACGGCGATCCTGGTCGGCCACCCGTGGCGCGAAGGCGACAAGCTGTACAACGCGCTGTCGCTGTTCGCCGAAGGCCGCCTGCTGACCCGCTACTTCAAGCAGCAGCTGCCGAACTACGGCGTGTTCGATGAGAAGCGCTATTTCCACGCCGGCAACGACACCTGCGTGGTGCAATTGAAAGGCTACCGTCTGGGGCTGCTGATCTGCGAAGATCTGTGGTTCCCTGAGCCGATCGACGCCGCCAAGGCGGCCGGCGCGGAGATTATCCTGTCGATCAACGCCTCGCCGTATAATCGCGAAAAACCGTATATCCGCAAAACGCTGATGGCCGGCCACTGCCAGCGCACTCAGCTGCCGCTGGTGTACCTCAACCAGGTCGGCGGCCAGGATGAGCTGATCTTCGACGGCTGCTCCAAGGTCTTCGACGCCGCCGGCACCATGACTCACCGTCTGGCGGCCTTCGACGAGCAGGTGACCCGCCTGGAATTCAACGAGCTGGATGTGGTGCCGATGGCCGATCCGGCCGCCGAACTGCCGCAGCTGGCGCAGGTGTACCAGGCGCTGGTGCTGGCGGTGCGCGACTACGTGACCAAAAACGGCTTTAAAGGCGCGGTGCTGGGGCTGTCCGGCGGCATCGACTCGGCGCTGACGCTGGCGATCGCCGTGGATGCGTTGGGCAAAGACAAGGTGCAGGCGCTGATGATGCCATTCCGCTACACCGCGGATATCAGCATCGCCGACGCCAAGGAAGAGGCGGAAATCCTCGGCGTGGAGTTCGATATTGTCTCCATCGAACCGATGTTCGACGCCTTTATGGGCCAGCTGTCGCCGATGTTCGCCGGCACCGAGCGCGACACCACCGAAGAGAACCTGCAGGCGCGTTGCCGCGGGGTGGTGCTGATGGCGCTGTCCAACAAACGCCGCAGCATCGTGCTGACCACCGGCAACAAGAGCGAAATGGCGGTGGGTTACGCCACGCTGTACGGCGATATGGCCGGCGGTTTCGACGTGCTGAAGGACGTGCCGAAAACGCTGGTGTTCAAGCTGTCTGAATACCGTAACACCGTCTCCTACGTGATCCCGCAGCGGGTGATCGATCGCCCGCCGTCCGCCGAGCTGGCGCCGGATCAGGTCGATCAGGACAGCCTGCCGCCGTACGATATCCTGGATGCGATCCTGGAAGGTTACGTCGAGCGCGACAAGTCGGTCGCCGATCTGGTGGCCGAAGGCTTCGATGAAGCGATCGTGCGCAAGGTGATCCGCCTGGTGGACATCAACGAATACAAGCGGCGTCAGGCCGCCGTCGGGCCGCGCATCACCGCCCGTAACTTCGGCAAAGACCGCCGCTACCCCATCACATCCGGTTTTGGCCGCAAAAATTGGTAAAAGGAAAGAAGATGAAAAAGATCGACGCGATTATCAAGCCGTTCAAACTGGATGACGTCCGCGAAGCGCTGGCCGAAGTGGGCATCACCGGCATGACGGTCACCGAAGTCAAAGGCTTCGGCCGCCAGAAGGGCCACACTGAGCTGTACCGCGGCGCCGAATACATGGTCGATTTTCTGCCTAAGGTGAAGATCGAGATCGTGGTTGCCGACGACATCGTCGACACCTGCGTGGAAACCATTATGCAAACCGCGCAGACCGGCAAGATCGGCGACGGCAAAATCTTCGTCTTCGACGTGGCGCGCGTGGTGCGTATCCGTACCGGCGAGCAGGACGAAGAAGCGATCTGATCCTCCGCAGGATCATCGGCCATCAGGGCGCAGCATGCTGCGCCCTTGTCATTTCTGCTCCCCGTACATCACACTTCTTCGCCTCGCCGTTTCCCCCATTTTTGCCTGCGGGCATTCTAAAAAAGCGAACGCTATCGCGTTTTTGACACTTTTCCCGATCGCTTTTCTCGCGGGATCTACAATCAATCTAACTATCTTGATTGAGGTGATCCCCAATGAATTTCAAGTTGCGGCTAGGCGGCAAGGGCGTGCATCCCCAGGAGCTTACTCAAGTAAGTGACTGGGGTAAGCGCACGCAGACAACAACGCAGCGGCTTGAAAGGCGATGGGGATGATGACGTTACGCCAAATCCGCCACTTCATCGCCGTGGCGGAAACCGGGTCGATCTCCGCCGGCGCCCAGGCGGTGTTTGTCTCCCAGTCTTCGCTGACGCTGGCGATCCAGCAGCTGGAAACCGAGATCGGCGTGCGGCTGTTCGATCGCCACGCCAAGGGCATGACGCTGACCCATCAGGGGCACCAGTTTTTGCGCCAGTCGTATCTGATCCTGGCGACGGTGGACAACGCCAAGCGCAGCCTGCAGATCGGCACCGAAAGCCTGACCGGCAAGCTGACTATCGGCGTCACCAGCCTGGTGGCCGGTTACTTCCTGGTGGAACTGCTCACGCGCTTTAAATCGGCTTATCCCAATGTCACCGTGCAGGTGGTTGAAGACGAACGCCCGTACATCGAGCATCTGCTGGTCAGCGGCGAGATCGACATCGGCGTGCTGATCTTGTCGAATATCGAGGACCGCGACGCGCTGCAGACCGAGGTGCTGATGCACTCGCCGTATCGCCTGTGGCTGCCGCCGCTGCACCCGCTGCTGGAGCACGAGAGCATCAGCCTGGCGGACGTAGCCAAACAGCCGCTGATCCAGCTCAACGCCGATGAAATGGACGTGCACGCGCGGCGCATCTGGGCGCGCGCCGGGCTGAAGCCGGAGATCGCCATGAAGACCGCCTCGACCGAGGCGGTGCGCAGCCTGGTGGCGGCGGGGATGGGAGTCTCCATCCAACCGGACATGGCGTACCGCGCCTGGTCGCTGGAGGGCAACATGATCGAGGCGCGCAAGCTGGACGATCTGCTGGAGCCGCTGGATATCGGGTTGGCATGGCGGCGCGGCAGCGCGCGGCCGGAGCTGGTGACGCCGTTCCTCACCATCGCGCGCGAGAACGGCAGCAAACATGCCGCCGGGCTTAAGCATTCGATTTAATCGAACGCGTCGTTCAGTATTTAGAATTTGTTGCCCGCCAGAGGCTCGCTTAGGCTGATTAAAACTAACTTATTCACATTTAGTTAACGTTTTTGTCACTTAGGGGCGTCAGGCGATGGCGGATGTGCAGGTTCTCTCAGGTTTGTCCTGTCAGCAGTTCATTAACGGTCAGCTTATCGACGGCGAAGGCCAGCAGGAGTGCATCGTCAATCCGGCTAACGGCGAGACGCTGATCGCCCTGACCGAAGCCTCTGCGGCGCAGGTCGGCAGCGCGGTGAAAGCCGCGCAGCAGGCGTTTGGCCATTGGTCGCGCACTACGCCGGCCCAGCGCGCCACGCTGTTGCTGCGCATCGCCGACGCCATCGAGCGGCAGGCGCCGCAGCTGGCGCAGCTGGAAGCCCTCAACTGCGGCAAACCGCTGCATCAGGCGCTCAATGACGATCTGCCGGCGGCGGTCGACGTGTTCCGCTTCTTCGCCGGCGCAGTGCGCACGCAGCAAGGGCAACTGGCCGGCGAGTATGTGCCGGGCCACACCTCGATGATCCGCCGCGATCCCATTGGCGTGGTGGCCTCGATCGCCCCCTGGAACTATCCGCTGATGATGGCGGCGTGGAAGATCGCGCCGGCGTTGGCGGCGGGCAATACCGTGGTGTTCAAACCGTCCGAACATACGCCGCTGACCATTTTGGCGTTGGTGCCGGCGCTGCAGGAGATCCTGCCGCCGGGCGTGCTGAACATCGTCTACGGCGGCGGTGAAGGGGTCGGCAGCCAGCTGGTGGGGCACCCGCAGGTGCGGCTGGTGTCGGTCACCGGCGATATCGTCACCGGGCAAAAAATCCTCCAGGCGGCGGCCAAAAGCGTCAAGCGCACCCATCTGGAGCTGGGGGGCAAGGCGCCGGTGATCGTTTGCGACGACGCCGATCTCGACGAGGTGGTCAACGGCATTCGCACCTACGGCTATTACAACGCCGGCCAGGACTGCACCGCCGCCTGCCGCATCTACGCGCAGGCCGGCATCTATCCCAAACTGGTGGATGCGCTGGGCGAAGCGGTCGCCAGCCTGCGCTTTGCCCGCAAGCGCGATCAGGACAACGAGATCGGCCCGTTGATAAGTGCCCGTCAGCGCGATCGCGTCGCCAGCTTTGTCGAGCGGGCGCTCAGCCAACCGCATATCGAATTGATCACCGGTGCCGCGGCGCACTCCGGGCCGGGGTTCTACTACCAGCCGACCCTGCTGGCGGGTTGCCTGCAAAGCGACGAGATCGTGCAGCGCGAGGTGTTCGGCCCGGTGGTCAGCGTCACGCGCTTCGAACACCTGGAGCAGGCGGTCGCGTGGGCCAACGACTCGGAATACGGGCTGGCCTCGTCGGTGTGGACGCAAAATATCGATCGGGCGCTGCACATTGCCGCCCATCTGCAGTACGGCAGCACCTGGATCAACACTCATTTCACCTTGGCGAGCGAAATGCCGCACGGCGGCCTGAAACGCTCCGGCTACGGCAAGGATCTGTCCAGCGATTCGCTGCAGGATTACAGCGTTGTCAGGCACGTAATGGCGAAGTTCAAAGCCGGCTTCTAACGGTTATATCAAGAAAAATCAGGCGGCAGCCGTTCCCTGCCGCATACCGATAAGCAACACAGGGGTAATTACGATGGGAAAAACTACCGCAGTCACCACCACCGTCTCCGCGCTCTGCCTCACCGTGCTGTGCGGCCTGGCCCAGGCGGCCGATCTGCCGCAGTCGCTGGGCAAAGGCGAAGGCCGGTTGGACATCATCGCCTGGCCCGGCTACATCGAACGCGGCCAGTCCGACAAAAACTACGACTGGGTCACCCAGTTTGAGAAGCAAACCGGCTGCGCGGTGAACGTGAAGACCGCCGCCACCTCCGATGAAATGGTCAGCCTGATGGCCAAGGGCGGCTACGATCTGGTGACCGCCTCCGGCGACGCCTCGCTGCGCCTGATCTTCGGCAAGCGGGTGCAGCCGATCAATACCGCGCTGATCCCTAACTGGAAGAACATCGATCCGCGCCTGCTGAACGGCGCCTGGTACACCGTGGACGGCAAAACCTACGGCACGCCGTACCAGTGGGGGCCGAACCTGCTGATGTACAACACCAAAACCTTCCCGACGCCGCCGGACAGCTGGGCGGTGATCTTCCAGCAGCAGAACCTGCCGGACGGCAAGAGCAACCAGGGCCGGGTGCAGGCTTACGACGGCCCGATCTACATCGCCGACGCGGCGCTGTTCCTGAAGGCCACCCAGCCGCAGCTCGGCATCAGCGATCCTTACCAGCTCAACGAAGAGCAGTATCAGGCGGCGCTGAAGCTGCTGCGCAGCCAGCACGCGCTGATCCACCGCTACTGGCACGATACCTCGGTGCAGATGAGCGACTTTAAAAACGAAGGCGTGGTGGCCTCCAGCGCCTGGCCGTATCAGGCCAACGCCCTGAAGGGCGAAGGGCAGCCGATCGCCACCGTGTTCCCGAAAGAGGGCGTGACCGGCTGGGCGGACACCACCATGCTGCATGCCGACGCCAAACACCCGAGCTGCGCCTACCAGTGGATGAACTGGTCGCTGGAGCCGAAGGTGCAGGGCGATGTGGCGGCCTGGTTCGGGTCGGTGCCGGCTTCACCGGCGGGCTGCAAGGCCAGCGCGCTGCTGGGTGAGAAGGGTTGTGAAACCAACGGTTTCAACCAGTTCGACAAAATCGCCTTCTGGAAAACGCCGCAGGCGCAGGGCGGCAAGTTCGTGCCGTACAGCCGCTGGACCCAGGACTACATCGCCATCATGGGCGGCCGCTAAGCCGCGGGGCGCAGCCCGCTGCGCCCGAATTACATCAGAATGGAGCACAGAAAATGACCATTGCCGTGCAATTCATCGATGTTTCGCGGACTTTCGGCGATGTTCGCGCCGTGGATCGGGTATCCATCGACATTCAGGACGGGGAATTCTTCTCCATGCTCGGGCCGTCCGGCTCGGGCAAAACCACCTGCCTGCGCCTGATCGCCGGCTTTGAACAGCTCACTTCCGGCTCGATTCGCATTCACGGCCAGGAAGCCGCCAACCTGCCGCCGTATCAGCGCGACGTGAATACCGTGTTTCAGGATTACGCGCTGTTTCCGCACATGTCGGTGCTGGAAAACGTCGCCTACGGCCTGATGGTGAAGGGCGTCGCCAAACGCGAGCGACTGGCGCGGGCGCAAGAGGCGCTGGAGAGCGTGGCGCTCGGTTTCGTTGCCGAACGCAAACCGGCGCACCTGTCGGGCGGCCAGCGTCAGCGCGTGGCGTTGGCGCGCGCGCTGGTCAATCGGCCGCGGGTGCTGCTGCTGGACGAGCCGCTCGGCGCGCTGGATCTCAAGCTGCGCGAGCAGATGCAGGGCGAACTGAAGAAGCTGCAGCGCCAGCTGGGCATCACCTTTATCTTCGTCACCCACGATCAAAGCGAAGCGCTGTCGATGTCCGATCGGGTGGCGGTATTCAATAACGGCCGCATCGAGCAGGTGGATACGCCGCGCGAGCTTTACATGCGGCCGAAGACGCCGTTCGTCGCCGAGTTCGTCGGCACCTCCAACGTGGTGCGCAGCGAGCTGGCGCAGCGCCTGCTCGGCGAAAGCCGAACCTTCTCGATCCGGCCGGAGCATATTCGCCTGCTGGAGCAAGGCGGCGCGGCGCAGGACGAAATCCAGGTGCAGGGCACGCTGCAGGAAATCCACTACCAGGGCGCGGCCACGCGCTATGAGATCGCGCTGAACGGCGGCGAAAAGCTGCTGGTCAGCCAGGCCAATCCGCAGTGGATCGCCGAAGGGCTACAGCGGCAGATCGGCCAGCCGATCGTCGCCTGCTGGCCGCGTGCGGCGATGGTGCCGCTGCTGGAGGAGAGGTGAGATGGACATGAGCATCGATTCCCCCCCGGCGCGCGGTGGTAGCGTGCGCGCGCTGTCGACCTGGCTCTATCGCCGGCCGACGCTGTATCTGCTGTTACTGCTGGTGCCGCCGCTGCTGTGGTTCGGCGCGGTGTACCTCGGCTCGCTGCTGACACTGCTGTGGCAGGGGTTCTACACCTTCGACGATTTCACCATGGCGGTGACGCCGGATCTGACCTTCGCCAACCTGGCGGCGCTGTTCAACCCGGCCAACTACGACATCATCCTGCGCACGCTGACCATGGCGGTGCTGGTGTCGCTGGCCAGCGCGGTACTGGCGTTCCCGATCGCCTATTACATGGCGCGCTACACCAGCGGCCGCGTCAAGGCGTTCTTCTACATCGCGGTGATGATGCCGATGTGGGCCAGCTATATCGTTAAAGCCTATGCCTGGACTTTGCTGCTGGCGAAAGACGGCGTGGCGCAGTGGTTCCTGCAGCACCTGGGGCTGGAGCCGCTGTTGGCTTCGCTGCTGACGGTGCCCGGCGTCGGCGGCAATACGCTGTCGACCTCGGGGCTGGGGCGTTTTCTGGTGTTCGTTTATATCTGGCTGCCGTTCATGATCCTTCCGATCCAGGCGGCGCTGGAGCGCCTGCCGCCCTCGCTGCTGCATGCCTCGGCGGATCTGGGCGCCCGGCCGGCGCAGACCTTCCGCCACGTCATTTTGCCGCTGGCGGTGCCGGGCATCGCCGCCGGGTCGATCTTCACCTTTTCGCTGACGCTGGGCGACTTTATCGTGCCGCAGCTGGTGGGGCCGCCGGGCTATTTCATCGGCAGCATGGTGTACGCCCAGCAGGGCGCGATCGGCAATATGCCGATGGCCGCGGCCTTTACGCTGGTGCCGATCGTCCTGATCGCCATCTACCTTTCCATCGTCAAACGTCTGGGGGCTTTCGATGCACTCTGAACGCGCGCCCTTAGGGCTGAAGCTGGCCGCCTGGGGCGGACTTGTCTTCCTGCATTTCCCGTTGGCGATCATCGCCATTTACGCCTTCAACACCGAAGACGCGGCCTTCAGCTTCCCGCCGAAGGGCTTTACGCTGCACTGGTTCAACGTCGCCGCCGGGCGGCAGGACATCCTCGATGCGGTGCTGCTGTCGGCGCAGATCGCCTGCCTGGCGACCGCCATCGCGCTGGTGCTCGGCACCCTGGCGGCGGCGGCGCTGTATCGGCGCGATTTTTTCGGCAAAGACAGCATTTCGCTGCTGCTGCTGCTGCCGATCGCGCTGCCGGGGATCGTCACCGGCCTGGCGCTGCTGGCGGCGTTCAAGGCGCTGAACATCGAGCCGGGCATCCTGACCATCGTCGTCGGCCATGCGACGTTCTGCGTGGTGATCGTGTTCAACAACGTCATCGCCCGATTCCGCCGCACCTCGTACAGCCTGATCGAGGCTTCGATGGATCTCGGCGCCGACGGCTGGCAAACCTTCCGCTATGTGATCTTGCCGAACCTCGGCTCGGCGCTGCTGGCCGGCGGCATGCTGGCGTTTGCGCTGTCGTTCGATGAAATCATCGTGACCACCTTTACCGCCGGCCACGAGCGCACGCTGCCGCTGTGGCTGCTGAACCAGCTCGGTCGCCCGCGCGACGTGCCGATCACCAACGTGGTGGCGCTGTCGGTGATGCTGTTGACCATGCTGCCGATCCTCGGCGCTTACTACCTGACCAAAGGTGGGGAAAGCGTCGCCGGCAGCGGCAAATAATTTCCTTACCCGACCTCTGATAAAAGGATAACCCTATGCAAAGCCAACTGTTGATTGACGGCCAACTGGTGAATGGCCAGGGCGCGACCCAGCCGGTGTATAACCCGGCGACCGGCGAAGTGATCGCGCAGGTGGCGGAGGCCAGCCCGGAGCAGGTCGATCGCGCGGTGCTGGCGGCGGACGCCGCGTTCGCCGCCTGGGGGCAAACCACGCCGAAGGAGCGCGCCGAGCATCTGCTCAAGCTGGCGGATCTGATCGACGAGCATGCCGAGACCTTCGCCAGGCTGGAGTCGCTCAACTGCGGCAAGCCTTATCACTGCGTGCTGAACGACGAGCTGCCGGCGGTGGCCGACGTATTTCGCTTCTTCGCCGGCGCCAGCCGCTGCCTGACCGGCATGGCGGCCGGTGAGTATCTGGCCGGGCACACCTCGATGATCCGCCGCGATCCGCTCGGCGTGGTGGCCTCGATCGCGCCGTGGAACTACCCGCTGATGATGGCGGCCTGGAAACTGGCGCCGGCCTTGGCGGCGGGCAACTGCGTGGTGATCAAGCCTTCGGAGCAGACGCCGCTGACCACCTTCAAACTGGCCGAACTGGCCGCCGGGCTGTTCCCGCCGGGCGTGCTCAACGTGCTGTTCGGGCGCGGCGCCAGCGTGGGCGATCGGCTGACCGGGCATGACAAGGTGCGCATGGTGTCGCTGACCGGGTCGATCGCCACCGGCGAGCACATCATCGCCCACACCGCCGCCGGCATTAAGCGCACCCATATGGAGCTGGGCGGCAAGGCGCCGGTGCTGGTGTTCGACGACGCCGATCTGCAGCAGGTGGTGGACGGCATTCGCGGTTTCGGCTTCTACAACGCCGGGCAGGATTGCACCGCCGCCTGCCGCATCTACGCGCAGAAAAGCATTTATCCCGAGCTGGTGAAGCGGCTGGGCGAGGCGGTGGCTAGCCTGAAGATCGGCGCGCCGGACGACGAGACCACCGAGCTGGGGCCGTTGATTACCGCCCAGCATTTGGAGCGGGTGGCCGGTTTTGTCGAGCGAGCCAAAGCGTTGCCGCATGTGCAGGTAGTGACCGGCGGCGAGAAGGTGAAGGGGCCGGGATACTATTTCCAGCCGACGCTGCTGGCCGGCGCGCGCCAGGACGATGAGATCGTGCAGCGCGAAGTGTTCGGCCCGGTGGTGACGGTGACGCCGTTCGACGACGAAGAGCAGGTACTGGCCTGGGCGAACGAATCCAATTACGGGCTGGCGTCGTCCGTGTGGACCCGCGACGTGGGCCGCGCGCATCGCTTAAGCGCCCGCCTGCAATACGGCTGCACCTGGGTGAACACCCACTTCATGCTGGTGAGCGAAATGCCGCACGGCGGCCAGAAACTGTCCGGCTACGGCAAGGATATGTCAATGTACGGGCTGGAGGATTACACGGCCATTCGTCATGTGATGTTCAAACATTGATTTTACAATAATTATCCGCACAATAGCGCGGCCTTTGGGCCGGCCCCGGCCGGCCGATGATAATAAAAATTGAAAGGAAGCCTATATGGGTATCACCAGACGCGATTTTCTCAACGGGGTGGCGATCACCATCGCCGCCGGGTTGACGCCGCTGCAAATCCTGCGCGCGTCACCGCAAACCGCCAATCAAACCCTGTACTACCCGCCGGCGCTGACCGGGCTGCGGGGTAACCATCCGGGCTCGTTCGAGCATGCGCATCAGCTGGGGCGCGACGGAAAAACCTTTGACTTCGGCAGCGTGCCCGCCGTTGAAGAGTTCGATCTGGTGGTGGTGGGCGCCGGCATCAGCGGCCTGGCGGCCGCCTGTTTCTGGCAGCAGCTGAAGGGCGAGCAGCAGCGCATTCTTTTGATCGACAACCACGACGACTTCGGCGGCCACGCCAAGCGTAACGAGTTCAACAGCGACGACGGCATGCTGCTCGGCTACGGCGGCAGCGAATCGCTGCAGTCGCCGCGCTCCAACTTCAGCCCGGTGGCGATGGGGCTGCTGCGCAAGCTCGGCGTCGATATCGACCAACTGGAACAGGCTTTCGACACCACCTTCTACCCGGATTTGAATTTGAGCCGCGGCGTTTACTTCGATCGCAAGAACTTCGGCGTCGACAAGGTGGTGAGCGGCGATCCGGGCCGCACGGTGGCGGACGACATCCCGCGCGATCGCCTCAACGGCCGCTCTTATGACGCGTTCATCGGCGATTTCCCGCTGCCGGAAAGCGATCGCCAGGCGCTGATCGCGCTGCACACGGTGGAGAAGGATTATCTGCCGGAGATGACGCTGGAGCAGAAGGTCGAGTGGCTCGATACCCACAGCTATACCCAGTTCCTGCGGGAGAAGGTGGGCCTGAGCGAGCTGGCGATCCGTTATTTCCAGCAGACCACCAACGATTTCCAGGCGGTGGGCATCGATGGCACCTCGTGCAGCGATGCGCGCATTTGCGATCTGCCGGGCCTGAACGGCATGAATCTGCCGCCGCTGGACGAAGAGTCGCAGGCGGATCTCGACGATCCTTACGTGTTCCACTTCCCGGACGGCAACGCCACGCTGGCGCGCCTGATGGTGCGCCAACTGATCCCGGCGGTGGCGCCGGCAGGCAAGGACATGAACGACGTGGTGCTGGCTAAATTCGACTACAGCCAGCTCGATCGGCCGGAATCGCCGGTGAAGCTGCGTTTGAACAGCACCGGACTGCACGCGGCCAACGTCGGCGACAAGGTGGAAGTCACCTACATGACCGGCGAGAAGATGACCAAAGTGCGCGCCGGGCAGGTGGTGATGGCCGGCTACAACATGATGATCCCGTATCTGGTGCCGGAGATGGCGCACGAGCAGCAGGAGGCGCTGAAGCAGAACGTCAAGGCGCCGCTGGTGTACAGCAAGGTGGTGATCCGCAACTGGCAGCCGTTCATCAAGCTGGGCGTGCACGAGGTCTATTCGCCGGCCGCGCCGTACAGCCGCGTGAAGCTGGACTATCCGGTGAGCATGGGCGGGTATCAGCACCCGCGCGATCCGGATCGGCCGATCGGCCTGCATATGGTGTATGTGCCGACGCTGCCGGGCAGCGGCCTCAGCACGCGCGAACAGTCGCGCAAAGGGCGCGCGCTGCTGCTGGGCACGCCGTTCGAAGTGCACGAACAGATGATCCGCGAACAGCTGCAGGGCATGCTGGGCGAGGCCGGTTTCGATCATCAGCGCGACATTCAGGCGATCACCGTCAACCGCTGGTCGCACGGTTACTCCTACTTCCTCAATGGGCTGTTTGACGACGAAGACGAAGCCAAGAAAATCATCGAAACGGCGCGGCAGCCGATCGGCAAGATCGCCATCGCCAACTCCGATGCCGACTGGAGCCCGTACGCCAACTC
The DNA here is from genome assembly GCF_052166845.1 of Serratia sp. CY71090. Classification (NCBI taxonomy): domain Bacteria; kingdom Pseudomonadati; phylum Pseudomonadota; class Gammaproteobacteria; order Enterobacterales; family Yersiniaceae; genus Serratia; species Serratia sp. CY71090. The sequence goes on along the minus strand of NZ_JBJNOA010000008.1, from coordinate 141,147 downwards.
GGCGATCGATCAGGCGTGGCGCGCGGTTAACGAACTGGCCTACGGCAAGGTTGCCGCCAAGGAGGGAGCATGAGTCTGCGTTCGCTGTACCTGTTGAGCCTGCTGGCCGCCGGCGGCTCGGCCCAGGCGATGTCGGCCGGGGAATACGTCGCCAAAGCCGGTGACTGCACCGCCTGCCATACCGCGCCGGGCGGCGCCGAATTGGCGGGCGGCATGAAGTTCCCGACGCCGCTCGGGGCTATCTACGCCACCAACATCACGCCGGACAAGCTGCACGGCATCGGCGCTTACTCATTCGAAGAGTTCGATCGCGCCATGCGTCAGGGGATCGCCAAAGACGGTCACCGGCTTTATCCGGCGATGCCGTACACCTCGTACGCCAAAATGAGCGCGGAAGACATGCGTGCGCTGTATGACTATCTGATGAACGAGGTGCCGGCGCAGAACGTCGCCAACCGCGACAGCGACATCACTTGGCCGCTGTCGATGCGCTGGCCGCTGGCGGTGTGGAACCAGCTGTTCCACGACGACCAGCCGTATCAGGCCGATCCGCAGCAAAGCGCCGAGTGGAACCGCGGCGCCTACCTGGTGCAGGGCGCGGGCCACTGCGGCAGCTGCCATACGCCGCGCGGTTGGGCGATGCAGGAGAAGGGCCTGGACGGTAAGGAGCCGGTGTTCCTGAGCGGCGCCGAGCTGGACGGCTGGTACGCCTCCAATCTGCGCGGCCTGCCGCCGGAAGAGGTGACGGCGCTGCTGAAAACCGGCCGCAGCCGCCATGCGGCGGTCGCCGGGCCAATGAGCGAGGTGGTGACCCACAGCACGCAGTACCTCAGCGACGGCGATCTGAACGCCATCGCGGTGTACCTGCGCAGCCTGGCGCCGGACACCGCCGCCAAACCTGCCTCATCTGCTGCGCAGGCGGATAATTCGGGCGGCAAGGCGACCTATGCGATGTACTGCTCGACCTGCCACGGCAATAAGGGGGAGGGCACCGACTTCGCCATTCCGGCGCTGGCAGGCAATGCCACGGTAACGGCGGATAATCCGCTGACCGCGCTGCGGGTGGTGCTGGAAGGGGCGCATACGCCGATCACGCAACAGGCGATGGCGTTCGACATGCCGGCTTACGGCTGGGCGTTGAACGATCGGCAAGCGGCCGATCTGATGAGCTATCTGCGGGGAAGCTGGGGCAACCAGGCGGCGCCGGTGACGGTGCAGCAGGTGCAGGACGCGCGCCAACTGCAGGAGAAATGAAGGGGGAGCGCGGTCTGACGGCCGCGCTCCGCACGCATTACAGCACCTTATGCGGGCCGAAGCATTCGTAGTGGATGCGTTCGGCCTCTACGCCCATCTCCAGCAGCTGTTTGCCCACGAACTGCATGAAGGCCACCGGGCCGCAGAAGTAATAGTGCATTTGCGGATCGGCCAGGCTGCCTTGCAGCGCGCTCAAATCCATCAATCCGCGGCTGTGGTAGTCGCGGCCTTCCTCGTCATCGGCGCCCGGCTCGCGGTACCACACATGGCGGCTCAGATTCGGCATGCGCCCGGCAATATCAGCCACTTCCTCGGCAAAGGCGTGCACGCTGCCGTTTTCCGCCGCGTGCAGCCAGTGGACCTGTGCCTGATGTTGGCTGTCGTGCAGGCTGTTGAGCATGCCGAGCATTGGGGTTTGGCCGACGCCGGCGGAGATCAGCGCCACCGGCGTGGTCGGCGCCACGTCGAGGAAGAAGTCGCCGTGCGGCGGGGCGATGTCGATCACGTCGCCTTCCTGCGCCTGCTGGTGCAGGTAGTTGGACACTTTACCCTGATCTTCACGCTTCACCGCGATGCGGTAGAACTCGCCGTTCGGCGAGGTGGTCAGCGAGTACTGGCGAATTTCCTGATGCTCCAGGCTGTCGTGCTTGATGTAGACCGCCAGGTATTGCCCCGGTTTGAAGTCCGCCACCCGGCCGCCGTCCACCGGCGCCAGCACGAAGCTGCAGATCACGTCGCTCTGCGGCTGTTTCTTCAGGATGCGGAACGCGCGCAGATCGCGCCAGCCGCCGTTGTCGGTTTCGCTCTGCTGATAAATCTGCTCTTCACGCTGAATAAACACGTTGGCCAGCACGCCGTAGGCTTTGCCCCAGGCGTCCAGCACTTCCTGACCCGGGCTGAACATTTCGTCCAGCGTCGCCAGCAGGTGGCCGCCGACGATGTTGTACTGCTCCGGCTGGATATTGAAGCTGGTGTGCTTCTGCGCGATGCGCTCCACCGCCGGCAGCAGCGCCGCCAGGTTCTCGATGTTGGCGGCATAGGCGCAGATGGCGTCGAACAGCGCCTGACGCTGATCGCCGTTGCGCTGATTGCTCATATTGAAAATGTCTTTCAATTCCGGGTTGTGGGCGAACATGCGATCGTAAAAGTGGGCGGTCAGCTTCGGCCCGGTTGCTGCCAGCAGGGGGATGGTGGATTTCACGGTGGCGATGGTTTGGCTATCCAGCATGGGAGCGCTCCTTGGGTTGGGATCTTGACGAGAATTTTAATGATGTATTTTAAATGCATCTTATTGGGTTCCGCGCCGCTTGTAAATACCCTTGTTTTCGTTGCGGTGTTCTTCGGGCGTCGATCGCGCTCACAGAACATGAAAAAAGCGCATTGTTCGCATGAGGAAATGTCCGTTGATAAACGGCGGCGTTTCGCGGATCAAAGCCTTGCGCCGCCTTATGCCAATCGTTTGCGTAAAAACCTCTGTCAAGACCTATCTTCGGTAGGGCGAAACGGTTTACACTGTGGCCCAGACCCCAAACGGGTAGTTATTTGGTGATTTTTTAGTTAGCTGATTTAAGTCAGGAGATGCCGGATGTTAAAGCGTGAAATGAACATTGCCGATTACGATGCGGAACTGTGGCGTGCCATGGAGCAGGAAGTGGTGCGTCAGGAAGAGCACATCGAGCTGATCGCGTCTGAGAACTACACCAGCCCGCGCGTAATGCAGGCTCAGGGTTCCCAGCTGACCAACAAATACGCTGAAGGCTATCCGGGCAAGCGTTACTACGGCGGCTGCGAATACGTGGATATCGTTGAGCAGCTGGCTATCGACCGCGCCAAAGAATTGTTCGGCGCCGATTACGCCAACGTGCAGCCGCACTCCGGCTCCCAGGCTAACTTCGCCGTGTACACCGCGCTGCTGCAGCCGGGCGACACCATTCTGGGCATGAACCTGGCGCACGGCGGCCACCTGACCCACGGTTCCCCGGTTAACCTGTCCGGCAAACTGTATAACGTGGTGCCTTACGGCATCGACGACAAAGGTCAAATCGACTATGACGATCTGGCCAAACAGGCGCAAACCCACAAGCCGAAAATGATCATCGGCGGCTTCTCCGCCTACTCCGGCGTGGTTGACTGGGCCAAAATGCGCGAAATCGCCGACAGCATCGGCGCTTACCTGTTCGTCGACATGGCGCACGTGGCCGGTCTGATCGCCGCCGGCGTGTACCCGAACCCGGTGCCGCACGCGCACATCGTCACCACCACCACCCACAAAACCCTGGCGGGCCCGCGCGGCGGCCTGATCCTGGCGAAGGGCGGCGACGAAGAGCTGTACAAGAAGCTGAACTCCGCCGTGTTCCCTGGCGGCCAGGGCGGCCCGCTGATGCACGTGATCGCCGGCAAGGCGGTAGCGCTGAAAGAAGCGATGGAGCCTGAGTTCAAGGTTTACCAGCAGCAAGTGGCGGTCAACGCCAAGGCGATGGTGGACGTGTTCCTGCAGCGCGGCTATAAAGTGGTCTCCGGCGGCACCCATAACCACCTGTTCCTGCTGGATCTGGTCGACAAAAACCTGACCGGTAAAGAAGCTGACGCCGCCCTGGGCCGCGCCAACATCACCGTCAACAAAAACAGCGTGCCGAACGATCCGAAGAGCCCGTTCGTCACCTCCGGTGTGCGTATCGGCACCCCGGCCGTGACCCGTCGCGGCTTCAAAGAAGCCGACGTGCGCGAACTGGCCGGTTGGATCTGTGATGTGCTGGACAACATCAACGATGAAGCCACCATCGAACGCACCAAGAAGAAAGTGCTGGATATCTGCGCCCGCCTGCCGGTTTACGCCTAATCCCGCTTTCGCCTGACAAAACCCGCTGCGGCGGGTTTTTTTATGGCCGCTTGCGGCAAACTGTGAGCTGTCTGGCACTCTAACGCATTGAAGTGGAATGAAGATTGCGGGCCGGTGTGAGCTCTGTCAAAGTATTGCCCTCACACCGGAGGGATCATGGTTCTGCAATCCACGCGTTGGCTCGCGCTCAGTTATTTCACCTACTTCTTTTCCTATGGCATCTTCTTACCGTTCTGGGGCGTGTGGCTGAAAGGCGAGGGCATCGCGCCCGAAACCATCGGCATGTTGCTCGGCGCCGGTTTGGTGGCCCGCTTCCTCGGCAGTTTATTGATTGCTCCCCGCGTTAAAGATCCCTCTCATCTGGTCTCCGCCTTGCGCCTGCTGGCGCTGCTGACCCTGGCTTTCGCGGTTGGCTTCTGCTTCGGCAACGGCTGGGGCTGGCTGATGCTGGTGATAGCGGGGTTCAACCTGTTCTTCTCGCCGCTGGTGCCATTGACCGACGCGCTGGCCGCCACCTGGCAAAAGCAAATCCGCATGGACTACGGCCGGGTGCGGCTGTGGGGCTCGCTGGCGTTCGTCATCGGCTCGGCGCTGACCGGGCAGCTGGTGGCGGTGTGGGGCCATAACGCCATTCTCTACAGCCTGATCTTCAGCGTGCTGGCGATGCTGCTGGGCATGTTGCTGAAGCCGAGCGTGATGCCGCAGGGCGAAACGCGCACGCACGGCGGAGCCGAGCGTTCGCTGTGGGCGCTGTTGAAAGAAGGGCCGGTGTGGCGCTTCCTGCTGTGCGTCACGCTGCTGCAGGGGGCGCACGCCGGCTACTACAGCTTCGGCTCCATTTACTGGCAGGAGGCGGGCTATTCGGCCTCGACCATCGGCTATCTGTGGTCGCTGGGCGTGGTGGCGGAGGTGATTATTTTCGCCAGCAGCAACGTGCTGTTCCGCCGCTGGAATGCGCGCAACCTGCTGCTGCTTTCCGCCTGCTGCGGCGTGCTGCGCTGGAGCCTGATGGCCTACAGCACCGAGCTGGGTTGGCTGCTGCTGATCCAGATCCTGCACTGCGGCACCTTCACCGTGTGCCATCTGGCGGCGATGCGCTTTATCGCCGCGCGCCAGGGGCAAGAGGTGATCCGGCTGCAGGCGGTGTATTCGGCGTTGGCGATGGGCGGCGGTATCGCCGTCATGACGGTCATTGCCGGGTTCCTGTTCGAACATTGGCAGGGCGGGGTATTCTGGGTGATGGCGGCGGTCGCGGCGCCGGCCTTGTTCATCCGGCCGCCGGCGGTCAGCGTCAGCCGGTGATTAAGGCGCTTCCAGCAGCGCGCGAATGGCCTGGCGCTGCCGGGTTTCCAGCGGCAGTTCGGTATAGATCAGCGGCGGGTGCGGATCGTTGTGCACCGCCGCATAAGGGGTGATCACCAGCGTGACGCCCTGCGGCGCGCCGCCGCGCAGATAGTCGCTCAGCGGTAGGTATTTGATGTTCAGCGGCAGCAGCGTGAGCTCGCGGATCTGATATTCCACTTCCTCTTCCAGCTGCGGATTGTCCAGCGTCAGCAGCAGCACCTGTTTTTCCTGCAGCGCGTTGTCCTGCATCAGCCAGGCGCCGAAGCTGATGGCCACCAGGCCCGCCTCCTCGTTGGAAAAATGCACGCCGTACTCCTGCTCCAGCGGTATCAGCGCTTCCTGTGTGGTGCGCATCAGCCGCGGGTATTTGCGCACCACGTCTTCCAGCAGCATATTGTCGATGCCGATGGCGAAACGGCAGCGCTCCAGCGCCGGCGCCAGGTGGGCGAACAGCTGGCTGACCAGCTCGGCCTTGCTGCTGAAGGCCATGCCGGAAAGTTGCTGGAAACGCTCGACCATGCTGTCGATCGCCGCCATCAATCTCTGCTCTTGCGCCGAGTCATTGCTGTGGTAGCTGTGATTTTTCAACAGGGTGAAGGTCAGCGCCAAAAAATCGCGCTCGTCCGCGTGCGGCGGCTGGTTAAACAGCCGGTTGCAGGCCTGATGCAGCCAGGCAGCGGCCTGCTGCTCCGGCTTTTGCCGCAGCCAGTCGCGTTGAACGGCGTCGAAACGCGGATGGCGCTGCAGGCGGTTTTGCCAGGCGCAGTAGAGCAGATAATGCTGCAGGAATTGGCGGTCGCGCGCGTCGAAGTGGCGGTTGAGCAGCGGCTCGCAGGCATCTATCACTTGAGCCAGCTGCGACGCCGACCCGGCATCGGCCGTCAGCGCCAGCCGCAGGCGCGGGGCGAAGTCGCTTTCGACGAACTGCGGGCTGCAGCGCAGGGCCCGCCGCAGCCAATGGATCAGGCACAGGCGTTGGTCGAGCGCGCGGCCCCGCAGTTGGTAGCCATGGTCGGGATCGACGGCGATCTCCAGGTGGTGGAAACGCTGGATTTCACTGGCCACCTCGGCTATATCTTGCCGGGTTATCGGGGGGGCGACGCCGTTGATTCGGCTTAGGGTCTCCAGCTGTAACTCGGGCTCCGGCGTGTACAGCATCAGCAGCAGATGGCAGCGCCGTTGTTGTCCGGAGAGCTCGGGCACGGGAGAGGTGTCCAGGCTCATTATCACCTTCCGGCATAAAAGGTTGCGATTATGCCTAAGCATAGCAAAAGGCTTTGTAACGTCAGGATGACAGCGCGGCTTTTACTTCGGCTTACAACTTTCGTCACAAATATCGCCGGGAGAGGCGGGCCGTTCGGCAGTTATTTGTGTTACGTTATAACAAATACAGGTAAGACAGGATAATGATGAAGTTACGTCGTCTTTTGGCTGCCCTCGGCGCCGTGTTCAGCGCCGGTGCGATCGCTCATCCGCACAGCTTTATCGATATGAACACCACCTTTGTCGCCAAAGACCAGCGGCTGGTTGGCCTGAAAATGGTGTGGGTGATGGATGAAATCACCTCGGCGGATCTGCTCTACGATGCGAAAAACGCCAAGAGCGATTCGGAAGTGTGGAAAAAGCTGGCGGCGGAAGTGATGGCCAACGTGCTGGGGCAGCACTATTTCACCGACCTTTACCGCGGCGGTAAGCCGGTGAAATACCTGAACTTGCCCAGCGAATATCACCTGTCGCGCCAGGGCAACCAGGCGGTGCTGGAGTTCGTGCTGCCGTTGGCCGAGCCGCAGCCGCTGGCGGGCAAGCCGTTCGAGCTTTCTACTTACGATCCGACTTATTTCGTGGATATGACCTATAAAGACCAAAATGCGCTGCATTTGCCGCCGGAGATGGCGCAGCAGTGCAGCTACAAGCTGATGACGCCGAAGCCGAATGCGTCGCTGCAGGCCTATGCGCTGTCGCTCGACAAGAACGACTCGCCCGGCGAAGATCTGGCGCTGGGGCAGCAGTTCGCCCAGCGGGTGACGCTGCAATGTCGCTGAATCTCTCGCAACCGACGACGAGCCGGCGCCACTGGGCCTTCGGCCTGTGGCCGCTGCTGCCGTTTACGCTGGCGCTGGCGGCCGCCGCGTTGCTGGCGTGGCACTACTGGCCGCAGCTGCTGATGCAGAGCGTGGTATGGCAAAAAGCGCTGCACCAGCAGATGGCGGGGCTGTTGCAGCAGGTGAAGGCCGCGCCGCAGCAGGCCGGGCTGGCGCTGATGCTGTTCAGCCTCGGCTATGGCGTCTTGCATGCGCTCGGCCCCGGCCACGGCAAAGTGGTGATCGCCACCTATCTGGCTACCCACCCGGCGCGGCTGAAAAGCAGCCTGAAGCTGACCTTCGCCGCTTCGCTGGTGCAGGGGCTGGTGGCGATCGCGCTGGTCACGTTGATGCTGGTGGTGTTGCAGCTCTCTTCGCGCCAGCTGCACCAAAGCAGCTTTTGGCTGGAGAAGGGCAGTTTTATTCTGGTGATGCTGCTTGGCGTGCTGCTGAGTTGGCGCGCGCTGAAACGTCTGTTTGCGGCGATCAAGGCGATGCGCCCGGCGCCGGCGCTGCGCATCAACAGCCTGACGCCGCTGGCGGCGGATCATGTCCACAGCGCCAATTGCGGCTGCGGCCACCGGCATCTGCCGAGCGACAGCGAGCTGCAGGCGGGAAGCGATTGGCGCACTCAGGCCGCCATCGTGCTGGCGATGGGCATGCGTCCCTGTTCGGGGGCGATTTTGGTGTTGCTGTTTTCCAAGGTGATCGGCGTGTTTGGCTGGGGAGTGATCTCCGCGCTGGCGATGGCATTCGGCACCTCGTTGACCATCTCCATGCTGGCGCTGCTGGTGCATTACAGCCGCCGGCTGGCGGTGCGCCTCAGCCGTTCGCGCGCGCCCGCCGCCTGGAGCGCGGTGGCCTGGGGTTCGCTGGCGCTGGCCGGTGGCCTGATCCTGCTGGCCGCCGGGCTGCTGTTGTACGTCAGCGCGCAGCCGGAATTCGGCGGTGGCATCCGCCCCTTCTCTCGCTAACGGGCATAAAAAAAGCGCTGCATCGGCAGCGCTTTTTTTTCGGTTCGCTTCTGGCGATTAACGCTTCAGCGCTTCGCTCAGTTCTTCACGCATGGTGGCCAGCATGGCTTTCACCACGCGCGGGTTGCCTGCGACCACGTTGCCGGAGCTGAAGTGGTTGTGGCCGCCGACGAAGTCGGTGACCAGGCCGCCGGCTTCACGCACCAGCAGTTCGCCTGCGGCGAAGTCCCACGGCTTCAGACCGATTTCGAAGAAACCGTCCACGCGGCCGGCGGCGACATAGGCCAGATCCAGCGCAGCGGAACCGGTGCGGCGGAAGTCCGCGCACTGGGTGAACAGTTTGCCGACGATGTTGATGTAAGGCGTGGCGTGCTGTTTGACTTTGAACGGGAAGCCGGTCGCCAGGATGGTGCCATCCAGATCTTTGGCGTTGGTGCCGCGCAGACGGTAACCGTTGAGCTGTGCGCCCTGGCCGCGCGTGGCGGTGAACAGTTCGTTGCGCATCGGATCGTAAACCACGGCCACTTCGGTACGGCCTTTGATGCGTACGGCGATGGAAACGGAGAAATGAGGGAAGCGTTTGATGAAGTTTGCAGTGCCATCCAGTGGATCGATCACCCATTGCACATCGCGATCTTCGCCGATCAGCTCACCGCGTTCTTCGCTCACGATACTGTGTTGCGGATAAGACTTGCGGATGACGTCGATGATCAGATGCTCTGCATCGCGATCGACGTTGGTGACGAAGTCATTGGTCCCTTTCTGGCTCGCTTCTACAGCGTCCGGGGTTTCGTAGTTTTTGGCAATCAGGTTACCGGCCTTGCGCGCAGCGCGCACGGCGATAGTCAGCATCGGATGCATGGGTATCTTCCAACTAGGATGTTAAAGAACAGGAAACGGCGCGAAGTATAGCAGCTGTTCGGCAAATTGCCTACGGCTGTGTTAAGATGCTGCGATTTTCCGCCACGCTCAGAGTTTGTATGCTGCACAATATCCGCATTGTTCTGGTAGAGACTTCACATACCGGCAACATGGGCTCGACCGCCAGAGCCATGAAAACCATGGGTTTAACCAACCTTTATCTGGTTAATCCGCTGATCAAACCCGATTCTCAGGCCATCGCCCTGGCCGCCGGCGCCAGCGACGTGATCGGCAACGCCACCATCGTCGATACCCTCGATGACGCCATCGCCGGCTGCAGCCTGGTGGTGGGCACCAGCGCACGTTCTCGCACCTTGCCGTGGCCGATGCTGGAGCCGCGCGAATGCGGCGTGCGCGCGGTGCATGAAGGCGAGCACGCGCCGGTGGCGCTGGTGTTCGGCCGCGAACGCGTCGGGCTGACCAACGATGAATTGCAAAAATGCCACTACCACGTCGCCATTCCGGCCAACCCGGACTACAGCTCGCTGAACCTGGCGATGGCGGTGCAGATCCTGGCGTACGAAGTGCGCGTGGCTTACCTCGATCGCCAACAGGCGGGCGCGCCACAGCTGGAAGAGACGCCGTATCCGCTGGTGGACGACCTCGAGCGTTTCTATCAGCATCTGGAGCAGACGCTGCAGCGCACCGGTTTCATTCGCCCGTCGCATCCGGGCCAGGTGATGAACCGTCTGCGTCGGCTGTTCACCCGCGCGCGCCCGGAAGGGCAGGAGCTGAATATCCTGCGCGGCATGCTGACGTCGATCGAGAAACAGGATAAACATCAAGGTAATTAATTGATGTGGCATCACGGTGGCGACAATAGTATTAGTTATCCAAAGGTTATAACATGTATTTTATATACCTTTGTTCTTGCTAAGTTCAAAACGTGCTAATACTTGAGTTAATTACTGGGTTAAATAGTTGACTGTTTTACTCGGGAATGTCAGACTTTCGGCCATATTTGACCAACAGGTAACCATTGAGCTATGAGACTGACATCCAAAGGCCGTTATGCCGTAACCGCTATGCTCGACGTAGCGCTGCATTCTCAGGAAGGGCCGGTGCCACTGGCGGACATTTCCGAACGCCAGGGTATTTCGCTCTCTTATCTGGAACAATTATTCTCCCGTCTGCGCAAGAATGGCCTGGTGGCCAGCGTGCGCGGTCCGGGCGGTGGTTATCTGCTGGGTAAAGACGCGGGTGAGATCGCCGTTGGCGCTGTCATCACTGCTGTCGATGAATCGGTAGATGCAACCCGTTGCCAGGGCAAAGAAGGCTGTCAGGGCGGCGATCGCTGCTTGACCCACGCCCTGTGGCGCGATCTGAGCGAGCGCATCAGCGGGTTCCTGAACAATATTACGCTGGCAGAACTGGTCAACAACCAGGAAGTGCTGGTGGTGGCGGATCGTCAAAACAACGATACGCGCCGCACGGCCAACGGCCGTCCGCAAGAAACTATCAACGTTAATCTGCGCGCATAAGCAGCTGGCGAAATTATTTTAGTTTTTGGAAGTGATGTACGGAGCACAAGAGCAATGAAATTACCGATTTATCTGGATTACTCAGCAACGACGCCGGTTGACCCGCGCGTTGCTGAGAAGATGATGCAGTTTTTGACCCTGGACGGCACTTTCGGCAACCCGGCTTCCCGTTCCCACCGTTTCGGTTGGCAGGCGGAAGAGGCGGTAGACATCGCCCGTAACCAAATCGCCGAACTGGTGGGTGCTGACCCGCGCGAAATCGTCTTCACCTCCGGGGCGACCGAATCCGACAACCTGGCGATCAAAGGCGCTGCCAATTTCTACCAGAAAAAAGGCAAGCACATCATCACCAGCAAAACCGAACACAAAGCCGTGCTCGACACCTGCCGTCAGCTGGAGCGCGAAGGGTTTGAAGTGACCTACCTGGCGCCGCAGAGCAACGGCATCATCAGCCTGCAGGATCTCGAAGCCGCGATGCGCGATGACACCATTCTGGTCTCCATCATGCACGTCAACAACGAAATCGGCGTGGTGCAGGACATCGAAGCGATCGGCGAAATGTGCCGCGCGCGCGGTATCATCTACCACGTTGACGCCACCCAGAGCGTGGGCAAACTGCCTATCGATCTGAGCAAGCTGAAAGTCGACCTGATGTCGTTCTCCGGCCACAAAATCTATGGCCCGAAAGGCATCGGCGCGCTGTACGTGCGCCGCAAGCCGCGCATCCGCATCGAAGCGCAGGTACACGGCGGCGGTCACGAGCGCGGCATGCGTTCCGGCACCCTGCCTGTCCACCAGATCGTCGGCATGGGCGAAGCTTATCGCATCGCCAAAGAAGAGATGACCGAAGAGATGGCGCGTCTGCGCACTCTGCGTGACCGTCTGTGGAACGGCGTGAAAGATATGGAAGAAGTGTATCTGAACGGCGATCTGGAGCACGGCGCACCGAACATCCTGAACGTCAGCTTCAACTACGTTGAAGGCGAGTCGCTGATCATGGCGCTGAAAGACCTGGCCGTTTCTTCCGGTTCAGCCTGTACCTCCGCCAGCCTCGAGCCGTCCTACGTGCTGCGCGCGCTGGGCATGAGCGATGAATTGGCGCACAGCTCGATCCGTTTCTCCCTGGGGCGTTTCACCACGGAAGAAGAGATCGACTACACCATTCAACTGGTGCGTAAATCCATCGGCCGTCTGCGCGATCTGTCCCCGCTGTGGGAGATGTTCAAGCAGGGCGTGGACATCAACAGCATCGAATGGGCGCATCATTAATTCTCAGGTTTCAGGAGCAAGGTCATGGCTTACAGCGAAAAAGTAATCGATCATTATGAAAACCCGCGCAACGTGGGTTCTTTCGACAACGAAGATCCTACCGTCGGCAGTGGCATGGTAGGGGCGCCGGCTTGCGGCGACGTCATGAAGCTGCAAATCAAGGTTAACGATGAAGGCATCATCGAAGACGCGCGCTTTAAAACTTACGGCTGCGGTTCCGCCATCGCCTCCAGCTCGCTGGTGACCGAATGGATGAAAGGCAAGTCGCTCGATCAGGCTGAAGCGATCAAAAATACCCAGATCGCCGAAGAGCTGGAATTGCCGCCGGTCAAAATTCACTGCTCGATCCTGGCTGAAGACGCCATCAAAGCAGCGATTGCCGACTATAAGAGCAAGCATAGCGCCAAGTAATTTGTCTGAGTCGGCCCGGCCGCGCCGGGCTTTGATGTGAAGTGTGAGGTTGTGATGTCTATTACCATGAGCGACAGCGCTGCGCAGCGTGTTCAGGCGTTTTTGACGAACCGCGGCAAAGGTCTCGGCCTGCGTCTGGGAGTGCGAACTTCCGGCTGCTCCGGGATGGCGTACGTGCTGGAATTTGTTGACGAAGCCAACGATGACGACATCGTATTTGAAGACAAAGGCATCAAGGTGATCATCGACGGCAAGAGCCTGGTCTACCTTGACGGCACCGAGCTTGATTTCGTTAAGGAAGGCCTGAACGAAGGCTTCAAGTTCAACAACCCGAACGTCTCAAGCGAGTGCGGCTGCGGCGAGAGTTTCAACGTCTGACAGTCCATCGTGCTCCCCCGTTTCGGCGGGGGAACTTCATCCGCTAACGCCCAGAGCACGCTATGGATTACTTTACTTTATTCGGGCTGCCAGTTCGCTACACCGTGGACGGCAGCCTGCTTGCGTCCCGCTTCCAGGATCTGCAACGCCAATTCCACCCCGATCGTTTCGCCAACCAGCCGGAGCGCGAACGCCTGATGGCGTTGCAGCAGGCGGCGACCATCAACGAAGCCTACCAGGCGCTGAAGCACCCGTTAAAACGCGCGGAGTATATGCTATCTTTGCACGGCTTCGATCTGGGCAACGAACAGCATACGATGCGCGACACCGCGTTCCTGATGGAACAGCTGGAACTGCGCGAAGAGCTCGACGCCATTGAGCGCAAGCCGGAGGCGGAAAGCCTGCTGGCCGATTTCGGCGCGCGGCTGGCCGTCTCCATCAAACAGCGCAGCGCGCTGATGCTGCAGCAGTTGGACAGTGAGCAGTGGGCGGACGCCGCCGACACCGTGCGCAAGCTGCGCTTTTTGGACAAACTCCAGCAACAGGTTGAACAACTCGAAGAAAAACTGCTGGGTTTTGAGTAACACCTTCTGATTCTGATTGTGGAAGCTTCAACATGGCCTTATTACAAATTAGTGAGCCTGGCCTCAGCGCCGCGCCGCACCAGCGACGCTTGGCCGCCGGCATCGACTTAGGCACCACCAACTCGTTGGTCGCCACGGTGCGCAGCGGGCAGGCGGAAACGCTGGCCGACGAACAGGGGCGCCATTTGCTGCCTTCGGTGGTGCATTATCAGGCGGACGCGCAGCGCGTCGGCTGGGAGGCGCGCCAACAGGCGGCGCAGGATCCGGCCAATACCGTCAGCTCCATCAAACGCATGATGGGCCGCTCGTTGGCGGACGTGCAGCAACGTTACCCGAACCTGCCGTATCAATTTCAGGCCAGCGACAACGGCCTGCCGCTGATCGTCACCGCCGCCGGCCCGGTTAATCCGGTCGGCGTTTCCGCCGATATCCTGCGGGCCCTGTCCGCGCGCGCGCAAGCGGCGCTGGAAGGCGAGCTGGATGGCGTGGTGATCACCGTTCCCGCCTACTTCGACGACGCGCAGCGTCAGGGCACCAAAGACGCAGCGCGTCTGGCCGGCTTGCACGTTCTGCGCCTGTTGAACGAACCGACCGCGGCGGCGATCGCCTACGGGCTGGATTCCGGCCAGGAAGGGGTGATCGCGGTTTACGATCTGGGCGGCGGCACCTTTGATATCTCCATTCTGCGCCTCAGCCGCGGCGTGTTCGAAGTGCTGGCGACCGGCGGCGATTCCGCGCTGGGCGGCGACGACTTCGATCATCTGTTGGCCGACTGGCTGCGCGAGCAGGCCGGCGTGGCCGATCGCAGCGACCACGGCGTGCAGCGTCAACTGCTGGATGCCGCCATCGCCGCCAAAATCGCGTTGAGCGATGCCGACAGCGTGCGCGTCGAGGTGGCCGGCTGGCAGGGCGAGGTGTCTCGCGCCCAGTTTGAAGCGCTGATCGCCCCGTTGGTGAAACGCACGCTGATGGCCTGCCGCCGGGCGCTGAAAGACGCCGGCGTCGCCGCCGACGAGGTGCTGGAAGTGGTGATGGTCGGCGGTTCCACCCGCGTGCCGTTGGTGCGTGAGCAAGTGGGCGCCTTCTTCGGCCGCACGCCGCTGACGGCGATCGATCCGGATAAAGTGGTCGCCATCGGCGCCGCGATCCAGGCCGACATCCTGGTGGGCAACAAACCGGACAGCGACATGCTGCTGCTGGATGTGATCCCGCTGTCGCTGGGCCTCGAAACCATGGGCGGCCTGGTGGAGAAAGTGATCCCGCGCAACACCACCATTCCGGTGGCGCGCGCGCAGGAGTTCACCACCTTTAAAGATGGCCAGAGCGCGATGATGATCCACGTGCTGCAGGGCGAGCGCGAGCTGGTGCAGGATTGCCGTTCGCTGGCGCGCTTCACGCTGCGCGGCCTGCCGCCATTGCCTGCCGGGGGCGCGCACATTCGCGTCACCTTCCAGGTGGATGCCGACGGCCTGCTGAGCGTCACCGCGATGGAGAAATCCACCGGTGTGGAAGCCTCGATCCAGGTCAAGCCGTCGTATGGCCTGTCGGACAGTGAAATCGCCGGCATGATCAAGGATTCGATGGCCAATGCGCAAAGCGACGTAGGCGCGCGCAAGCTGGCGGAGCAACGCGTGGAAGCCGCGCGGGTTCTGGAAAGCCTGCAGGGCGCGCTGGCCACCGACGCCGCGCTGCTGAGCGAGGCGGAAAGCCAGGCGATCGCCGCCGCGACCCAGGCGTTGCAGCAGGCGGCGCAGGGTGAAGATCCCGCCGCTATCGAAGACGCCATCAAAACATTAGATGCACAAACGCAAGATTTTGCCGCGCGCCGCATGGACGCTTCCATTCGCCGCGCGCTGGCTGGCCATTCTGTGGATGAGGTTTAACCATGCCTAAAATTGTTTTCCTGCCCCATCAAGATCTTTGCCCGGAAGGGGCGGTTCTGGAAGCCGAAAAAGGGGAGTCGATCCTCAACGTTGCGCTGCGCAACGGCATTGAAATCGAGCACGCCTGCGAGAAATCCTGCGCCTGCACCACCTGTCACTGCATCGTGCGTGAAGGCTTCGATTCGCTGGAAGAGAGCAGCGAGCTGGAAGACGACATGCTGGACAAAGCCTGGGGGCTGGAGCCGGAAAGCCGTCTGAGCTGCCAGGCGCTGGTCGCCGACGAAGATCTGGTGGTCGAAATGCCGCGCTACACCGTCAACCACGCGCGTGAGCATTAATTGTTAGCCGCAGCGTCAACCCGGAGATCATAATGGGACTGAAGTGGACCGACAGCCGTGAAATCGGCGAAGCCCTGTACGACCAATACCCGGATACCGATCCGAAAACCGTGCGTTTTACCGACATGCATCAGTGGATCTGCGATCTGGAAGAGTTCGATGACGATCCGCAGGCTTCCAACGAAAAAATACTGGAAGCGATCCTGCTGGTCTGGTTAGATGAAGCGGAGTAAATAGCGTAACGGGCTGCCATGGGCGGCCCGTTTATTTTGTATCCGACAAGATTAATAAAAGAATAATCCGGAGTAAGAAGGCTATGACAACAGAATTCATGCAGGTCACGCTGTCGCAACAACCTGCCGACGCCCGCTGGGGCGAGAAAGCGCTGCTGAGCACCAACGGCGAAGGGATGACCATTCACCTGACCGGCGCCGACAAGCTGGGCACGATCCAGCGCGCGGGCCGCAAAATTGATGGCCAGGGCATCAAAAACGTCAAGCTGGCCGGCGACGGTTGGGATTTGGAAAACAGCTGGGCGTTCTGGCAAGGCTATCGCGGGCCGAAAGGGCAGCGCAACGTCGAATGGGCCGAGCTGCCGGAAGCCGCGCGTCAGGAACTGGATAAGCGCCTGAAGATCGTCGACTGGGTGCGCGACACCATCAACATGCCGGCGGAAGAGCTGGGGCCGGAGCAATTGGCGACCCGCGCCGTCGATCTGATGTGCGACGTCGGCTGCGATGCCGTCAGCTACCGCATCACCAAGGGCGAAGATCTGCGCGAGCAGAACTATGCCGGCATCCACACCGTCGGCCGCGGCTCCGAGCGCCCGCCGGTGCTGCTGGCGTTGGACTTCAACCCGACCGGCAACCCGGACGCGCCGGTGTTCGCATGCCTGGTCGGCAAGGGCATCACCTTCGACAGCGGCGGCTACAGCCTGAAGCAGAGCGCCTTTATGGATTCGATGAAATCCGACATGGGCGGCGCGGCCACTATCACCGGCGCGCTGGCGCTGGCGGCGGCGCGCGGCCTGAAGCAGCGCGTGAAGCTGTACCTGTGCTGCGCCGACAACATGGTCAGCGGCAACGCCTTCAAACTGGGTGACATCATTCGCTACCGCAACGGCAAAACCGTTGAGGTGATGAACACCGATGCGGAAGGGCGCCTGGTGCTGGCCGACGGCCTGATCGACGCTTCTGAGCAGAACCCGCAGCTGATTATCGACTGCGCCACCCTGACCGGCGCGGCGAAAACGGCGGTAGGCAACGACTACCACGCGCTGTTCAGCTTCGACGATGCGCTGGCGCAGGAACTGCTGAGCAGCGCCGCCGCCGAGCACGAGCCGTTCTGGCGTCTGCCGCTGGCCGAGTTCCACCGCAGCCAGCTGCCGTCCAACTTCGCCGAGCTGAACAACGTGGCCGGCCCGGCCTATACCGCCGGCGCCAGCACCGCGGCGGCCTTCCTGTCGCACTTCGTCAAGAATTACCAACAGGGCTGGCTGCACATCGACTGCTCCGCCACCTACCGCAAAGGCGCGGTGGATCAGTGGTCGGCCGGCGCGACCGGTTTGGGCGTGCGCACCCTGGCCAATCTGTTGCTGAGCAAAGCCAAATAATTGAACGCCCGCCGCGTCGGGCGCTAGAATGCGCATTATCTTCGGGGCCCAGCATGCTGGGCCTCGCTATTTGATCTTGGAGTTTGCCATGAGTGCCCATCATCACGATGCCGCCCCGAGCGAGAACGAACTTGAACGCCTGCTGAAGCTGGCGGTGACGGAGCCGGCCCACCGCCCGGCGTTCTTCCGTGAACTGCTCGAGGCCACGGTGCTGATCCTCGGCGACAGCGAGCAGGTGCAGCAGGACGGCGACATCACGCTGAATGCGGATACGCCGGTCAATATCCAGCATTGGGAAAAACAGGACGGCGGCAGCATTATTCCGTTCTTCACCTCGCTGGAAGCGCTGCAGAAGGCCGTTGAGGATGAACAGCCGTTCATCGCCATGCCGGCGCGGGTGCTGTTTGAAATCACCCAGGGCGCGGATCTGTTCCTCAACCCGAAGGCGGAATACGGCAAAGAGTTCTACCCGGAAGAGGTGGCGATGCTGCTGGCGACCGGCGGCGTTGTCAAACCGGTGGAGCATTACGTCGACAAAGAGACCCAAATCCTGCTGGGGCAGCCCGAAGAGTATCCGTCGGCGATGGTGGATGCGCTGACCACGCTGTTCAGCCAGCGCAAGCCGGTGCGCCGCGCGTTTCTGGCGCTGATGCACGACCAGGCGGCGGACGAGAAGCCGAATCTGCTGATCGGGCTGGAAGTGGATGCCGAGCCGGCGGAGATCGAGGCGTTGATCAACGAGGCCGGCAGCGTCGCCAGCGAAACGGCGCCGAATGACGAACCGGTGGATTTCTGCCTGGTATCGGAGAAAGAGCGGGGCATCAGCCACTACCTGATCGCCCATACGCAGCCGTTTTATCAGCGCCGCTGGGGCAGTTGGCTGCGCAATGTGATCCCGTCTACCGACAAGACCCAATAACGTCGGCGTGCCGCTGAAAGTGGCGAATGAAGATCATATTTTTTTAATGAAATGTTGATTTTCCCGTAGGCAAGCGTTAACGGCGCACATATAATCTGCGCCACTTGAGAAGGCCGGCAACATTGCAGACCGGCCTGTTTTGGAAGTCATACAGAGGCCATCATGACCGTAGAACGTACCTTTTCCATCGTTAAACCAAACGCTGTAGCCAACAACGACATCGGCGCTATCTACGCGCGTTTCGAGCGCGCCGGTTTCAAAATCATCGCCGCTAAAATGCTGCGTCTGACTCGCGAGCAAGCTGAAGGCTTCTACGCTGAGCACAAAGGCCGCCCATTCTTCGACGGTCTGGTTGAGTTCATGACCTCCGGCCCAATCATGGTGCAGGTTCTGGAATCTGAAAACGCCGTGCAGCGCAACCGCGACATCATGGGCGCAACCAACCCGGACAACGCACTGGCCGGCACCCTGCGCGCCGACTACGCGGACAGCTTCACCGCTAACGCCGTTCACGGTTCCGACTCCGTTGAATCCGCACAGCGTGAAATCGCTTACTTCTTCAACGAAAGCGAAATCTGCGCACGTTAATCGTGCCGTTGCTGATAACTAGGGATTCACCGGCTGAAACAATAAAAATGCCCTGAATGCCTTTCAGCCATAGAAACCCGCTACTAAAATTTGTACAATGCCGCGCCCCTGATAAGACGACTTGTCAGGGGCGTGTTTTTAGTGCCGCCACCCGAATCATGCGGGCTGAAATGCACAACTTACTTTCCATTCTTTAGCGCCATAACGTGTAATAACGAGGCCAGAGATCATTATGTTAGAACCCATCACGTCCGAGCACACCGTGTCTGAAAATAATTCGCTGACTACCCCCTCCGTTAACGTGGAGCAACCGGCTGCGGCCAAAATCAACCTGCTGGACCTGAACCGCCAGCAAATGCGCGAGTTCTTCGCCGAAATGGGCGAAAAACCGTTCCGCGCCGATCAGGTGATGAAGTGGATTTACCACTACTGCTGCGACGATTTTGAGCAGATGACCGACATCAACAAAGTCCTGCGCGGCAAGCTGCAGCGCGTGGCGGAAATCCGCGCGCCGGAAGTGGCGGAAGAACAGCGTTCGGCCGACGGCACCATCAAGTGGGCGATCAAGGTGGGCGATCAGCAGGTCGAAACCGTGTATATCCCGGAAGCCGACCGCGCGACGCTGTGCGTCTCCTCGCAGGTAGGCTGCGCGCTGGAGTGCAAATTCTGTTCGACGGCGCAGCAGGGCTTCAACCGCAACCTGCGCGTGTCGGAAATCATCGGCCAGGTGTGGCGCGCGGCGAAGATCATCGGCGCGCTGAAGGTGACCGGCCAACGCCCGATCACCAACGTGGTGATGATGGGCATGGGCGAGCCGCTGCTCAACCTGAACAACGTGGTGCCGGCGATGGAAATCATGCTGGACGATTTCGGCTTTGGCCTGTCCAAACGCCGCGTGACCCTGTCTACCTCCGGCGTGGTGCCGGCGCTGGACAAGCTGGGCGACATGATCGACGTGGCGCTGGCCATTTCGCTGCACGCGCCGAACGACACCATCCGCGATGAGATCGTGCCGATCAACCGCAAGTACAACATCGAGACCTTCCTGTCCGCGGTGCGTCGCTACCTGGAGAAATCCAACGCCAACCAGGGCCGCGTCACCGTCGAGTACGTGATGCTGGATCATATCAACGACAGCACCGACGACGCGCATCAGCTGGCGGAAGTGCTGAAAGACACGCCGTGCAAGATCAACCTGATCCCATGGAACCCGTTCCCGGGCGCTCCGTACGGCCGCAGCTCCAACAGCCGGGTGGATCGTTTCTCCAAGGTGTTGATGGAATACGGCTTTACGACTATTGTTCGTAAAACCCGTGGTGACGATATCGACGCCGCCTGCGGGCAACTGGCGGGTGAAGTGATCGACCGTACCAAGCGTACCCTGAAGAAGAAAATGGCCGGGGAACCTATCAACGTACGGGCGGTCTGAATCCTATAGCACCATTTTTTGTTATCTAACAGCCTGTTATGCGAAAGCGTGTCGCTGGCGGGCGTTAGCTGACGGCCGATAAGGAAATGAATGCGGGCATGAAGCTGAAACTGTGGGGTATGTGGCTGGCGGCCGGGTTGTTGGCCGGGTGTTCCGGTTCAGCGCCGGAAAAGGAAGCACAGGTCTCTGAGGCGGGCCAGACGCGCCTGCAGCTGGGCCTGGAGTACCTGCAGCAAGGCGACATGGACGCGGCGCGCCAGAACCTGGAGAAGGCGCTGGACGCGGCCCCGCAGGATTATCGCACGCAGTTGGGCATGGCGCTCTACGCGCAGCGCAGCGGTGAAAACGCCGAGGCCGAACAGCGTTATCGGCAAGCGCTCAAACTTGCGCCGGGCAATGGCACCGTACTGAATAATTACGGTGCGTTTCTTTGCGGTTTAGGGCAGTATGTACCGGCGCAACAGCAGTTTAGCGCTGCGGCGCTGGCGCCCGATTATGGCCAGGTCGCCGACAGCCTGGAAAACGCAGGTTACTGTTTTCTCAAGGCCGGACAAAACGACGAAGCGCGCACGCTGTTGAGCCGCGCGCTAAAAGTCGATCCGGACAAAGGCGCTCCGCTGCTGGCGGAGGCCGAAAAGCAATTTGGAGAAGGGAAGCGCGCCCAGTCGCAACTTTTATTGGATGTTTATCAGCATGTTCTGCCGGCCAGCGCCAGCAGCTTATGGTTACAGATTCGTTTCGCCGCGTTAGCCGGCCGCCAGGATAGCGTTCAACGCTATGGCAAGCAGCTAGCGCGAAGTTTTCCACAATCCAAACAGTACCAGCAGTTCTTAGCTAATGAATACTGAAGCCTCCCAAGATAAAACCGTATCCATGACGACGGGCCAGCGCCTGCGTCAGGCCCGTGAGCAACTCGGGCTGAGCCAACAGACCGTTGCAGAACGCCTGTGTCTCAAAATGTCCACCGTGCGCGATATCGAGGAAGACAGCGTGTCCGCTGACCTCGCGTCCACCTTCGTGCGCGGCTACATCCGTTCCTACGCCAAGCTGGTGCATCTGCCGGAAGACGAACTGCTGCCGATGTTGGCCAAGCAGGCGCCGTTGAAGATGGCGAAAGTGGCGCCGATGCAAAGTTTCTCGCTGGGCAAGCGTCGCAAGAAACGCGACGGCTGGCTGATGAGCTTCACCTGGCTTATCGTGTTCGTGGTGATCGGCCTGACCGGCGCCTGGTGGTGGCAAAACCACAAGGCGCAGCAGGAAGAGATCGCCACCATGGCCGATCAATCCTCGGCGCAGCTTTCACAGAATAACGAAGGGCAGTCCGTGCCGCTGACCGACGGCAATGCCGACGCCGGCACCAACGTGCCGTTGACCGACAACAGCGCCGCGCCGGCCGATACCGGCGCAGCGGCTCAGGCGCCGGCGGCGACCGCCCAGGCGCCGAGCGCGGCTCAGCAGCAGCCTGCCGTGGTGTCGCCAAGCCAGACCACCCTGCCGGAAACCGCGCCGGCGGCGCAAGCGCCGTTGCCGACCGCCGATGCGGGCGTGGCTGCGCCGGCGGCCGATCCGAACGCGCTGGTGATGGATTTCTCCGCCGACTGCTGGCTGCAGGTGACTGACGCGAGCGGTAAAACGCTGTTCAGCGGCACCCAGAAGCAAGGCGGCAAGCTGAACCTGACCGGCACTGCGCCGTATAAACTGACCATCGGCGCGCCGGCGGCAGTTCAGATCCAGTATCAGGGTAAACCGGTTGATTTAAGCCGGTTCGTTAAGTCAAACCGTGTTGCTCGCCTGACCGTCGCCGCGCAGTAATCGCGCGGCACCGGTCGTGATGTCAGAGCAGCAATGGAGAGTAAGTAATGCATAACCAAGCGCCCATCAACCGTCGAAAATCTACACGCATTTACGTCGGCAAGGTGCCTATTGGTGATGGCGCGCCGATTGCCGTGCAGTCGATGACCAACACCCGTACCACCGATGTTGAAGCAACGGTTAATCAGATCAAAGCGCTGGAGCGCGTGGGCGTCGACATCGTCCGCGTTTCGGTTCCAACCATGGACGCCGCCGAGGCGTTCAAACTGATCAAGCAGCAGGTCAACGTGCCGCTGGTCGCCGATATCCACTTCGATTATCGCATCGCACTGCAGGTGGCCGAATATGGCGTAGACTGCCTGCGCATCAACCCGGGCAACATCGGCAACGAATCGCGCATTCGCTCGGTGGTGGACTGCGCCCGTGACAAGAACATCCCGATTCGCATCGGCGTCAACGGCGGCTCGCTGGAAAAGGACCTGCAGGAAAAGTACGGCGAACCTACGCCGGAAGCGCTGCTGGAATCCGCCATGCGCCACGTGGACATCCTCGATCGCCTCAACTTCGACCAGTTTAAGGTCAGCGTCAAGGCGTCGGACGTGTTCCTGGCGGTGCAATCCTACCGCTTGCTGGCGTCGCGCATCGATCAGCCGCTGCACCTGGGCATCACCGAAGCCGGCGGCGCGCGCAGCGGGTCGGTCAAATCGGCCATCGGCCTGGGTATGCTGCTGTCTGAAGGCATCGGCGATACCCTGCGCATCTCGCTGGCGGCGGATCCGGTCGAAGAGGTGAAGGTCGGTTTCGACATCCTGAAGTCGCTGCGCATCCGCGCGCGCGGCATCAACTTCATCGCCTGCCCGACCTGCTCGCGTCAGGAGTTCGACGTGATCGGCACGGTGAACGCGCTGGAGCAGCGCCTGGAAGACATCATCACGCCGATGGACGTTTCGATCATCGGCTGCGTGGTGAACGGCCCGGGCGAAGCGCTGGTGTCCACCATGGGCGTAACCGGCGGCCACAAGAAGAGCGGCTTCTATGAAGACGGCGTGCGCCAGAAAGAGCGTTTCGACAACGAACAGATGATCGACCAGCTGGAAGCGAAAATTCGCGCCAAGGCCGCGATGATGGACGAAAGCAAACGCATCACGGTCAACCTGCTGGAAAAATAAGCGTTATCGCTACACGGCGGGCCTGTTGGCCCGCTTGTTTATGAACCTGAAGGGCAGAAAACCGCATCCGCGTTGAATACCGGGCGGCAAAGTCCCTATAATCGGGTTCATTTTTACAGACAACGGACAGAGAACTCACGTGGCAAAGAACATTCAAGCCATTCGCGGCATGAACGACTACCTGCCGGAAGAAACGGCATTATGGCAGCGTATTGAAGGCACCCTCAAGCAGGTGCTGGGCGGCTACGGTTACAGCGAAATCCGGTTGCCGATTGTAGAGCAGACCCCGTTATTCAAACGCGCGATCGGCGAAGTGACCGACGTCGTGGAAAAAGAGATGTATACCTTCGAAGACCGCAACGGCGAAAGCCTGACGCTGCGTCCGGAAGGGACGGCTGGCTGCGTGCGCGCCGGCATCGAACATGGTCTGCTGTACAATCAGGAACAGCGTCTGTGGTACATCGGCCCGATGTTCCGCTACGAGCGCCCGCAGAAGGGACGTTACCGTCAGTTCCATCAGCTGGGCGCGGAAGTGTTCGGCCTGCAAGGCCCGGATATCGACGCCGAGCTGATCCTGCTGACCGCCCGCTGGTGGAAAGCGCTGGGCATCGCCGAGCACGTCACGCTGGAGCTGAACTCCATCGGTTCGCTGGAGGCGCGCGCCAACTACCGCGACGCGCTGGTGGCGTTCCTGGAGCAGCACGTCGAGGTGCTGGACGAAGACTGCAAACGCCGCATGTACAGCAACCCGCTGCGCGTGCTGGACTCCAAGAATCCTGAGGTGCAGGCGCTGCTGAACGACGCGCCGCGCCTGTCCGAGTACCTGGATGAAGAATCCCGTGCTCACTTCGCCGGTCTGTGTGAACTTTTGGCGCAGGCAGGTATCCCATATACCGTTAACGAGCGCCTGGTGCGCGGTCTGGATTACTACAACCGCACCGTGTTTGAGTGGGTGACCACCAGCCTGGGCGCGCAGGGCACCGTCTGCGCGGGCGGCCGTTACGACGGCCTGGTCGAGCAACTGGGTGGCCGCGCCACCCCGGCGGTCGGTTTCGCCATGGGCCTTGAGCGTCTGGTGCTGCTGGTGCAGGCGGTCAACCCGGAATTCAAGGCGCCGTCGGCTATCGACGTGTACGTCATTTCTTCCGGCGCGGGCACCCAGAGTGCGGCGATGCGGCTGGCTGAACAGGTGCGCGACGCGGCGCCGCAGCTGAAGCTGATGACCAATTACGGCGGCGGCAACTTCAAGAAGCAGATCACCCGTGCGGACAAATGGGGCGCGCGCATCGCGCTGATCCTGGGTGAGAGCGAAGTGGCGGCGCAGCAGGTGGTGGTGAAAGACCTGCGCAGTGGTGAACAAGAAACGCTGGCGCAAAGCGAAGTCGCTGCGCGTCTGGCTTTGATGTTAGGTTAAGGAGAAGGACACCGTGGAAGTCTATACCACTGAAAACGAACAAGTCGACGCACTGCGTCGGTTCTTTGCCGAGAACGGCAAAGCGCTGGCGGTGGGCGTGGTGCTCGGAATTGGTGCCCTGGTTGGCTGGCGTTATTGGCAGAGCCATGAAAACTCCAACATGATGGCGGCATCGCAATCCTATCAGGAAGCCAGCGATCGTCTGGCGGCCGGCAAGCCGGATGACGTGGCTGCCGCGGAGAAATTTGTCCAGGCCAACGGCAACAGCTACGGCGTATTGGCCGCGCTGCAGTTGGCCAAGCACTTTGTCGAACAGAATGATTTCGCCAAGGCGCAGCAGCAGCTGGCGCTGGCGCAGGGCCAGACCAAAGACGACAACCTGTTGGCGATGATCAACCTGCGTCTGGCGCGCGTCCAGCTGCAGGAGAAAAAGCTGGATGAAGCGCTGAAAACGCTGGATGGCGTGAAAGGCGAAGGCTGGGCGGCGATGATGCAGGATGTGCGCGGCGATGTATTGCTGGCCAAGGGCGACGCCAAGGGCGCGCGCGAAGCTTACAGCAAAGGCATTGAGTCCAATGCTTCTCAGGCGCTGCAGGTTCTGCTGCGCATGAAATTGAATAACTTGTCCAGCTAAGGGGAATTCCCATGCAATTGCGTAAAACACTCTTGGTCGGACTGGTTTCCGCTGCCTTGCTGAGTGGTTGCTCGCTGTTTAACAGCGAAGAAGACGTGGTTACCATGTCGCCGTTGCCGAAAGTTGAAAATCAGTTTACGCCGAGCAAGGCGTGGAGCACCTCGGTGGGCGACGGTATCGGTGAGTATTACTCCCACCTGCGTCCGGCCTATCAGGACAGCACCATTTACGCCGCCGATCGCTTCGGCATCGTGAAAGCGATGGACGCCGACAGCGGTAACGAGAAGTGGAAGGTCAATCTCTCCGAGAAGACCGGTTTCTTCTCCAGCAACCTGTCTGCGCTGCTGTCGGGCGGCCTGACGGTCGCGGGCGACAAGGTTTACGTCGGCAGCGAAAAAGCGGTGGTTTACGCATTGAACACCGCCGACGGCGCCATCGCCTGGCAGACCAAAGTGGCCGGCGAAGCGATCTCCCGTCCGGTTGTCAGCGACGGCATGGTGTTGGTGCACACCTCCAACGGCATGTTGCAGGCGCTGAACGAAGCCGACGGCGCGGTGAAGTGGACGGTTAACCTGGACATGCCTTCGCTGTCGCTGCGTGGTGAATCCGCGCCGGCCGTCGCTTTTGGCGCCGCCATCGTCGGCGGTGACAACGGCCGCGTCAGTGCGGTGCTGATGCAGCAGGGCCAGATTATCTGGCAACAGCGTATTTCTCAGCCGAGCGGCGCGACCGAAATCGATCGTCTGAACGACGTGGACACCACGCCGGTGATCGTTGACGGCGTGGTCTACGCGCTGGGTTACAACGGCAACCTGACGGCGCTGGATCTGCGTTCCGGCCAGATTATCTGGAAACGCGAGCTGGGTTCGGTGAATGATTTCATCGTCGACGCGGGCCGCATCTACCTGATCGATCAGAACGACCGCGTAGTGGCGCTCAGCACCGAAGGCGGCGTGACCGTGTGGACGCAGAGCGATCTGCTGCACCGTAACCTGACGCTGCCGGTGATGTATAATGGTTATCTGGTGACCGGTGACGCCGAAGGTTATCTGCACTGGATCAACACCACCGATGGCCGTTTTGTCGCCCAGCAGGAAGTGGACAGCTCCGGCTTCCTGTCTGCGCCGATGGTGGCCAGCGACAAGCTGATCATCCAGGCTCGCGGTGGGAAAGTTTACGCTTTCACCCGCTAACGCCGCTCGTCGCATGGCTTGAAAACGGCTCCTGAATGTTCAGGGGCCGTTTCGTATTTTTATAAGCTGCACCGCTGGTGTCTATCCACAGTGCAGTAACGCATTGATTATTAAGTAATGAGGCTTCAACAATGATACCTGTCGTCGCGCTGGTCGGGCGCCCGAATGTGGGTAAATCCACCTTGTTCAACCGTTTAACCCATACGCGTGATGCGCTGGTGGCGGATTTCCCGGGGCTGACGCGTGACCGCAAGTATGGTCGTGCTGAAATCGAAGGCAATGAATTCATCATCGTCGATACCGGCGGCATCGACGGCACCGAAGACGGCGTCGAAACGCGCATGGCCGGTCAGTCGCTGCTGGCGATCGAAGAAGCGGACATCGTGCTGTTCATGGTCGACGCCCGCGCCGGCCTGATGCCGGCGGATCAGGGCATTGCCCAGCACCTGCGCAGCCGCCAGAAGGCGACCTTCCTGGTAGCCAACAAAACCGACGGTCTGGATCCGGACACCGCCACCGCCGATTTCTATTCGCTCGGCCTGGGTGAAGTGTTCGCTATCGCCGCTTCTCACGGCCGCGGCGTGACCCAGCTGATCGAACACGTGCTGGTGCCGTTCGTGCCGGAAAAACCGGAAGACGTCGAGCTGACCGAGGAAGAGGCCAACGCCGCTTACTGGGCCGAGCAAAACGGTGAAACGCTGGAAGGCGAAGAAGACGAAGAGCCGGAAGAAGCGTTCAATCCGCAGGATCTGCCGATCAAGCTGGCGATCGTCGGCCGCCCGAACGTCGGTAAGTCTACGCTCACTAACCGCATCCTCGGCGAGGAGCGCGTGGTGGTGTACGACATGCCGGGCACCACCCGCGACAGCATCTACATTCCGATGGTGCGCGACGAACGCGAGTACGTGCTGATCGACACCGCCGGGGTGCGCAAACGCGGCAAGGTGACCGAAACCGTCGAAAAATTCTCGGTGATCAAGACCCTGCAGGCGATTGAAGACGCCAACGTGGTGCTGCTGGTGATCGACGCGCGTGAAGGCATTTCCGATCAGGATCTCTCGCTGCTCGGCTTTATCCTCAATAGTGGGCGCTCACTGGTGATTGCGGTCAACAAGTGGGACGGCATGAGCGAAGAAGATCGCGAGCACGTGAAAGAGATGCTCGATCTGCGTCTGGGCTTCGTCGACTTCGCGCGCGTGCACTTTATTTCCGCCCTGCACGGCAGCGGCGTCGGCAACCTGTTCGAGTCGGTACAGGAAGCCTACGAGTGCGCAACCCGCCGCGTAAACACCTCGATGCTGACCAAAATCATGCAGATGGCGGTTGACGATCACCAGCCGCCGTTGGTGCGCGGCCGCCGCGTGAAGCTGAAATATGCCCATGCCGGCGGTTACAACCCGCCGATCGTGGTGATCCACGGCAACCAGGTCAGCGATCTGGCCGATTCGTATAAACGCTATTTGATGAACTACTTCCGCCGCTCGCTGAATGTGATGGGGACGCCGATCCGCATCCAGTTCAAAGAGGGTGACAACCCGTTCGCCGGCAAACGCAACCTGCTGACGCCGACCCAGATGCGCAAGCGCAAGCGCCTGATGAGCCACCTGAAAAAGAGCAAGTAATCGCTCATGAGGGGCGCGGCAGTGATGCCGCGCCCTTTTTTATTGGCCCGAAATCGTTTTATTATCTGAAGATTACCTCGCCTGCCTGAAGGAACACCATGTCCTGGGAAACCTGGAGTTTTGCGTTTAACGTCACCGTGCCGAATCTGCTGATGATGCTGCTGGGGATCCTGCTGCGC
This sequence comes from Serratia sp. CY71090, assembly GCF_052166845.1. Taxonomy (NCBI): domain Bacteria; kingdom Pseudomonadati; phylum Pseudomonadota; class Gammaproteobacteria; order Enterobacterales; family Yersiniaceae; genus Serratia; species Serratia sp. CY71090. The sequence goes on along the minus strand of NZ_JBJNOA010000008.1, from coordinate 112,819 downwards.
CATTGGCGCCTGATGGATGACCGCTTTGTCGACGGTGCGACCCGCCTGGTGTTCAATCTGGCGCTGCCGTGCCTGCTGTTTTTCAGCATCGCCACCAACCATCCGCAGCTGCTCGGCAACCTGCCGCTGGTGCTGTTCGGCGCGGTCGGCACGCTGGCGACCTTCCTGCTTTTGGAGCTGGCGGCCAGGTGGTTGGTGAAAGAACCGCGTGAGCGTGGGGTATTCGTGCAGGGCGGCTTCCGCGCCAATACCGCCATCGTCGGCCTGGCCTACGCCATGACCGCCTACGGCAGCGAAGGCATTGCGCTCGCCTCGTTGTACCTGACGGTGACGGTGATCCTGTTCAACATACTGTCGGTCATCACCCTTACGCGCAGCCTGCAGGGCGGGCAGGGCAAGAAAATCAGCCACCTGTCGCTGCTGCGCAGCATCGTCACCAATCCGTTGATCATCGGCCTGGTGTGCGGGTTGCTGTATGCGCAAACCGGGCTGGGCATCCCGACCGTGATCCGCCAGACCGGCAGCTATATCTCCGCGCTGTCGCTGCCGCTGGCGCTGCTGTGCACCGGCGCCAGCCTGGATTTTCGCGCCATGTTCCGTTCGTCCAACGTGGCGGCGCTGTCGTCGGCGGCCAAGCTGTTTCTGGTGCCGTGCCTGATGACGCTGGCCGGCTGGCTGTGCGGGTTTCAGGGGGCGGCGCTGGGCATTATCTTCCTGTTTTCCGCCACGCCGACCGCTTCGGGCAGCTATGTGATGACGCGCGCCATGGGCGGCAACGCCACGCTGGCGGCCAACATTATTGCCATCACCACCGTCGGATCGTTCTTCACCACCGCGTTGGGGATCTATTTTTTGCGCTCATGGGGCGCGATTTAACCTGGGAGTCGTTATGGACGCGCACTGTCCGCACTGTCGTCAGACCATGAATTGGGTAGCGGGTCACTACCATTGTGCCGCCTGTCAGCGCGATTATCGGCAGCTGGCGAGCTGCCCGGAGTGCGGGCAGCCGCTGCAAGAATTGAAAGCCTGCGGGGCGGTGGATTACCTGTGCCAGAACGGGCACGGGCTGATCTCCAAAAAGCGGGTGAATTTCAGCTATCAGCCGCTGTAAGCCCTCACTCATCCACCTGGCCGGTTTTCCACAGATCCACCAGCGCCTGCGGCGCGCTGCTTTCCGGGATTAACAGCACGATCTCGGTGCTCAGGGTGGGGCTGGTGTAGTCGATCTGTATGCGATAGTAGCGTTGGTCGCCGCAGCCGGGGGAGTTGGGCTGGCCTTCTTCCTGCGCAAAGGGCAGCGTCTGGTTCAGCAGCTGATTCAGGCGCTGCCGCTGCTCCGGCGTGATATCGGCCAGCGCGATGCGGCGCTGGCCCGCCAGCTTGGGAATGTAGGCGAAGCCTCCCTCGCGCGCCAGCTCAATGACCGTATCCTGATTGAGCGTCGGCAGCGGTTTCATTATTCCACCCCCACCTGATGCCAGGCTTGCTGCACCTTGTCCGCCACGCTCTGGTCGAAACGCGCTTGCGCATGTTTCACCGTGGCGCGGGCGAAGGTGGCGAAATCGGCATTTTGCGGCAGCGCTTTGTCGCATACCGTGTCATACCAGACGTAGCCGGCTTTCTCCCAGGCAAAGCCGCCGAGCGCCGTCGCCGCCAGGTAGAAGGCGCGGTTGGGGATGCCGGAGTTGAGGTGCACGCCGCCGTTGTCTTCCTTGGTCTGGATATAATCCTTCATGCTGGCGGGCTGCGGGTCTTTACCCAGCAGCGGGTCATCGTAGGCGGTGCCGGGCGCCGACATCGAGCGCAGCCCTTTGCCTTTGATGCCCTTGGCGAGCAGCCCGGCGCCGATCAGCCAGTCGGCTTTATCGGCGGTTTGCTGCAGGTGGAACTGCTTGACCAGCGAACCGAACACGTCGGACAGCGATTCGTTGAGCGCGCCGGACTGCTGGTAGTAGATCAGCCCGGCTTCGCTCTCGGTCACGCCGTGCGCCAGCTCGTGGCCGACTACGTCGATGGCGATGGTGAAACGGTTGAAAATCTCGCCGTCGCCGTCGCCGAACACCATCTGCTGGCCGTTCCAGAAAGCGTTCTGGTACTCCTTGCCGTAGTGTACGCTGCCGACCAGCGGCAGCCCCTGGTTATCCAGTGAGTTGCGGCGGTAGGCCTGCCAGAAGAAATCGTAGGTGACGCCGAGGTAGTCGTAGGCTTCGTCCACCGCCACATCGTGGTTGCTGGGCTGGCCCTCTTTACGCACCTGTTTGCCGGGCAGTTGGGTGCCGTTCTGGGCGTCGTAGATATCGCGGAGCGCTTCGCCGGCTCGCGCGTTTTTCTCGGTCGGTGAACGCAGCGGCTTGTTGCCGAGCAGGCTTTGCACGTGGTTCAGAGTGTGCAGCGCGCAGTCGCGCTGCGGGGCATTGCCGTGTTCAATGATGCGGCGCAGCATGTAGGGAGGAATGACGGAACGCATGCGCTGGGCTGGCATAGTGGCTCTCCTTAGGCAAAAAATTTTACCTCATCGAATGAATGCACTGTGCCTAAGTGTAGCCTACTCGTCATAAAGCCTGTGGTCATGCGTGCTCACCGCCGGCGCAGTCTTGTGCGGGCTGATGCGCCGCACCGAGGCGCGCACCGCCAGCCGGCCGTGCAGCAGCAGATTGCACGGCGGTGCGTCGGCGCGCAGCATGCGCCGCTGCAGCAGTTGGATCGCCTCGTAACCCAGTTCGTCGCGCGGCACCTGCACCGAGGTCAGCGGCACGTCATGGATTTCCGCCAGGTTGAAGCCGTCGGTGCTCATCACCGACACGTCGCCCGGCACGTTCAACCCTCGCTTGTTGAGCGCCTTGACCGCCCCGACCGCCATGTAGTCGCCACCGGCCAGGATCGCCGTCGGCAGCGGGGCGTGGCCGTGGATGCCATCGAGATAGGTGGTCAGCGCCTGCTCGGCCTCTTCGCTGCCGAAGCCGGAGGTGGTGACCAGATGGCGGCCGTCGTCGAACGGCAGATGATGCCGGGCGTAGGCTTGCCGGATGCCCGCCAGCCGCAGCTCCATGGTGTGGCGGCGCAGACACTGCAGGTTGAGAATATGGCTATGCCCCTGCTGGAACAGGTAGCTGGCGGAGTAATCGCCGATCAACTGATGATCCGGCGAGACGCTGTCCAGCCGCATCTGCCGATCGCTGCAGTTGATCAGCACGCAAGGTTTGTGCAGATCGGCCGCCAGGGTGTGGATATGCTCGTCGTCGATGCCGATGATCAGCGCCGCTTCGGTGTGCGGATCGCTCATCTTTTCCAGAAACAGCGCGCCGTCGCTGCGCTGCTCTTCCAGCCCGCAGTAGCGGATGCGCACCTCGTGCTCCATCAGCGCGGCGGCAATGCCCTGAATGACCTTGTAGTAGAAGATGTCGGTGCGCACGTCGAACGCGCGCTGCGGCGCGAACACCATCACGTTGTTCAGCATCAGCCGGCCGCTGGAAATGCCCTGCAGAATGCCGTTTTGCTGCGCACAGTCCAGCACCTTGCGGCGCGCCTCGGCGCTGGTGTTGGCCTTGCCGGCCAGCACGCGGGAAACGGTGCTGATCGACAGCCCGGTTTGGCGGGCGATCTCCTGGATTTTCAGCTTTCCGTTCATTTTGTGATCTCCTTCAAATTCGTCCATGAGAATATTTTCACTGCGGATTTTCAGCGTCTTGACTGGATTTATCGGCCATTATGACTATTTTTTCACCCGTCTGTGAAAATTTTTGCAAAAAACTCCGTTTCGCTGTGCGCTATCGCTGAGTAGTCTGCATTGGTACACCAATTTTAACGACCTGTCAGTCCAATTTTAACGGTGTGCGAAAAAGAAAACAAAAAATAAATCATGGGGTTGTGATGGACTGCCGGTCTGTTATGCGAGCGTTGGCCTGTGTTCACCGTCCCCTTTTGATAGCGCAACGTACCTTACCAATGCGCGCGTCGCTGTCACAGGCGGCCGCGGGGAGATAACCGATGAGTGTGGAGATCAATCAGACGGTCGCGCAGAGCGGCCGGCGCAAGTTCAAATCGCTACGCTGGTGGATGCTGGCGCTGTTCTTGCTGGGCGTCACGGTCAACTACATTACCCGCAACTCGCTGGGCATTCTGGCGCCGGAGCTGAAAACCAGCCTGAACATGAGCACCGAGCAATATGCCTGGGTAGTGGCGTCGTTCCAGCTGGCCTACACGGTGTTCCAGCCGATCTGCGGCTGGCTGATCGACGTTATCGGCCTGAAGATGGGCTTTCTGATCTGCGCCGGCATTTGGGCGGTGGTATGCATGCTGCACGCCGGCGCCGGCAGCTGGCTGCAACTGGCCATTCTGCGCTTCTTCATGGGGGGCGCGGAGGCGGCGGCTACCCCGGCCAACGCCAAGGCGATCTCCGACTGGTTCCCGAAAAAGGAGCGGCCGATCGCCGCCGGCTGGGCGGGCGTCGGTTTCTCCATCGGCGCCATGCTGGCGCCGCCGATCATCGTCATCGCTCACGTCTCCTTTGGCTGGCAGGGGGCGTTCCTGTTCTCCGGCGGGCTGGCGCTGATCTGGGTCGTGCTGTGGTGGCTGTTCTACCACTCGCCGCAGCAGCACCCGAACCTCAGCCAGCAAGAGCTGGATCTGATCCGCGAAGACAACGAGCCGGTGTTGCCGAAGCTGCCGTTTTTCACTTCGCTGGCCAGCCTGTGCAAGAACAAGAAGTTTTACGGCATCGCCATCCCGGCCTTTCTCGCCGAGCCGGCCTGGGCGGTCTTCAGTTTCTGGGTGCCGCTGTACCTGGCCACCGAACGCGGCATGGATCTGAAACAGATCGCGATGTTCGCCTGGCTGCCGTTCCTGGCGGCGGATATCGGCAGCGTCGCCAGCGGCTATCTCACCACCCTGTACCGCAAATGGTTCGGCTGCAGCCGCGTCAACTCGGTGGTCGCCAGCTCGGTGACCGGCGCTTTCCTGATGGTGTCGTTGGCGTTCGTGGCGATCACCCAAGATCCCTATGTGGCGATCCTGCTGATCTCGATCGGCGGTTTCGGCCATCAGGTGATCTCCTGCATGCTCAGCGCGCTGGTGGTGGAGTCGTTCGATAAAAACCAGATGGCGACGGTCAACGGCATGCGCGGCTCCAGTGCCTGGATCGCCAGCTTCCTGTTCACGCTGCTGATCGGCGCGGTGTCCGACACCATCGGCTTCAACCCGCTGTTCATCGCGATGGGCTTCTTCGATCTGATCGGCGCTGTGTTCCTGATTGCCCTGATCGCCGAGCGCGGCGGTAAGAAAACCCCTTCACACAGCTAAGTGGAATATTTATGAAAACCTTGAAAAATTGGACGCTGGCGGCGCAGCATGCCGACCATGTCGAGCTGCTGGTCGATGAACGCCACCGTTTCTGCCTGTACGTGCTGGAAGACGGCCTGTTCCGCGTGCTGATCAAACGCGACGGCGAGCTGGCGCTGGATCGCACCTGGAGCATCGCGCCGCAGGACGATGTGCCCTGGGAGGGGCGCGATCGGCTCAGCGTCGCCGGTTTCAGCCTGCCGGGCTATCAGCTGCGCCAGGAGAGCGATCGGCTGGTGGTCAGCACGCCGCTGCTGCGCGTGACGGTGCATCAGCCGCTGTGGTTGGAATGGGAGCATTGCAATGCCGCCGGCGAGTGGCGGCCGCTGGCGGCGGATCGGCCGACCAGCGCCTACCTGCTCAATGCGCACGGCGACGGCGTGGCGCACTACCAGCGGCGTTTTGCCGATGAGCGCTATTACGGCCTGGGGGAGAAAGCCGGCGATCTGGAACGCACCGGCCGCCGCTTCGAGATGCGCAATCTGGACGCCATGGGCTACAACGCCGCCAGCACCGATCCGCTGTACAAGCACATTCCGTTCACCATCACCCGTGGGCCGGAGGCGAGCTTCGGCCTGTTCTACGACAACCTGAGCAGCTGCTGGCTGGATCTGGGCAACGAGATCGACAATTACCACGCGGCCTATCGCCGCTATCAGGCCGAAGCGGGCGATCTGGATTACTACCTGTTCCTCGGGCCGAAGGTTTTGGACGTCACCAAGGCCTTCGTGCGCCTGACCGGCCGCACCCACTTCGGGCCGAAGTGGAGCCTGGGCTACAGCGGCTCGACCATGCACTACACCGACGCGCCGGACGCCCAGCAGCAGCTGCAGCAGTTCATTGCGCTGTGCCGCCAGCACGCCATTCCCTGCGACTCCTTCCAGCTGTCGTCGGGCTACACCTCGATTAACCACAAGCGCTACGTGTTCAACTGGAACTACGACAAGGTGCCGCAGCCCAAGCTGCTCAGCCAGGCGTTTCACGACGCCGGCCTCAGGCTGGCGGCCAACATCAAGCCGTGCCTGCTGCAGGATCATCCGCAGTATCAAGAGGTGGCGGCGCAGGGGCTGTTTATCCGCGATTCGCAAAGCGACGCGCCGGAACGCTCCAGCTTCTGGGACGATGAAGGATCGCACCTCGACTTCACCAACCCGGCGACGGTGCGCTGGTGGCAGCAGGGCGTCACGCAGCAGCTGCTGGAGATGGGCATCGATTCCACCTGGAACGACAACAACGAGTACGAAGTGTGGGATGGCGAAGCGCGCTGTCACGGCTTCGGGCGGCCGATCGCCATCAAGCACATCCGCCCGGTGATGCCGCTGCTGATGATGCGCGCCTCGATGGAGGCCCAGCAGCGCTTCGCGCCGCAGAAGCGGCCGTACCTGATCTCACGCTCCGGCTGCGCCGGCATGCAGCGCTATGTGCAGACCTGGAGCGGCGACAACCGCACCAGTTGGCAGACGCTGCGCTACAACATCCGCATGGGGCTGGGCATGAGCCTGTCCGGCTTGTATAACCTCGGCCACGACGTCGGCGGCTTCTCCGGCGACAAGCCGGACGCGGAGCTGCTGGTGCGCTGGGTACAAAACGGCGTGATGCATCCGCGTTTCACCATTCACTCCTGGAACGACGACGCCACGGTCAATGAGCCCTGGATGTACCCGGCCGCTACCCCGGCGGTGCGCGAGGCGATCAACCTGCGTTACCGGCTGCTGCCGTATTTCTACACCCTGTTGTGGCAGGCCTGCGCCGACGACGAGCCGATGCTGCGCCCGACTTTTCTCGATCACGAACAGGATGTGCGCACCTTTGGCGAAAACGACGATTTTCTGATCGGCCGCGATCTGCTGGTGGCCAGCGTGGTGGAACCGGGGCAGCGTCGCCGTTCGGTGTATCTGCCGGATAACGGCGAAGGCTGGTACTGCTTCTACAGCGGCCAGTGGTTCGGCGGCGGCCAGACGGTGACGCTGGCGGCGCCGCTGGAGCGTCTGCCGCTGCTGGTGCGCGCCGGGGCGGCGCTGCCGCTGTCGCAGCGGCTGGCGCATGTGGACGTGGCCGCCGACGATCGGCGCGAGCTGCGGCTGTTTCCGCTCAAGGGCTGCGGCGTGAGCAGCGGGCTGTTGTTTGAGGACGACGGCGAAAGCGAAGGTTGGCGGCAGGGCGATGCGCTGTGGCTGCGCTGGGAAATGCGCTGTGACCATCAGCGCATCATACTGGATATCACGACTGAAGGGCATTTCCGCCCGGCCTGGCGCACGCTGACGCTCAGCCTGCCGGAAGGCGAAACGCGCGCGCTGTGGGTGAACGGCGAACCGGGCGAGCGTTTTACGCTGGAGTAGGGCTTACTCGGTCGCGCGCTTCTTGCGCGGCTTTTTAGCGACGGTGATGGTTTTCACCTCGCTTTCCACCCAACCATCCTGCAGGCGGGTTTTCAGCAGTTCGCCGACCTGCGCCTGCTTGGTGGTTTTCAGCAGCTCGCCGCGCGGAGTTTGCGTCACGCTGTAGCCGCGCGCCAGCGTCGCCAGCGGGCTGACGGTCTCCAGCTGGCTGCAGGCCACGCCGAAGCGCTGGCGGTAGGCGTTGAGCTGCCGCTCCATCGCCTGCTGCAGACGGTATTCCTGCTGCTGCACGCGCTGTTGGTAGCGGTGAATGCGGCCCTGCGGCTGCACCTGCGCCAGCCGCTGCTGGGCGCGCTCGCTGCGGCGGGCGGCCAGGCGCAGCTGTTGCTGCATGCCGTCTTCCATCCGGCGCTGCAGCTTGAACAGCAGCGTCTGCTGACGCGCCAGGCGCAGATGCGGATGCTGCTGCTGTAAACGGTGGTGAATGTGGGTGAACTGCTGCTGGCGCTGCGCCAGGTAGTAATCCATCGCCATCTCCAGCCGCTGCTGCTGCGACTGCAGCTGGCGCAACAGCTCAAGCTGATTGCGGCTGACCAGTTCGGCGGCGGCGGATGGGGTTGGCGCGCGCAGGTCGGCAACGAAGTCGGCGATGGTGACGTCGGTTTCATGGCCGACGGCGCTGACGATCGGAATGCGGCTGGCGAAGATCGCCCGCGCCACGCGTTCGTCGTTGAAGCTCCACAGATCTTCCAGCGAACCGCCGCCGCGGCCGACGATCAGCACGTCGCATTCGTCGCGTCGGTTGGCGGTCTCGATGGCGCGCACGATCTGCATCGGCGCTTCCGCACCCTGCACCGAGGTGGGGTAGATGACGATCGGCAGCGACGGATCGCGCCGCTGCAACACCTGCAGGATATCGTGCAGCGCCGCGCCGCTGGCGGAGGTGATCACCCCGACGCGTTTGGCCGGGGCGGGCAGCGGCTGCTTGAACTGCTGATCGAACAGCCCTTCGGCGCTCAGGCGCTGTTTCAACTGCTCGAACTGTTGCTGCAGCAGGCCGTCGCCGGCGGGCTGCATGCTCTCGGCGATCAGCTGATAGTCGCCGCGCGGTTCATACAGCGTGATACTGGCGCGCACCAAGACCTGCTGGCCGTTTTGCGGCCGGAAGGTGACGCGTCGGTTGCTGTTGCGGAACATCGCGCAGCGCACCTGGGCGCGGTCGTCTTTCAGCGTGAAATACCAGTGGCCGGAGGCGGGCTGGGAGAGGTTGGAGATCTCTGCGGAGAGCCAAATCTGCCCCATTTCCCTTTCCAGCAGTTGGCGAACCGTCTGATTCAGGCGGCTTACGGTAAAAATGGAAGGCGAAACAGGTAGCGACATGTGACCCAGATCAAATTTCAAAACAATCACTTAATTGGTCGATACTACATGGCTGAAAAAGGTAATCAAGACTTTTTGTAAGAAAGTGCTGGAGGCAACCGATTCCGCTCTGTATAATGCCGCGGCAATATTTTATCTTTTTCACAGCCCACCCTGGTGAGATATTGCCCATGCTACGTATCGCTAAAGAAGCTCTGACGTTTGACGACGTCCTCCTGGTTCCAGCCCACTCCACGGTTCTGCCTAACACCGCAGAGCTCGGCACCCAACTGACCAAAACCATCCGCCTGAACATCCCTATGCTGTCCGCAGCCATGGATACCGTTACCGAATCCGGCCTGGCCATCGCGCTGGCGCAGGAAGGCGGCCTGGGCTTCATCCACAAAAACATGTCCATCGAGCGCCAGGCTGAAGAAGTCAGCCGCGTGAAGAAACATGAAAGCGGCGTAGTCACCGACCCGCAGACCGTTACTCCGGCCACCACGCTGCAAGAAGTGAAAGAGCTGACCGCGCGCAACGGCTTCGCCGGTTATCCGGTCGTCACCGAAGACAACGAGCTGGTCGGCATCATCACCGGCCGCGACGTGCGCTTCGTGACCGATCTGACCCAGCCGGTGACTGCGGTGATGACGCCGAAAGATCGCCTGGTCACCGTGAAAGAAGGTGAAGCGCGCGACGTGGTGCTGCAGAAGATGCACGAAAAGCGCGTAGAGAAAGCGCTGGTGGTGGACGACAGCTTCCACCTGCTGGGCATGATCACCGTTAAAGACTTCCAGAAAGCGGAACGTAAGCCGAACGCCTGTAAAGACGAGCACGGCCGTCTGCGCGTAGGCGCGGCGGTCGGCGCCGGCGCCGGCAACGAAGAGCGCGTCGACGCGCTGGTGGCGGCGGGCGTTGACGTTCTGCTGATCGACTCCTCGCACGGCCACTCCGAAGGCGTGTTGCAGCGCATTCGCGAAACCCGCGCCAAATACCCGGATCTGCAGATCGTCGGCGGCAACGTCGCGACCGCAGCGGGCGCCAAAGCGCTGGCTGAGGCCGGCGTGAGCGCGGTGAAAGTCGGTATCGGCCCTGGCTCCATCTGCACCACCCGTATCGTGACCGGCGTGGGCGTGCCGCAGATCACCGCCATCGCCGACGCGGTGGAAGCGCTGGAAGGCACTGGCATTCCGGTTATCGCCGACGGCGGCATCCGCTTCTCCGGCGACATCGCCAAAGCGATCGCCGCAGGCGCATCCTGCGTGATGGTCGGCTCCATGCTGGCGGGCACCGAAGAATCTCCGGGCGAAATCGAGCTGTATCAGGGCCGTTCGTTCAAATCTTACCGCGGCATGGGCTCGCTGGGCGCGATGTCCAAAGGCTCTTCCGACCGTTACTTCCAGACCGATAACGCCGCCGACAAACTGGTGCCGGAAGGTATCGAAGGCCGCGTGGCCTATAAAGGCATGCTGAAAGCCATCGTGCACCAGCAGATGGGCGGCCTGCGCTCCTGCATGGGCCTGACCGGCTGCGCCACCATCGACGATCTGCGCACCAAGGCGGAGTTCGTGCGCATCAGCGGCGCCGGCATTCAGGAAAGCCACGTGCACGACGTGACCATCACCAAAGAGTCGCCGAACTACCGCATGGGCTGATGCCTTAACCTCTCCTGAGTGAGAGGCCGGGGTGGGGCGCCAAGCCCCATCCCGAAAACATACATTTTCGCTCTTTTTCTCTTGTTGCTGGAATTCGCCTCACATGACACAAAATATCCATAAGCATCGCATCCTCATACTGGACTTCGGTTCGCAATACACCCAACTGGTCGCCCGCCGCGTGCGCGAAATCGGCGTTTACTGCGAACTGTGGGCCTGGGACGTTAGCGAAGAGCAGATCCGCGAATTCAACCCAAGCGGCATCATCCTGTCCGGCGGCCCGGAAAGCACCACCGAAGCCGGCAGCCCGCGCGCCCCGGACTACGTGTTCAACGCCGGCGTGCCGGTGCTGGGCGTGTGCTACGGCATGCAGACCATGGCGATGCAGCTGGGCGGCCATGTGCAGGGCTCCAACGAACGCGAGTTCGGCTACGCGCAGGTGGAAATCGTCAACGAGAGCGCGCTGCTGCGCGACATCGAAGACGCCATCAGCCCGGCCGGCAAACCGCTGCTGGACGTGTGGATGAGCCACGGCGACAAAGTGACCGCGATCCCGTCCGACTTCGTGACCGTTGCCAGCACCGACACCTGCCCGTTCGCCATTATGGCCAACGAAGAAAAACGCTTCTACGGCGTGCAGTTCCACCCGGAAGTGACCCACACCCGTCAGGGCCAGCGCATGCTGGAGCGCTTCGTACTGGATATCTGCCAGTGTGACGCCCTGTGGACGCCGGCCACCATTATCGAAGATGCGGTAGAGCGCATCCGCGAGCAGGTGGGTGAAGACCACGTGATCCTCGGCCTGTCCGGCGGCGTTGACTCCTCCGTGACCGCGATGCTGCTGCACCGCGCCATCGGCAAGCGCCTGACCTGCGTGTTCGTCGACAACGGCCTGCTGCGCCTGAACGAAGCCAAGCAGGTGATGGAAATGTTCGGCGACCACTTCGGCCTGAATATCGTGCACGTCGAGGCGGAAAACCGCTTCCTGACCGCACTGGCGGGCGTCGACGAGCCGGAAGCCAAGCGTAAAATCATCGGCCGCGTGTTCGTTGAAGTGTTCGACGAAGAAGCCTGCAAGCAAGAGCAGGTGAAATGGCTGGCGCAGGGCACCATCTACCCGGACGTGATCGAATCCGCCGCTTCCGCCACCGGCAAAGCGCACGTGATCAAATCGCACCATAACGTGGGCGGCCTGCCGAAAGAGATGAAGCTGGGCCTGGTCGAGCCGCTGAAAGAGCTGTTCAAAGACGAAGTGCGCAAAATTGGCCTGGAACTGGGCCTGCCGTACGACATGCTGTACCGTCACCCGTTCCCGGGCCCGGGTCTGGGCGTGCGCGTGCTGGGCGAAGTGAAGAAAGAGTACTGCGATCTGCTGCGCCGCGCCGACGCCATCTTCATCGAAGAGCTGCACAAAGCAGACCTGTACAACAAAGTCAGCCAGGCGTTCACCGTGTTCCTGCCGGTGCGTTCGGTCGGCGTGATGGGCGACGGCCGCAAATACGACTGGGTGGTCTCCCTGCGTGCGGTAGAAACCATCGACTTCATGACCGCGCACTGGGCGCATCTGCCGTATGACTTCCTCGGCCGCGTGTCCAACCGCATCATCAACGAAGTGGACGGCATCTCCCGCGTGGTGTACGACATCAGCGGCAAGCCGCCGGCGACGATTGAGTGGGAATGATTTACCCCCTTCGCAGCACGTTCGTAACTAGGCCGAAGTAACTAAAACCCTCTGTTTTTTCAGAGGGTTTTTTCTTTATATGGCCATGTCTTTTCTGTCTGTTGTCAGCCATGAGGTAAATCATGGGTAAAACAGAACATTGCTTGTGGTCTAAATATAGACTACATTCAGACCTTAATATGATTGGTAGCGCCTGGGGGCACGATGAAAGTAGAGACCATCAGCTACGTTAAAAAAAACGCGGCCACGCTCGATCTCTCTGAACCTATCCTGGTCACGCAAAATGGGGTTCCCGCCTACGTGATAGAATCCTATGAGCAGCAGCAGGAACGAGATAACGCCATTGCTCTGCTTAAATTGCTGACGCTGTCAGAGAAAGATAAAGCGGAAGGGCGCGTGTTCTCAAAGGAACAGCTGTTGGATGGGCTTTAAGCATTACAGTGCTCAACATTAAAGGATTGCAATGGAACAGCAGGTGACCTTTGAGTACACGCTTACGGTAAAGCACTGCATCGACACAATAGCGGGTTTCCTGCGCCGTGTTGATGTTGAGCCACGCCCGGTTATCGCAGACATTCTCACTCAGTTTGAGCGCATCGTTGGCCAGTTCCCGCAGGGATGCCAGATTTGCCCTGAGCTGCTGAAGATTGGCTGTGCAAAGTACCGGGAGTTTAACCACGTTGAAGGTTACCGGGTTTTGTATTCCGTAGAAGCAGCTACCGTGACTGCCCATGCTATCTTGTCCCATCGGCAGGATATCCAGCAGCTGCTGTTTAAGCGTTTAATCATGGCCTGATAGCCCTCAATATGCGCTAGCCCGCCCCCCACTGCGTCAGCAGCGCATGCAGCCTGGCCGGTTCCAGCGGCTTGCGCAGCACCAGATAGCCTTCCTGCTCGGCCTCTTGCAATATTTGCGAATTGAACTCGCCGCTGACCATCGCGCCGCTTACGTTCGGCAGGCGTTCGAACAATGCCTGCAGGATGTCGAAGCCGCTCTCGCCGGAACGCAGGCGCTGGTCGCACAGCACGGCGAACGGCGTGAAGCCGCCGTCGACAATGGCGAAGGCTTCCTCGGCGGAGGCCGCGCAGCGCACGGTGATGCCCCAGGTGCTCATCAGGCTCTCCCAAGCGGAGGTCACCAAGGGATCGTCGTCCACCACCAGGCAGGCGCCGCGCAGCGGTGCATAGCGGGTAGGCGTGGCGGTGTTGTCGTAGGCGGCGGCGGTTTCCGGCGCCTTATCTTCGCCGATGTATTGCGTGAAGCGCATCCAGAAGCGTGAGCCTTTGCCTTCGACGGAGTGCATGCCGTACTTCACCTTCATCAGCTTGGCGCAGCGCGCCACCACCGCCAGCCCCAGCCCGTGGCCGGCGCTGTCGATTTTCCACGCCAGCTCGGGGCGGTAGTAAGGGGAGAAGATTTTGCTTTTCTCTTCGTCGGCGATGCCCACGCCGGTGTCCCACACTTCCACCAGGCACTCGGCGCCGCGCGGGCGGATGGCGATCAATACGCCGCCCTGTTGCGTATAGCGCAGAGCGTTCTGGATCAGGTTGATCAGCGATTGCCGCACCAGCAGCGGATCGCCCATCACGCTGATGCGCCGTTTGGGCCGCCAGGTGCGCAGCGCCAGGGTGCGGCTGTTGGCCTCTTCGCGGAACAGGGTGACCACCGAGTCGAGCAGGGCGCCGATATCCACATGGGTGGCGGCGGTGCGCACGTTGCCGGATTCGATCTTGCTGAGATCGAGCAGCGAATTGAACATCAAATGCACCGAACGCACGCTCTGCTGCAGATCCAGCAGCTGCGGCGTCAGGCTGTCGTCGCGGTTTTTGTGGATGATGGCCTCGATCAGAAAGCCCATGGCGTGCACCGGCTGGCGCAGATCGTGGCTGGCGGTGGTCAGGAATTGGTTCTTATCCAGCAGCGCCTGTTCCGCCTCTTCTTTGGCCTGACGGAACTGCTCCGCCAGGCGCGAGCTTTGTTCTTCGAGCAGCGCCTGCTGAATAAAGAACGCATGCGAGGTTAACGCGTGGCGGTAAATGGCGAAGCCGTACAGCAAGTTCAGCATCAGCACGATGAACATCACGTCTTCCAGCCGCCAGATGATGCCGAGGTTCAGCAGCCCCCAGGAGGCGAAGAAAAAGCGGGTAAAGGTGCTGATGACCGGCGTCAGGTGCGTTGCGTTGGCGGCGACGATCGCGGCGATGCTGATATTGAGCAGCAGAAAAAAGTCAAAGTTATGGGTCTGCGGCGTAATTAAATAGAGTGAGGAGATCCCCAAGCCGTGAATAAAGGCCACCTTATTAATGCGCGGCAGCCAGCGGCGCAGCACGGTGTCTTCATCATTTTCTTTGGCCTCGCGCAGGTAGCGCCGATGCCATATTCTGATCGCCACGGCGCATAGCAGGTAAACCATGATCCAGGCAATGGTTGGGCCAAGTTCATCCCCCAGCAAATAAATCCAGATGGCGAAAGGGATGCCGACAAAAGGCACGGCGGTAAAGCTGAACACCAGCCGCATGAAGGTGTTGTCCAGCAGGCGGATCTGCGCGCGTGGGGAGATGCCATCATTTTGTAAATGCTGGAAAAACCTCATGACGACGGATCCCGTTTGCCGTGCAACAGCGTGATGGCTTCCACCCGACTGTTGACGCCGATCTTTTTCAATATATTGCTGATATGCTCTTTGACGGTGGGTTCGGAAATAGACAGTTGCGTCGCAATTCTTTTATTTGGCAGGCCGCGCAGCATCATAGTTAATACGTCGATTTGCCTCGGCGTTAAATTGAATTTATTTAAGTGCTCATGATGGCTTTTAACGATGGTTTCATTACCGTCAGGGAACCAATCCTGATTATTACTCAGCGCAAAAACCGCCCTGGCGAATAATTCAGGCGGTTCGTTTTTTAGCACGAATCCATGCCCGCCGGCATTGTTAACTTTCTGCCAGATATCGTTATTCTCGTCGCCGCTGACCACCAAAATCCGTACCTGCGGATAACGTTGTTTTACTTCTTTGAGTAATTTCAACGCCGTACCGGAAGAGAGCCAAAAATCGATCACCAGTAAACGCGGCGGGCCGTTTTCCCTAATATGACGGTAGCAATTCTCTTCATTGGTCACCACATGCGCCTGTTTGAATCGGCAATGCGTGCTGAGAAAATTAGCGATGCCGCTTGCTACCAATGGATGGTCATCAACGACCAACGCATAATCCTGCCCCAAAGGATTCTCCTTTCGCCTTCAAATATCAGATAGGTCTGATGAATTATTATCAACCCTCCCTACTTTAGGAGGGTTTTTTCGTTTAGGAAAGGGAAATATATTATTCGAGGATTTGGATAAGAGAAAACATAAAGCCAATCGGTAATTTTAACTGATTGGTTATAAAGGATAATTTATGAAGAAACCACTTATCGCTTTAACCGTTACGATGATGGTAGCCGGTTGTTCCACCCTGAAAACCGATCAGGCCATTCCATTACTGCAGGCGGAAACCGCCAAAATGCTGGGGCTGGGATCGTCGGACGAAATTACCGTGACCAACGTCAATGGCGCACAGCCGGATGCGCTGGGCGGCCAAAAACTTTCATATCGCGCCACCACGGAAAAAGGCCGCATTTTCGATTGCTCGTCGTTGATGATGCCGGGAATTTTAGGTTCGTCGCCGTCGCTGAGCGCGCCGACCTGTACGCCGGTGGTCACGCATAAATAATTCGCTTTGGGGGCGGTATTACCGCTTCCTGGTTTTTCATCGTCGGAGCGTCAGCGCCGGGGGGCAATAAGCTTTTGCTTCGACGATCACTAAACCGGCGTGCGCGAAATAACGCCTCACTTCTCCTCTAGTGTATTGAGTTCCCTATAACAATAAATTTCGCGACATCACGCTAACGAGTACGGAGATAGCCCGTGAATGACAAGACATCGCACCCTTTAGCGGTTAGAACACCGCTTTCCAAACTTTACCTCGCTCTATTTTCCGCGCCGTTGTTGATGCTGGCGCCCGCCGATCTCGCTCGCGCAGACGATGCCATTTTTGACGGCGACTCAAAAATTACCGAATCATTGGCCTACACCGGGGACGTTTACGTCGGCCGTAATCAAAGCGGCAACCTGCTGATCGAGAATGGCAAGATCAGCGCCTATAACATCAATATCGGCCGGATGTTCAACGGCCAAATTCACGACAGCGTGGTCACGGTTCGCGGGCCGAACGCCGAGCTGAACGCGGTGAACGATCAGTTCGTGCTGCGCGGCGGCCTGAATCTGGGGCGGGGCACCCTGCGGGTTGAAGACGGCGCGCTGGCCAGCGCGAAAGAGATCGTGGTCGGCACCACCCGTGGCTACGACAGCCACCTGATCGCCACCGGTGCCGGTTCTCGCGTCACCAGCAATTTTCTCAGTGTCGGCACCGATTTAGGGGCACGATCCACGCTGGCGATTGAAGACGGCGCGGTGCTGAGCACCGCTTTTGACGCGCGCATCGGCAATGGCAGCGGGCCGGGTGAGAGCGATACGCTGAGCCCGAAAGCCACGGTCACGGGGGCTAATTCCCAGTGGAACGTCGGCCGCGCGCTCACGCTGTACGGCGATCTGGACGTGTTGAACGGCGCTGCGGTCAATGTCGGCAACATCCAGGTAGCGGGCGTCTCCGGCGCGCGTAAAACCGCCGAGCTGGTGATCGCCGGCAACGGCTCGCGCTTTACCAGCGGCAGCAGCGTCAACGTCGGCGATTACGGCAACGGCGTGTTGGCGGTCATGGACGGCGGGACATTCTCCGCCGGCGGCAACGAAGTGGTGCTGGGCAAGACCGGTTCCGGCTCGAACCGCGGCGCGCTGATTATCGGCAGCCGCGGCAATATGGACACCGGCACCGGGTTGACCGAGCCGACGCTCGGCGCGGCGGGCGCCGCAGGCACCATCGATGCCCAGACGGCGATCGCCCTGCGGGGCGGATTGTTCCGCAGCTATGTGTACTTTAACCATACCGACGGCAATTACGTTTTCAGCAACAAGATGAGCGGCGAAGGCGAGGTGATCAACAGCGCCGGGCACACGACGCTGAACGGAGATCTCACTGGGCTGCAGGCGAACGTCACCGCGCGCGGCGGCAAGCTCATCATCGCCAGTGACATCAATACCCAGAAAGAAGACGACATCTTCGAGATCCAAACCCTCGGCGCCGAGAACGGCGGCACGCTGATCCTGAACGCGACGGCGGGTTCCGACGTCAATAACGGGCAGGGTTACAGCAGCGCCGCCTCGATCAAGGCCGGCGGCACGCTGGGCGGCAACGGCACGCTGGGCCAGACCGAGATCCAGTCCGGCGGTCATATCTCGCCCGGCGATGGCAATATCGGCACGCTGACGCTGAAACGCTACCTGAACTTTATCGGCGAATCCTTCTACGACGTTGATATTGCCGGCGACGGCCGCAGCGACCAGCTGCTGGTGGCGGGCAAAACCACCATCAGCGATCGGGCCAAAGTGCAGGTGACGGCGCTGGATCCGCAAACCAGCTATAAAACCGGCCAAAGCTACCGCATTCTGACCTCGGACGGCGGCATTGACGGCCAGTTCGCGTCGGCGGTCTCCAAGTCCGCCTTCCTCGATGTGGCGCTGAACCACAGCGCCAACGCCGTCGATCTGACCATCGCGCAGAAAGACACGGGCGGGGAAAACCCAGGCGGCGAGAATCCAGGAGGCGAGAATCCGGGCGGGGAAAACCCAGGCGGTGAGAATCCTGGGGGCGAGAATCCGGGCGGGGAAAACCCAGGCGGTGAGAATCCAGGGGGCGAGAACCCGGGCGGAGAAAACCCAGGCGGGGAAAATCCGGGGGGCGAGAACCCAGGCAGCGGCAAGCCGGGCATTTTCCAAACGGTGGCCGAAAGCGGCAACCAGTGGAATACCGCCGGCGCGCTCTCGACGCTGACGCAGAGCGGCCCTTCGCTGGCGCTGTACAACTCGCTGCTGCTGCTGAGCGCGCCGGAAGCGCGCGAGGCGTTCAATCAGCTGTCCGGCGAAGTCTATCCGTCGATGCAGTCTAACCTGATCGCCGGTAGCACCCAGCTGTTCAACGTGCTGAACCAGCGCATGCTGCGCCTGTTCGACAACGACAGCCTGCCGGTACCGCCGTTGGCGATGTCGCTGGTGCAACCGGCGCAGGCGCAAAACAGCGACGTCTGGGGGCAGACCTTCAGTTCCTGGGGCAGAAACAGCGGCAACGGCAACGTGGGCAAGCTGGATGGAAACACCACCGGCTTCCTGTTGGGGGCTGATCGCAAACTGGCGGACCATAACGTGCGCATTGGCGGTTACTTCGGTTACAGCCGCGGCGACTACGACGTTGACAGCCGCCGCTCCAAGGCCGATACCGACAACTACCACCTCGGTTTGTATGCGGCCGGGCAGC
Source organism: Serratia sp. CY71090 (assembly GCF_052166845.1). Taxonomy (NCBI): domain Bacteria; kingdom Pseudomonadati; phylum Pseudomonadota; class Gammaproteobacteria; order Enterobacterales; family Yersiniaceae; genus Serratia; species Serratia sp. CY71090. The sequence goes on along the minus strand of NZ_JBJNOA010000008.1, from coordinate 94,038 downwards.
AGGATGCGTTCTCACTGCGCGGCGCGCTGGGTTACACCTGGCACAAGATTGAAGGCAAGCGCAACGTCGATTTCAGCGGCTTCTCGGATCGGCTGAAGTCAGATTACGACGCGAACTCGCTGCTGGCGTTCACCGAAGCGGGTTACCGTTTCGGCCAGCCGGAGATGAACGTCGAACCGTTCATCAACCTGAGCTATATCCGCCTGCATACCGACAGCTTCCAGGAGTCGGGCGGCGCGGCGGCGTTGAGCGTGCGCAATGAAACGATGAATACCTTCTACTCCACGCTCGGGGTGCGCGGCGTGACCGAACTGCCGAAGAACGTCAGCCTCTACGGCTCGCTTGGCTGGCAGCATGCTTACGGCGATAAGAACACCTCATCGCGCATGGCGTTTGCCGGCAGCGACGCGTTCGTCACGCAGGGCCAGGCCGTGGATGACAACGTGATGGTGGGCGATATCGGCGTGAGCGTGAAACTGTCGCGCGCCGCGACGCTGGATGTCGGCTATCAGGGGCAATTCGGCGCCGATACCCGCGTTAATTCGGTCAACGCCAACCTGCGCTGGTCGTTCTGATTTTTCCTCTAGACTTCTCTGGTACTTGCAGGCCCGCTTGATGCGGGCCTTTTTTATGGTGAGTGGCTGACTTTCACGATAAAAAAGCCCGCGCAACGGCGGGCTGAGCGGGAGAAGGCGTTTAACGCCCTTTTTTCTTGCGCCCCGGCTGGGTAAAGCGCTTGCGGCCGGCCGGCGCAGCGGCTTTGTCGGCGCTTTTCGGCCCGCCGGCGCTCGGCTTTCTCGCCGCGGCGGATTTGGCCGGGGCTTTTTTCGCCGGTTTGGCCTCGGATGAAGAGCCTTCAATCAGCTTGAACAGTTCGATCAGCTCGTCATCGGTCAGATCGCGCCACTCGCCCAGCGGCAACCCTTTCAGGCTGACGTTCATGATGCGCGTGCGTTCCAGCTTGGTGACCTCGTAGCCGAAGTGTTCGCACATGCGGCGGATCTGGCGGTTCAGCCCCTGCACCAGCGTGATGCGGAACACGAACGGCGCCTCTTTCTTCACCTTGCACTTTTTGGTCACGGTGCCCAGCATCGGCACGCCGGCGCCCATGCCACGAATAAACTCGTCGGTCACCGGCTTGTTGACCGTCACCAGATACTCTTTCTCGTGATTGTTGCCGGCGCGCAGGATCTTGTTGACCAGATCGCCGTGGTTGGTCAGAAAGATCAGCCCCTGCGAATCCTTGTCCAGGCGGCCGATCGGGAAGATGCGCTTGCTGTGGTTGACGAAGTCGGCGATGTTGTCGCGCTCGCCGTCCTCGGTGGTGGTGACGATGCCGACCGGTTTATTCAGCGCGATCAGCACCAGATCTTCTTCATTGCGCGGTTCGATCAGCTGACCGTTAACCTTCACGACATCGCCGGCAAATACCTGGGCGCCAACGGTGGCGCGTTTACCGTTGATGAAAACGTTGCCCTGTTCGATGTATCGATCGGCGTCGCGGCGTGAGCAGATGCCGCTCTCGCTAATGTATTTGTTCAGACGAATGGATGAGTTGGTCAGCATGGGATCTCCGTAAAACGCGGACTATACATTACCCGCTGGGGGTTGCGGAAGCTGTTCGAGAATAGATGCAATAGCGGAAGGTGATGCATGCGCCATCAATGCTGATTGGGCCTTACTCATTGCTGATTCTATCATCATGAGTTAACAATATTCACAAAATCAATAAGATAGATAAAATTTTATTTGCTGGATATTATCGGTGCTCAGCCAAAGGATGGGGGAAATAAAATGCTTCGCTGCTTTTTAGTTCATAATGGAAACAAAATAAACACTCTGTTGTGTCAAGGGGTTGGGATGTTCTCTGTGTTTTCTGGTAATAAACAGTATACAAATCAACCAGGATGCACAGATGTTCCCAATCACGGGGCTATACCAGCCGGTACTTACTGGATTGTGGATCGGCCATCCGGTGGTTTAAAGTCGCAGACTATTACTTTCATAAAAGATATTGTGACCAATGTAGATCACAATAGTTGGTTTGCTTTATACAGAGATGATGGAACAGTTAACGATAGAACATGGATTAACGGCATTATGCGTGGACAATTCAGGTTGCATCCAATCGGTCCACTTGGATTATCCGAAGGATGTGTAACCTTTTATTCCCAAAACGAATTCAATCGTCTGCGAGCTGCATTGCTGAAATCGAAAACAGCCAGAGTTCCGGGAACGACATTACAGGCATATGGGACTATCGAGGTGAAAGGCTATGAAAAAATTTGCCCTGTTGCTCGCTAACGTATTGGCTGTTGTTGGGCTGGCTGTGCTGACAATAAAGCTTTTTCCTGTACCCAGGCTAAACCAGAATCAAACCGCTTGGCTGATTGACGCCAGTGGTTTTTTCCATTTTAACGATACGGAATGGTTTGGTGCGCTCGTTTTTGGCGCGGTTTATCTGCTGGCCGGGTGTCTGGAATGGCTCTTTATCCGCCAGGTTTTTCAGCGGGTGAGCTGCGGGCTCCGCCACTAACTCTCATCACCGTTCCCCCACCTTCACCACCCGGGTATTCAGCGGGGTGAGCGTCTGCCCGGCGCTGCCGATCGGCGTCAGGCGCGGCACGGGGCGGCCGCTGTCGCTTTCCACCAGCGTTGAGTGCGTCTCTCCCTCGGCGAACAAATGATCTTCCCCCCACTGGCGCAGGCCAACGATCACCGGAAACAGCGCGCGGCCTTTCTCGGTCAGCACATACTCCTGATAGGCGCTGCCGTCCGCGGCGGGCACGATCTCCAGCACGCCGTGCGTCACCAGGGCGCGCAGCCGGGTGGCAAGAATGTTCTTCGCCATCCCCAGCCCTTTTTGAAACTCGCTGAAACGGGTGACGCCGTCGAAGGCGTCGCGCACGATCAGCAGCGACCACCAGTCGCCAATCACATCCAGCGTGCGCGCTACCGGGCACGGCGCGTCTTCCAGGCTTTTACGTTTCACGGCGTTTATCTCCAGCGACATATTCTGGTTGCATTATAAAACCTCCGCACCTAAAGTTCATTGGGTTTAATTATGAAACCAGATTGAGGTGTGCGATGAGCGACAAACTGCTGGATCCTCCCTGTACGGCGCTGGGGCGCCTGCCGGCCGCCCTGGTGCTGCTGTTGGCCGGTGCCAGCGCCTTTAGCGTGGCCAACGTTTATTATGCGCAGCCGCTGCTGGACGCCATTGCCCGTGATTTTTCCATCAGCCTGGCTGCGGTCGGCATGGTGATCACCGTGACTCAGTTGGGCTGCGCGCTGGCGTTGCTGTTGGTGGTGCCGCTGGGGGATCGGTTGAACCGGCATCGATTGCTGGCGGGGCAACAGCTGGGGCTGATCGGCGCGCTGCTGCTGGTGGGCTGGGCGCACAGCGCGCCCTGGCTGCTGGCGGGGATGTTGCTGGTGGGGCTACTGGGCACCGCCATGACGCAGGGGCTGATCGCATTCGCCGCCGCCCTGGCGGCGCCGCAGGAGCGCGGGCGGGTGGTCGGCGCGGCGCAGGGCGGGGTGGTGCTGGGGCTGTTGCTGGCGCGCACCTTGTCCGGCGCGCTGGCGGACGTTGGCGGCTGGCGCACGGTGTACTTCTTCTCCGCCGGAGTGACGCTGGTATTGCTGCCGATCCTGTCGCGCCTGCTGCCTGTGCCGCGCACCGCGCCCAGCACGCTGAGTTATCCCGCGCTGTTGCGTTCAATGTTGAGCCTGTTGCGGCGTGACCGCACGCTGCAAATTCGCGGCATGTTGGCGCTGCTGATGTTCGGCGCTTTCAGCCTCTTTTGGAGTTCGCTGGTGTTGCCGCTGAGCCAGCCGCCGTTCAACTTCACCCATGCCGCGGTGGGAGCGTTCGGCCTGGTCGGCGCAGTGGGCGCGCTGGCGGCGGTGCGCGCCGGGCATCTGGCGGATCGTGGGCTGGGGCAGGCGGCCAGCGGCGCGTGTCTGCTGCTGTTGACGTTGGCCTGGCTGCCGCTCGGTTTGCTCGGCAGCGGCCTGGCTTGGCTGGTGGCGGGCATTGTGCTGCTGGATCTGGCGGGACAGGCGATCCACGTGCTGAACCAGAGCATGATCTTCAGCGCCCACCCGCAGTCGCATAGCCGGCTGGTGGGCTGCTACATGCTGTTTTACGCCGTCGGCAGCGGGCTGGGCGCCTTTGCCGGCACCCATATGTACGCCTGGGCGGGGTGGAGCGGCGTCTGCTGGCTGGGGGCGGGCGTCAGCCTGAGCGCGCTGCTGTTTTGGCGGCTGACGCTGCGTGGGATGCCGGATGCCGCGGGTAAGAGCTAGCGGGCCGGCGAATGCATCAGGTAATAATCTTCTTCGCCGTCGTTGCCGGTGGAGATGATGCGCCAACCGTGTTTGCGGTAGAACGCCAGCGCCTTTTCATTCTTCACCAGGCATTTCAGCGAGCCGGTGGCGGTGAAGGTGGCTTGCGCCGCTTGCAGCAGCGCACTGCCGACGCCGCGCGGCGGCTGATGGGGATCGACATACAGGTTATGAATGAAGTTGTCTTCGCGGTAGATGGAGACGAATCCCAGCAGCACGCCGCCGTCTTCCGCCACCCAAATCGCTTCGCCCAGCGTCGCGCGGTCGAAATCTTCCAACTGGTAGTTTGAGGTATTGCGCCAACCGAATGCCGCCTTGCGCGACGCCAGGTACAGCGTGCGCAGGAAGGGGCGATCGGCCTCTTGGTAAGATCTTATTTGCATGACATCTCCCGGTGGTTTGTGCTCACTATAGCGCATGGCGCCGGGCGTGCATGACCACAAACGGAAAATGCTAGGCGTCGCCCCAGGCGGGCAGGCGATTGACTCCGTCGCTCAGCTCCTGAGCAAGATGGCGCACGGTGTCGGCGTGCAGGGCGGCCAACGGTGGATGAAAGTCGGGCGCCCGCAACGCTTGCGGCGCGCGGGAAAGCTGCGCCGCATACTCGGCGAGAACGCGCCCGCCCTGATGTTGCACCTCGATCAGCGCCTGGCGTTCCTGCGCGGACAGCGCCGCGCCGCCGCCTGCCAGATAGGTGTTGAGCTTTTCGCTGGTCAGCAACAGGCTGCGCGTCTGGTTAAAGATCAGTTGTATATGCCGGGTGAAGCTTTCATGGTTGTCGTCCGCCAGCTGCCAGGTGGGCTCCAGCGTCACCCGGGCCACCACCGCTTCGCAGCCCTCGATCTTTTGCCAGATGCCGATGGCGTTTGTGTTCTCGCCGCCGAGGAAGCGCGACAGTTCCCGCAGCACGTTGGCAACCTGCTGCCGCAGTGACTCCCCTTCGTATTCCGGCCACAGCGTGGCGTGAATGAAGGTGGCGAACCCTACCCCCAGCACGATGCCGATCAGGCGATCGCGGATCTCGGTCAGTCCGGTGACCGGGCCGAAGCTTTCCAGCAGCGCCAGGGAAAAGGTGAACAGGATCTGTACCCCGGCATAGCTTATTTTCTCGGAGCCGGCGGCGATCCAGGCGGAGAGGGCGATCACCGGCAGCGTCAGCAGCAGCAAGCCGACGAGGCTGTTGAGGTGAGGCATGATCCACACCACCGAGATCAGCGCCAGCAGGCTGCCGATCGCCGCGCCGCCGAGACGCAGCCGCGCCCGCCGCTGTGTGGCGCCGAGGCTGGGCTGCGCCACGATCAGGCAGCTCAGCATGATGGTATGAATGCCGGACCAATCGACGGCGGTATAAAACACGTAGGCGACCAGCACGGTCAGCAGCGTTTTCAACGAAAACTGGATGTAAACCGGGTTGGTCAGGGCGTCAGGGGTAAAGAAGGGCACTTTTGGCGGCGGCGCGGCCTGCAGGGCGTCGGCGTAGTCGCTGCGGTTGGCGTAGACCTGCAGGAGGCCGGCCATTTCATTGAGCGGCGCCGGCACCTGCGGATCGTCGCTGCCGGCGATCGCGACGGAAAATCGCAGCGCGCTGTCGTGGCTTATCGCGGTTTGCAGTGCGCGGCAGGCGGCGTCTATCTCTTGCGCCAATTGATGCGCGGCCGCGCCGAAAGCCGGCGGCAGCTGGTAGGCCAGGATATTGAGCTGCAACACCAGGGTGATCAGCGCCAGATAACCGGGCTCGTTGGCGCGGCAGCGATCGCTGCGCATCACCGAAAAGCGCAGCAGCTTATGCAGCTCGGTGGCGTGCTGGGAGATGGCGCTCAGATCGCGCGTCTCGCCGCCGTTGGCCAACATAGCGCGGGTTTCGTCCAACACCGCGTTCATCCGGCCCTTTAGCTGTTTCAGCGGTTCGGCCGGCAGCAGCAGGGTATTGACGATCAGGGTGAGCAGGATGGCGTAGTTGATCGCCACCCATACCCACAGCACCAGCCGTATCACCACTTCCGCCTGCGGAGTGAGATCGACAAAGCTTTGCGTGTAGATCACCACCAGCGCCATCAGGAAGAACAGCACCCCAACCTTGGTCACCCGCATCAGGAACACGCTGAGGAAAAACAGCGCGCTGGAGAGCAGGATGCGCAGCATCGGGTAGTCGTAGGTGAACTTCAGCACCAGGATAGCGGCGCCGATCGCCAGCGTGGAACTGACGAAGAACAGGATGCCGATTGCGCGGGTGATCACGATATTGGACTGCGTGATAAAGAAGACAGCGATCAGCGACAGCGCCAGCCAGGGTACCTGCAGCGTCTGCGAGATCACGATGGCGATCGCGCTGGAGAGCAGGGCGCGGATCACCAGGTTGATGCGGCTGTCCGAAGGGCGCAGCTCGTCGATCAACTGGGACAGCCAGCCGCGAGACATCGTTTTACTCTTCATGGCGCAGGTTCAGCTTGGCCACCGCCGAAGCGCCCACGCGGAACAGCGCCGGGTTGGGGGCCTCGACCGCGATCTTGACCGGGAAGCGCTGAGAAACGTGCACCCAGTTGATGTTGCGCGACACGTTGGGCAGCCCGCCCAGCACGGTGCCGCCGTCGTCGGGCTGCACGCCGTAGCTGACCGACTCCACCTTGCCGCTGAAGGTCTGGCCGGCGTCGCTCATTAAATACAGCGTGGCCGGCACGCCGGGATGCACGCCTTTCAGGTCGGTTTCGCGGAAGTTGGCGACCACGTACCAGTGGCGGGTGTCGATCAGCGTGAACACCGGTTTGGTGCTGGAGGCATATTGGCCGACGGTGGTTTTCAGGGAGGCGATGCGGCCGTCGAACGGCGCTCTCACCTCGGTGAACTCCAGGTTCAGTTTGGCGATGGCGATGTCGGCCTGCACTTCGGCGCGCTGCGCGACCAGGGCTTCGACGCCGCTGACGGCGGCTTCCGCCTGTTTCGCCTGCAGCAATGCGGCCTGCAGTTCCGCCTGCGCCGAGCGCTGGGAGGTGCGGGCGGTTTCCACTTCTTCCGCCGAAACGTAGTTCTTGCCGAGCAGCTTCTGCCGGCGGTTGAGGGTGTCGGTCGCCTGCGCCACCAGCGCCTGCGAGCGTTTGACGATGGCGTTCATCGATTCGGCGTTGTACTGCTGTGCGTTGACCGAACGCTGCGTCAGTTTGATCTGTTCATTCAGCGTGATCAGGCGCGCTTCGCTGGCCGCCAGCGCGTCCTGGTAAGGGCGCGGATCGATGCGGAACAGCAGATCGCCTTGCCGCACTTCCTGGTTGTCGCGGATCGGCATCTCGACGATGCGGCCGTTCACCTCCGGCACTACGTCGATGGTGTCGGCATAGGCGTAGGCATCGTCGGTAGTGGGGGCGTTTTCCACCCGCCAGACGACGACGGCGGCCACGATGAGCGTCAACGCCAGGATGGTAAGCACCAGCAGTCTGCGCTTGTTGGAGGTTTGTGGTTGGGTCATGGCGTCAGTCTCAGTGGGGGAAAACCAGTAACCAGGTCAGCATGGCGATCAGCGCGGTCAGCGCCGGATACGTCAGCAGCTGCGGCGCCAGCCAGGCGCGTTTTTCCGGGATGCGCAGCAGCAGGTGGATCGCCACCATGCCCGCCACGCCGCCGCACAGGCAAAACAGCCAGTCGGGGAATGAAGCGCCGAACACCACCATGGACGGTGCCGGTGAGCACCCGGTGAGCAGCAGCGCGGTCAGGCAGGTGATAAGCAGTTTTTTGTCGGGCATAGGGCGTTCTCTGGCGATTGGCTTGGTCGACGGGCCGAATGGAATGACTCTTTTTCAGTGAGTGAGGTCACTGTTTGTCTTCCCCACGCTTGCGCAAGGAGAAACTAGAATGAATACTCTACTTCAAACTAGAGGAGTTAATCTAGTTTTTTGTGTCACCCTGCCTTCGCGGCGGCAAATGGGTATAATGCGTTGATGACAGCGGGCAGAAACGAATATGCAAATCGACGAACACATCACCGGGCGAGAGCCGCAGCAGGAAAGAGGGCGGCAACGCGTACAAACCATTCTGGATTCGGCGGCGGCGATCGTGGCGCAGGACGGGCTGGCGGCGCTCAGCATGCAGTGGCTCGCCAAGCACGCCAAAACCTCCATCGGCTCGATGTATCACTTTTTCCCCGATCGCCACGCGGTGATCAAGGCGCTGGCGGATCGGCACACCGAATCGATCGAGGCGCTGGTGCGCGACATGGCGTTGGCCAGCGACGACGAGTGGCGGCGCCTCTCCGCTGAAGAGGTGATCCAGCGGCTGTTTTCACCCTATGCGCAGTACCTGCGCGAGCACGCCGACTACCTGCCGGTGATGCGGGAAATGAACCTGCCGGATGAAAAGTCCAGCTTCCTGGCGCTGATCGCCCGAGTGCTGCAGCTGCGCCGCCCCGAGACCGCTGAAGCGGAGATCCTGCAGCAAACCCGGCTGTTGCAAAGCCTGGTGGCCGGCACCTTGCACCACATCTTCAAAACGGCGCCGCAGAGCGTGGCGTTCACCCTGGTGGAGCTGCCCGGCGTGCTGAGCCTGTATCTGGCGGGAAAAGAGGGAAGCATCGCTTAGGCGCGAGCCAATTTAATCGCTTGTTTGTCCGCGCCGCCGCTGGCATGATCCCCTGCAGGGATTAACGCAGTGTTGATCACAACCTATTGATTTTCATGACTCGGGGTGTCCTTCTGCGTGAAGGCTGAGAAATACCCGTATTACCTGATCTGGATAATGCCAGCGTAGGGAAGTCACGGCCGCCCAGCCGGCGCCGCCTTCTTGAACGCCGGTTGGGAGGAATATGATCGCTCGACCTGATGCACTACCCGGCGCTCGCGCCGCGGCCTGTCTGACCCAATTCCAACAGCGGCCTCCGCTGATCCACTGCCTGACCAACGAAGTGGTGCAGTCGCTGACCGCCAACGTGCTGCTGGCGCTCGGCGCCTCCCCGGCGATGGTGGTGGAGCCGCAAGAGGCGGCGCAGTTCAGCGCGCTGGCCGACGGCCTGCTGATCAACGTCGGTACCCTCAATGCGCTGCGCGCCGAATCGATGCGGGCGGCGGTGGCCGCCGCCAATCAGGCCGCCAAGCCCTGGACGCTGGATCCGGTGGCGGTCGGCGCGCTCTCCTACCGCACCGCCTTCGCCAAACAGCTGCTGGTCGAAAAACCGGCGGCGATACGCGGCAACGCCTCGGAAATCATGGCGCTCAGCGGGTTGCTGGCCAGCGGCCGCGGCGTGGACAGCGGCGACGATTCCTTGGCGGCATTGCCCGCCGCGCGTGAGCTGGCGCAGCGCAGCGGCGCGGTGGTGGCGGTCACCGGCGCGGTGGATTATGTCACTGACGGCCAACGCGACTGGGCGATCGAAGGCGGCTCCCCGCTGATGACGCGGGTGGTGGGCACCGGCTGCGCGCTGTCGGCGGTGGCGGCGGCGTTTTGCGCCCTGCCGGGCGATCGCCTGGACAACGTGGCGACCGCCTGTCGGGTGATGTCACACTGCGGCGGCCTCGCGGCCAGGCAGGCCGCCGGGCCGGGCAGCTTTACGCCGGCGTTCCTCGATGCCCTGTATCAGCTGCGCGGGGAGGATCTGTGATGAAACGCATTAACGCGCTGACCATCGCCGGCACCGATCCCAGCGGCGGCGCCGGCATTCAGGCCGATTTGAAGGCCTTCTCGGCGCTCGGCGCTTACGGCACCTCGGTGATCACTGCGCTGGTGGCGCAGAATACCCGCGGCGTGCAGTCGGTGTATTACATCGATCCGGCGTTCGTCGCCGCGCAGCTGGACTCGGTGTTCAGCGACGTGCGCATCGACAGCGTCAAGATCGGCATGCTGGCCAACGCCGACATCGTGCAGGCGGTGGCCGAACGCCTGCGCCATTACCGGCCGGAATTCGTGGTGCTGGATACCGTGATGCTGGCGAAAAGCGGCGATCCGTTGCTGGTGCCGGAGGCGGTGGCGTCTATCCGGCGCGAGCTGTTGCCGCTGGTGTCGATCATTACGCCGAACCTGCCGGAAGCGGCGGCGCTGCTGGCGTGCGCGCCGGCGGAAGATGAAGCGCAGATGCGCGAGCAGGGGCGGGCGCTGCTCGCGATGGGCTGCCGGGCGGTGCTGATGAAGGGCGGCCACCTGAGCGAAAGCGAGAGCCCGGACTGGCTGTTTACCGCCGAAGGCGAGCAGCGCTTTACCGCGCCGCGCGTCGCTACCCGCCACACCCACGGCACCGGCTGCACGCTCTCGGCCGCGCTGGCGGCGCTGCGCCCGCGCCATGCCGACTGGGCGGCCACGGTGGCCGCCGCCAAAGACTACCTGCAACAAGCGCTGCAACAGGCGGATACGCTGGAAGTGGGGCACGGCATTGGGCCGGTGCATCATTTTCACGCCTGGTGGTGAGTCAACTTTTTGCCGCAACCGTGGTCTGACTGGTTCAGGCCCGGTTTTACGGGCGAAACCTGATTTAACCTAGGGAGAAGGACTATGACGGGACACCAGGCGCTGCGTTGCGCCCTCTTCGGCGCACTGCTCAGCTTCAGCGCGGGCAGCTTTGCCCAGCAGATCGTCACCACATCGGATTTGATTCAGCAGCCGGGGTATCAGGCCAGCTGGCAAAACATGGTCAAAGGCCAGGCGCGGATGCCGGGCTGGGCGCGCAAGGGCGTCGGCACCTCTACGCCGGCGCAGAATCTGAACTGGAAAGGCAAAGAGTATCTGGTCGGCAACCTGTGCAAACCGCACGACTGCGGCAACAACTTTTTGATCGTGGCGTTCAGCGCGGATAAATCCCAGGCCTGGGGCGTGCGGGTCGAGGTGGAAGAGCGGCCGGAAGCCGTCGATCATCCGAAGAAATATGCTAAGTACCAGTGGCTCGGCAAGCCGGATGAAGACATGAAGGCGCTGCTGAAGCAGCAGTTCGAGAACAATCCCGACTGGAAATAATCTGACCGGGGGCGCCGCTGCCGGCGCCCCCGGCGTTGATCAGCCGATGCCGGCCTGATGCAGATCGTGCAGGTTGAGCGCCCCCACCAGCACGCCGTCCATGTTGACCACCGGGGCCGCGCTGATGTGCTGTTCGTGCAGCGCTTCCAGCGCCTCTCCGGCGCGCCACTGCTCCGGCAGCCGATAGCCGGGGCGGGTGATCGCCGGGCTGAGCGGATCCTGCAGGCTATTACCCTTCACCAGCCAGCGGCGCAGGTCGCCGTCGGTAAATACGCCCACCACACGCTGCTGCGCGTCGCAGACCGCCACCAACCCCAGCCCGGTGCGGCTCAGTTCCAGCATCGCCTCCATCACGTTGGCGCTTTCGCTCACGCGCGGCAGGCGATCGCCGGTGCGCATCAGGTGATGCACGCGGTTCAGCAGGCGCGCGCCCAGGCTGCCGCCCGGGTGCGAGCGGGCGAAGTCTTCCGCGTTGAAACCGCGCTGGCGCATCAGCGCCATCGCCAGAGCGTCGCCCATCATCAGGGTGTTGACCGCGCTGGAGGTGGGGGCCAGCCCCATCGGGCAGGCTTCGCGCTCAACGCCGATATCCAGCACGCAGGCCGCAGCCTGCGCCAGCGGCGACTCTTTGCCGCCGGTGATGGCGATCACCGGAATGCCGTTCTCCGCCAGCAGCGGCAGGATCAAGTCCAGCTCTTTGGCGCGGCCGGAGTAGGAGATGAACACCACCACGTCGTCGGCGCCGATCATGCCGAGATCGCCGTGCAGCGCCTCCGCCGGATGCACGAAGAACGACGGCGTGCCGGTGCTGGCCAGCGACGCGGCGATTTTCTTGCCGATATGGCCGGACTTGCCGATGCCGGAAATCACCGCTTTGCCGCGGCAGTTCAGCAGCAGCTCGCAGGCGCAGACGAAATTGTCATCCAGGCGCGCCAGCAGGCGCTGCGCTTCGGTCAGCTCGATCTCCAGCGTTTCGCGGGCGAAGGCGAGCAGGGCGTTGGCGTTACTCATCGGGGTCTCCTACCAGAAGGATATTGATTCCTTTCGCCTGCAGGGCGGCGAGATAATCGGGGTTGATGTCTCGGTCGGTGATCAGCGTGTCGACAGCGCTGAGTTCGCACACCACGTTCGGGCTCTTGCGGCCGAATTTCGAGGAGTCCACCAACAGAATAATGCGGCCGGCGGCTTCGCACATCGCCTTGCTGACGTTGTGCACTTCGTTGAAGGTGGTGACGCCGGCGTTGAGATCGACGCCGTCCGCGCCGATAAACAGCTTGTCGAAGCTGAATTGCTGAAACGCCGATTCCGCCAGGCTGCCGTGGAACGAGGCCGATTTTTTGCGGTAGGTGCCGCCGGGCATCAGGATGGTCTGATCGTTGTCCAGCTCCACCAGCGCGTTGACGATGGTCAGGCTGTTGGTCATCACCGTGATGTTATTGAACTGCGCCAGGTGCGGCACCATCTGCAGCACCGTGCTGCCGGCGTCGAAGATCAGCGAGTCGCCGTCGGCGATCAGCGCCACGGCGGCGCTGGCGATCTGGCGTTTTTTCTCGGTGTTGATATGGGTTTTGCGGTCGATCGGCTGATCGCCGTCGTCGCGGCTGAGCACCACGCCGCCGTAGGTGCGGATCACCTCGCCTTCTTCTTCCAGCAGGGTGAGATCCTTGCGGATGGTGGTGCCGGTGGTGGAGAAATGCTCGGCCAGGGCGTCCACTGCCGTTTTGCCATGCCGCTGCAGATATTCAAGGATAGCGGCCTGCCGCTGCTTTGGTTTCATCGCGATTCCCGTTCACAAGAGTTGGGCATTTCCCCTCGCTGAATAATTCACTATGAAAGGTAATGTCTTTTAATGTGAAAATATCACGATTTGGGTTCAATCGCTAACGATAGTGCAGACTGGCATGCGCGATCCTCGGGGAAGATCACATCCGGGCGCAAATCCCGCTGATGCAATCCGTGTAAATGAGACAGCGGGCGGGGCCGGGCGAAAACGGTCAGGCCGCGCAGCAACAGGCTGCCGCACACCCGCCGATCGGCGTCGAAGGCCAGCGCCAGCACCACCCGCGGGCGGAAACGGCCGCCGGAACGGCCGACGCCGACGGCGCCCAGCCGGCATAAACCGTCGAAGGCGCGGTTGAAGCGCTGCAGTTGCCACCAGCCGAAGGCGATTTGCAGCAGCCAGGCCAGCAGCGCGAAGGCGATCAGAGCTTGTGTCATGGGGGTTCTCCTTACGCCCCCTTCCATGGAAGGGGGCGCCGGTGGCGTCAGAACATTACCTGGCCGCCGGTGATGTTGATCGATTGGCCGGTGCAGTAAGAGGCCTTATCGCTGGCGTAGAACAGCAGGGTGTTCAGCACATCCTGGTAGTCGCAGCCGCGCTTCAGCGGCACCTTGTCGATGTAGTACTGCTCCACCTGATCCGGCGCGATGCCCAGTTTTTGCGCGTACTGCGGCAGCAGCGACTGGAACATCGGCGACTTCAGCAGGTTGCCGAGCATCAGCGAATGCACGGTGATGCCGTACTCCGCCAGATCGAGCGCCAGCGACTGCGTCAGCCCCACGCCGCCGAACTTGGCGGCGCTGTAGCCGGAGTTGTGCTTGCTGCCGACCTTGCCGGACTTGGAGTTGATCTGGATGATGCGCCCGGCGATGCCGTCGCGGATCATCAGGCGCGAGAACTCGCGGGCGCAGAGGAAATAGCCCACCAGGTTCACCTGCAGCGAGCGGTCGAAGTCGCCCAGCGGGAAATCGGTGATCGGCGCCGCCTTGGCGATGCCGGCGCTGTACACCAGCAGGTTGGCCTGGCCGAACGCCCGGTCAACCGCCGCCGCCAGTGCGATCACGCTCTGCTCGTCGGTGGCGTCGGCCTGAAAACCGCAGGCGCTGCCTGTGCCGTACTCTTCGTTGATCTGCTGTGCCACCAGACTGGCGTTGTCGGCGTTCAGGTCGGCCACCGCCACCCGATAGCCGGCCTGCGCCAGCCCGTGGCTCAAAAAGGCGCCTAACGTTTGGCCGCCGCCAATCACTACAGCTACTTCAGACATGGTCTACTCCTTATGCGATAAATGACAGCGTGCTGCCCAACGGGATATCGGTCGGCGTCGGGCCGGAAACGTGGATCGAGCCGGGAAATTCGGCTTCGGCTTCGCCGTCGAAGCGCACGGTGATATGGCCCAGCTCGCGCAGATTCTGCGTGGCGACGCTGCCGACGGCGGTGATGGCGTAGCGCTGCTGCGCCAGTTCCATCACGCTGCCGACCTGCAGCTCGCCGGCGGTTGCGCCGTGGCGGTGGATGAAGCAGAACTCTTCGATATCCGCCGGGGCGCCTTCACGGAAGGTGATCAGCATGTTGTCCAGCAACGCGTCGCGGGCGCAGCCGCCGATCTGCGTGATGGTGGTGTGAAAAATGGTGTGCATAAACGTCTCCCTGGGGATCACATTATTGATAAATGAAGGCCGAGGCGGCCCAGGCGATCAGAACCGTCGGCGCGCCGGTCAGGAAGCGGCCGACCAGCACTGAAGGCACGCCGACCCGCACGGTGTCCTGTTTGGCTTCCGCCAGCGACAGGCCGACCGGAATAAAGTCGCAGGCGGCCTGCGCGTTAATGGCGAACAGCGCGGGCAGCGCCAGCTGCGGCGGAATATGGCCAAGGCCGATCTGCACCCCGACCAGCACGCCGATCACCTGGGCGATGACCGCGCCGGGGCCGAGGAACGGCGACAGCAGCGGGAATGAACAGATCAGCGCCAGCGTCACCAGGCCGATCGGGCTGTTGGCCAGCGGCGTCAGGCCGTGAGCGATAAAGTCCCCGAGGCCGGAGGCCATGATGATGCCGATCAAGGCCGAGACGAACGCCATAAACGGCAGGATGGTCTTCAGCACGGTGTCGATGGTGTCGCGCCCGGCCTGGAAAAATACCGCCACCACCGATCCCATGCCCATGCCGACCTTCGCCAGCAGCCCGTCGCTTTGCTCGGTGATCTTCTTGCTGGTGTCGTAGTCGCGCGCCTTGGGCGGCGCTGCATCGGCGGCGGCGGGTTGGCTATCTGCCGCTTCGATTCGGCTGATGTTGTGGTCGCGCACGCCGGAGACATAGATGTCTTCGAGGATAAACTGCGCCAGCGGGCCGGACTGGCCGGTGGCATGGATGTTGACCGTCGGAATGCGGCGTTTCGGGTACAGGCCGCAGCGCAGGGTGCCGCCGCAGTCGATCACCGCCACGCCGATCTCTTCCGCCGGCGGCTCGCCCTCTTTGAAACCGTCGACGGCCGGCCAGCCGGTCAATTCGCTGAGGCGATCGACGATGGAAGGCCGGGTGCCGGCGGTGATGTACACCACTTTTTTGCCGGGTTCGATCGGCAGTTCCAAAGGGCCGCCCCAGCCGCTGGCGCCTTTTTCAATACGGATATAAGCACTCATGCTGCACTCCACGAATTAAAGTTGCACCTGGCGATCCAGACGGATGTCCATCTTGCGTTCGAACAGGCTGGTGGTCAGATCGGTGACCCAGCCGCGGAAGAAGTTGGTGAACAGCCCCACCAGGAAATAGCTCACCGCCAGCGGGCCGAGCGGCAGGCCGAGGGTGGTCAGGCCGCTGGCGATGCCGAGGTAAACGAACAGCTCGCCGGGGTTGATGTGTGGAAACAGGCCGTTCATCGAGTGGCAGCTGTAGGAGGCCGCCGCGTAGTAGCTCGGCTTGTATTTCTCCGGCATGAAACGCCCCAGGCTGAGGGTCATCGGGTTGCAGAAGACAAAGGTGCCGATCAGCGGCAGCAGCAGATAACGCGAGACGGGGTTGCCCGCGCAGCGCTGCGCCAATCGTTCGATACGTTCCTGGCCAACAAATTTGATCAGCGCGTTCATGATAACCAACAGGCTGATCAACAAAGGCAAAATGCCGGTCACCATGCCGACAAACACTTCACCGCCTTTCTGAAACAGGCCGATAAACCACTCGGCGCCGTGGGTGATTAGCTCAATCATTATGTTCTCCTGTAATGGACTGTTATGGCCTGGAGCGAACGGCGGCTCTGTCGCCATGGGCCTTACAGTAGTCACTTTGTTGGGCTATTTGTTTTAAATAGATCACAATTTGAAAGATAAATATTTTATTTTGAAAGTTTAAAGTGAAAGAAAGAGAAGGTTGGCAGCGTCGGGTTAAGGGGAGCGGGCACAAAAAAGCCCGGCGAACCGGGCTTTGGGACAGGCGGTCCGTCACATCAGGCGATGGTGACCTTCTTGTCCAGATAGGCATCTTGCACGGCGTTGATCAGCGCCACGCCGTCTTTCATCGATTTCTTGAAGGCTTTACGCCCCAGGATCAGGCCCATGCCGCCGGCGCGTTTGTTGATCACCGCGGTGCGCACCGATTCCTGCAGATCGTTCTCACCGGCGGCGCCGCCGGAGTTGATCAGCCCGGCGCGGCCCATGTAGCAGTTGGCCAGCTGGTAGCGCACCAGATCGATCGGGTGATCGGTGGTCAGCTTGGTGTAGACGCGATCGTCGGTATAGCCGAATTTCACCGCACGGTAGCCGCCGTTGTTTTCCGCCATTTTCTGTTTGACGATGTCGGCGCCGATGGTGGCGGCGATGTGGTTGGCCTGGCCGGTCAGATCGGCGCTGGAGTGGTAGTCCACGCCGTCCTTGTTGAACGCCGGGTTGCGCAGATAGGCCCACAGCACGGTGACCATGCCCAGCTCATGCGCGCGCTCGAAGGCGATCGAGATCTCTTCGATCTGGCGGCGCGACTGCTCGGAGCCGAAGTAAATAGTGGCGCCGACCGCCACTGCCCCCATGTTGAACGCCTGCTCGACGCTGGCGTACAGGGTCTGGTCGTACTGGGTCGGGTAGCTCAGCGTTTCGTTGTGGTTGAGTTTGACCAGGAACGGAATTTTATGCGCATAGCGGCGCGATACCGACGCCAGCACGCCGTAGGTGGAGGCGACGCAGTTACAGCCGGCTTCAATCGCCAGCTCGACGATGTTCTTCGGATCGAAATACAGCGGGTTGGCGGCGAACGAGGCGGCGGCGGAGTGCTCGATGCCCTGGTCGACCGGCAGGATAGACAGATAACCGGTGCCGCCCAGGCGGCCGTGGTTGAACAGGGTTTGCATCGAACGCAGCACGCTGTTGGGGCGGTTGTTATCGATCATTACGCGGTCGACGAAGTCGGCGCCCGGCAGGTAGAGATTCTCGGCGGGGATAGTGGCACAGCGGTGTTGCAGCAGATCTTCCGCTTCCTTTCCTAGCAACTGCACAATATCAGTCATGATTCACTCCCGATTAAGCTTCTTCATACACCGGCAATGCAAGGGTTTTTGACCACCGGCGCAGTAAAAAGCGGTGATTGAAGCTGTAAAGCGATGCTACCGAACTTGCTCCGGCAAGGACAAACAATAGATGCGATTGAGAGGAAATGCCATTTGCGTGGCCAAATACGCGGGGGCGATCGCCCCCGGCGCGCTAAGCGATTGATTATTCGATCTCGAACCACGCGGTATTCTGTTGGGCGATCGGGGTGATGGAGTAGATCATCTCCTGCAGATGATCGTGGATGGCGCGCTCCGCCGCCTCGGCATCGCGCGCTTTCAGCGCTTCGTAGATGCGGTAGTGCTGCTTGATCAGGCTCTCCGGCGGCGAGACTTCGCTCAGGCTGAGGAAACGCACCCGATCCATGGTGGCCTTGATGGTTTCGATGGTCTCCCACGCCAGCGGGCAGTCGGCAAACTGGGTCAGCAGCTGGTGGAACTCGTCGTCCAGCGCCAAAAATTCGCGCGTTTGCCCGTTCTGCGCCGCCAGCTCTTGACGGTGCAGGTTATGCTCCAGCGTCATCAGCTGCGCCGGAGTGGCGCGCTCGGCCGCGCGGCGCACGATGGCGCATTCCACCGCCTGACGGATAAAGCGCCCGTCGGCCACGCGCTTGGCGGAAATCTTCATCACAAAGGTGCCGCGCTGCGGCAGGATCTGCACCAGGCCGGCCTCCGCCAGCTTGATGAAGGCTTCGCGCACCGGCTGGCGCGAAACGCAAAAGCGAGTGGAGATCTCTTTCTCGGACAGCAGGGTGCCGGGGGGGATGGTGCAGTCGACGATATCTTTGCGCAGGAAGCGATAGATCTGCTGGTTGACCGGGACGTTGTTGGTGAGACTGTACGTTTCAGACATGGCGACAATCAGGCATCTGGCTGGAATTCGAATGCCACCATACTAGCAGATTATTGGTTGAGGGCGGGGGGATAAATCCACCCGCCAGGCAGGGGAACTCAGTGATGCCAATCCTGATATTCCTGTTTGCGCCGCTCTGGCGCGGTTTCCGGCATCAGGCTCAGGCCGAGGGCCGACACCACGCCCAGCACCATCATGTAACCGGCCAGCCCGTAGTAATGGCCGCCGGTCACCTGCAGGATCTTCACCGCCAGCAGCCCGAGAATGCCGCTGCCGATCAGCGAGCCGATCTGCCAGATCAGCGCGATGCCGCTGCAGCGCACGCGGGTGGGGAACAGCTCCGGGAAGTAGGAGGCCTGCGGCGCGTAGCACATGCTGTGGCCGAAGGTCAGCACCACGATCATGGCGATCTGCGTCACCCAGAAATTATCGAGGTTGATCGCCATAAAGAACGGCACGATGCACACCACCTGCAGCAGCGCGCCGGCGATGTAAACCGGTTTGCGCCCCAGCCGATCGGAGAGGCGGCCCATCAGCGGAATGGCGAAAATCTCCAGCAGCACCGCCACGATCATCGCCTCCAGCAAAATGCTTTCGTTGAGGTGGTTGGCCTTACCGTAGGCCAGCACGATCACGGTGAACATGGCGAAGGCGCAGGCTTCGATCAGCTTGGCGCACACCCCTTTGGCGATAAGGCCGGGATAGCGGCGAGCCACTTCCACCACCGGCCGGCTCTCCACCGCTTTGGTGGCGCGGATCTGGGTAAACACCGGCGATTCGTCGATCTTCAGGCGAATAAACAGCCCAACCAGCACCAGCAGCAGGCTGAGCAGGAACGGAATGCGCCAGCCCCAGTCCAGCATCTGCGCCGGCGACAGCACGGCGGTCAGCAGCGCGAACAGCCCGGACGGCAGCAGGAAACCGGCAGGCGCGCCGATCTGCACCCAGCTGGCGTAGAAACCGCGCCGCGGCGGCGGCGCGTATTCGGCGGTCATCAGCACCGCGCCGGCCTGTTCGCCGCCGACGCCGAAGCCCTGCAGCACGCGGATAAAGATCAGCGCGATCGGCGCCCAGATGCCGATCTGCTCATAGGTAGGCAGCAGGCCGATGCAAAAGGTGCCGAGGCCGACGATCAGGATGGTGATCACCAGCGCCTTCTTGCGGCCGACTTTGTCGCCGATATGGCCGAACACGATGCCGCCCAGCGGGCGCGCCAGGAAACCGACCGCGTAGGTGGCGAAGGCCGCCAGCGTGCTGATCAGCGGATCGGCGCTGGGGAAAAACAGCTGGCCGAAGAACAGCACCGCAGCGGTGCCGTAGGCGAAGAAATCATAGTATTCGGCGGCGGTGCCGATGGCCGACGCGCTGGCGACGCGCCGCAGCAGCGGTTGATTGCCGGTATTGACGGCATTATGCGTGGTGACGGTCATCGGAAACCTCCCGGTCGGTAAGCGGCAGAGCGGCGACGGCGGCTTTGGCCCCCAGGCTCAGCAGTTGGTGATAAGCGTGGCTGACAGCGTGGACGAAGTCAGGCGAATCGGGCAGATCGCGGCCGAAGACGCTGTCGAGTTGCAGCAGCGCCAGAACGCGGGGCCGGCCTTCCTCGCTGCCGGCGACCAACGCGGCGAGGCGTTCGCGCAGCGGATCGCTGATGGCGATCGGCGCGCCTTGCTCATCGCGGCCGCCGACGTAGCGCATCCAGCCGGCGACGCCCAGCGCCAGGCAGTCGAAGCGGCTGCCGCGCGCCAGATGCCAGCGGATCGCGTCCAGCAGCCGTTGCGGCAGCTTTTGCGTGCCGTCCATGGCGATCTGCGCGGTGCGGTGCTTCAGCGCGCGGTTGCGGTAACGCTGCAGCAGCGAGTCGGCATACTGCGCCAAATCGACGTTCGGCACCTGCAGGGTCGGCGCCTGTTCCGCCAGCATCAGGTGACGGGCGGCGCGGACAAAATCCGCATCCTGCATGCAGTCGCCGATGTGCTGATAACCGGCCAGGTAGCCGAGGTAGGCGAGAAACGAATGGCTGCCGTTCAGCATGCGCAGCTTCATCTCCTCGTACGGCAGCACGTCGCTCACCAGTTCGGCGCCGACCTTGTCCCAGGCCGGGCGCCCCTGGGGAAATCGGTCCTCAATGACCCACTGGCTGAACGGCTCGCAGGCCACGCCGACCTCATCTTCGACGCCGCCCAGCCAGGTGCGCAGTTGCCGGCGAGTCTCCGGCGTTACCGCCGGCACGATGCGATCCACCATGGTGGAAGGGAAGGCGACCTCTTGACGCACCCAGTCGGCCAGCGCCGGATCCTGCCGCTGCGCCAGTTCGACCAGCACCTGGCGCGTGACCCGACCGTTGGCCGGCATGTTATCGCAGGACATCACGGCGAACGGCGGCAGCCCGCGTTCACGGCGCAGGCGCAGCGCCGCCAGCAGCAGCCCCGGCGCCGACTGCGGCCGTGCCGGGTGGGCGATATCATGCGCGATCGCCGGGTGTTCCGCCATCAGCCGGCCGCTGGCGGGGTGGTGGCAATAGCCCTTTTCGCTGATGGTCAGCGAGACGATGGCGATCTCGGGCTGCGTCAGGGCCGCCAGCACCGTCGCCAGCCCGTCGGTTTGCAGGTGCAGCGCCTGGCGCACCACGCCGATGACCCGGCCCCGCCAGCCGTCGTCGTCCATCTCCGCCACCGAGAACAGCAGGTCTTGTTGCCGTAGATCGGCGATCTTTTGCCGGCCGTGCTGCATGCTGATTTCGCAGTAGCCCCAGTCACTGCCGTGCTCGCTGGCCAGCCTGTCGGCGTACATCGCCTGGTGCGCGCGGTGAAACGCGCCGAAGCCGATATGCGCCATGCGCGGTTTCACGCGCTCACGTGCGTAGCCGGGCCGGATAACGGCGGCCGGCAGCGCGCTGTGGTCGGAAAGTCTCATGTTCAATGTCCCTGGAGAGGTAAGCAAAGGGGCGAAGCCGCCCCGTCTGGCGTTAGGGTTTTAAGATTTGCACGCCCGCCGTTGCGCGCGGCGCCTTGATCACCAGCAGCACCAGCAGCGCGCCCAGCGCGGCGACGCCGCCCGCCAGCATAAAGGCGCTGTCGAATTTGCCGGTGTTCTGCACGATGTAGCCGGTGGCGATCGGCCCGATGATGCCGGAGACGCTGCCGATCAAATGAATGAACCCGCTGGCGCCGCCGACCCGGGATTTATGCACCACGTCCTGGATGATCGCCCAGTAGAGAGCGCCGGTAATGTAGAGGAAGAAGATCGACACCGACATCAGCATCACCGCCGGCACCACGCTGCTGACGGTGCCCGCCAACGCCACGCACACCGCCGCCGCCAGCAGGCTGGTGACCAGCACGATCTTGCGCGACAGCAGCAATTTACCGGTGATGTTGAAGATCTTGTCGGAAATATAGCCGCCGAGCGCCAGCCCGACGAAGCCGACGATCCACGGGATCATCGTGGTCAGGCTCATCTCTTTGATGTTCAGGTTGTGCGCCTGCACCAGATACGAGGGGAACCAGCTCAGGAAGAAGAACAGGATGTAGTTGTAGCAGAAGAAGGCGAAGGCGGTGACCAGAATGATCGGCTGCTTCAGGTAGTAACCCAGCCCGTGCGGGGCGTCGCTCAAGGCGCTTTCCTCACCGAGATTTTCCTGTTTCAACCGTGCGATCAGCGCCCGTTCTTCGTTGCTGACGCGTTGGCTTTTCGCCGGGTTATCCGCCACCACGAAGAACCACACCAGCATCCAGACGATGCCGATGGCGCAGATGATCATAAACGCCGGCCGCCAGCCGAACGCCAGCGCCAGATAGCCGACGATCGGCCCGGCCACCGCGCCGCCCAACGGCGAACCGGCGCTGAGCAGGCCCACGGCGGTCGCCGCCTGTTTCTTCGGGAACCAGCCGTTGATCATCTTGTTGGCCGAGGCGCAGATCGGCCCTTCGGCCATGCCGAACAGGACGCGCAGGATCAGCATTGAGTAAAAACCGGTGGCGATCGCCGTCATGCCGCAGAAGATGGACCACAGGCCGACCGCCACGCCCAGCACCAGCGTCGGGCCGAAGCGGTCGACCGCCAGCCCGCCGACGAAGTTGAAAATGGCGTAGCCGAAGAAGAAGCTGCCGAAGATCAGACCGAACTGTTCGGCGTTCAGCATCAGATCCTGTTCGATCATTGGCACGGTGATCGACAGCGCCACGCGGTCAAGGTAGTTGATCATGTAGACCATGAACAGCAGGAACACGATGGTCCAACGCAGGTTTTTAAACATAAAGCGCTCCACTGGGTGTCGTTTTAATCGTGATGCTTCATTGTTTGCACGGGCGGCGGGCGCCGCCCATGCCCCGATGCCGCCTTGGCGTTACTCGAACTGCAGCAGCACCTTGCAGCAGGTGCGCTGATCCCGCTCGAACATCTGCATCGCCCGTTCGACGTCGTCGGCGGGCACGCAGTGGGTGAGCAGCCGCTGCGGGTCCAGCTTGCCGTCCGCCATCCAGGCGATCACCTGCGGAAAGCGCGCGCTGTTCAGGCGCGAGGAGAAGATCGACAGCTCCTTGCTGGTGATGCTCTGCTGGGTCAGGGTGCAGGCGTCGCCGGAAAAGCCCATGATGCCGATGCGCGCCGCCGGCGAAGCCAGCGCGATCGCCTCCGGTAAAATGGCGGGGTGGCAGGCGGCATCGACGATCAGCGTCGGCTGAACGCCGCGCTGCTGCAGCGCCTGCGGCAATGCGGTCTCGGCGTTGTTGAACACTTCATCAGCACCGTTGGCGCGCGCCATCTCCAGCCGCTCGGCGATGCGATCGACGACCCACACCTGCCTGACGCCGTACACCCCTTTCAGCGTCTGGATCACCGTGAGCCCCATCGGCCCGGCACCGTAGATCAGCGCGATGTCGTCGGGGCGCGGTTGCAGATGGGCGGTAATGTTGGCGGCGATGCTGAAGGGCTCGATCATCGCGGCGTGGCGATCGCTGATGGCCGGCGGAACCGGATAGGCGTTGCGCGCCGGCACGCAGGCATAGTCGCTGAAGCCGCCGTCGCGGTGCACGCCGATCACCTGCAGCGAGGTGCAGACGTTGGGGCGGCCGACCGAACAGGGATAGCAGTGGCCGCAGCTCACCACCGGGTCTACCGAGACGCGTTCGCCGAGGCGCGCCGAATCGACGCCTTCGCCCAGCGCATCGATCAGGCCGAAGAACTCGTGGCCGATCACCCGCGGATAGCGGGCGAACGGGTTATGGCCGTGATAGATATGGACGTCGGAGCCGCAGATGCCGGCGAATTTCACCTTGACCCGCACCTCGCCGGCCGCCGGCTGCGGCAGCGCGCGCGTCTGCAGCGCCAGGCGCCCGGGCTGTTCGATCACGACGCTGCGCATGGTGTTTACCAGTTCCATAAGGTGCCATCCTCCAGACGCGCGACCGGCAGGTGGGCCGGTTCATAGGGGTAACGGGCCGCCAGCTTCTCATCAAACTCGATGCCGATGCCCGGCTTGTCGCCCGGATGCATATAGCCGTCGTCGAACGTCCAGCTGTGCGGGAACACCTCGAGCATTTGCTCGGAATAGCCCATGTATTCCTGCACGCCGAAGTTCGGCACCCACAGATCGAAGTGCAGCGCCGCCGCCATGCAGATCGGCGACAGATCGGAAGGGCCGTGTGAACCGGTGCGCACCTGATACAGCGAGGCGAAGTCGGCGATGCGCCGCATGCCGGTAATGCCGCCCGCGTGCGTCAGGGTGGTGCGGATGTAGTCGATCAGCTGTTCTTCGATCAGCTGTTTGCAGTCCCAGATGCTGTTGAACACCTCGCCGACGGCGATCGGTGTGACGGTATGTTGGCGGATCAGGCGGAAACAGGCCTGATTTTCCGCCGGCGTAGGATCTTCCATCCAGAACAGGCGATACGGCTCGGCGCTTTTACCAAAGCGCGCCGCTTCAATTGGCGTCAGGCGGTGGTGCATGTCGTGCAGCAGGTGCTCGTTGAAGCCGAACCTGTTGCGCACCGCGTCGAACAGTTTGGGGGTGAAATCGAGGTATTTTTCCGTCGACCACAGCTGCTCTTCCGGCCACTCGCCCTTGGTGGCCGGCTCATAGGCCTGGCCTTTGCCCTTGGCCAGGCCGTAGGTGGTTTTCATGCCCGGCACGCCGCATTGAACGCGGATCGCCTTGAAGCCTTGCTCTTTATGTTTGGCGTAGTCGTCGAGCACCTCATCGATCGAGTGGCCGGTGGTATGGCAATACACCATCACTCCCGAGCGCGAGGCACCGCCCAACAGCTGATACAGCGGCATGTTGGCGGCCTTGGCCTTGATGTCCCACAGCGCCATGTCGACGGCGGAAATGGCGGACATGGTCACCGGGCCGCGCCGCCAGTAAGCGCCTTTGTAGAAGAATTGCCAGAGGTCCTCGATCCGCTGCGCGTCGCGGCCGATCAACTGCGGGCAGAGGTGATCTTTCAGGTAAGAGGCCACCGGCAATTCGCGCCCGTTCAGCGTGGCGTCACCGAGGCCGATGATGCCGTCATCGGTGGTGATTTTCAGCGTGACAAAGTTGCGCCCTGGGCAGGTGACGAACACCTCGGCGTTGACGATTTTCATAACCTTCACATCCTGTAGCTGTGGAGAGATAGCGCGAAAATACGTCATGAACTAACTACCATACAAGTATGAATTGATGAATTTGCCGGAGAGGATCACATTTGATCGTGCGCGGAAGGCGGGTGAGCAGAGGGGAAGAAGCGGGGCGCAGCGGCTGCGCCCGGCAAGGTCAGCCCAGCAGGGCGCAGTTAGGCGGCAGGCGGCATTCGATGGCCTGCGGCAACACTTCGATGCGGAAATGGCGGCCTTTGAGCGGTTCGCCGTCGAGGTTGAAAGTCATCTCATGCGGCGCGTCGATCTCGAGCCACGGCAGCGCCGCGCTGAGGATGCTGTTGCTCTCTTCGTCGTTGAACAGGGCGGCGACCAGCGCCGGCAGCAGTTCATCGGCGATCAGCAGGCGCAGCTGCAGCAGGCCGTCGTTGATCAGCGCGCTGGGGCACAGTTCCTGGCCGCCGCCGGCCTGTTTGCCGTTGCCGATGCCGATCACCAGCGCCTCGCCGGCCCAGCGGAAGTCCGGCCCGCGGATTTCACAGCGGTCGGCCTGCAGCGTATCCATGCGCAGCAGGCCGTGCACGAAGTAGGACACGCCGCCCAGCGCCGCTTTCAGCTTCTCCGGCGTTTCGGTGGTGATGCGGGTGCCGAAGCCGCCGGTGGCCATGTTGATGAAGTAGCGCTCGCCGTTGACCTTCGCCAGATCGATCGGCACCGAGCGGCCCTTGATCGCCAGCTGCAGCGCCAGTTCGGGGGATGGGGGGATATTGCACGCCATGGCGAAGTCGTTGGCGGTGCCGAGCGGCAGAATGCCCAGCGCCGGCCGGTTATGCGCCGGCAGCTGCACCAGCGCGGCGGCCACTTCGTTGATGGTGCCGTCACCGCCGCCGGCGACGACGGTGCCGACGCCGAGTTGCGCGGCTTCCGCGACATAGCGCGCGGCATCGCCGTGCTCCCAGGTGACGCGCACGTGCAACGTTATCTGTTCTTTGCGCAGCCGGTTGACCGCCTGACGCAGCTCTTCGTTACCGGCGCCTTTGCCGTTGATGATAAGCAGGGCGGACGCATGTGAGTGTTGAGGCATTGCCGATATCCTCCGGCGGAAAACCAAGAATGCCTCAAGATAAACCAGCTGCCGCCACCAGGCCATCAGAATATTCAGCTAATTCCGGTTATTTCCCGGCGCTCAGTGAATATGAAGCAATGCGAATTTATCTGAATTTTACGCAGAAATAAGCGAAGTGTTAAAGAAGCGAGGATTAATCGCTGTAGCGTTATTTATATATCGAAGCGGCGTGATTATTATTATTAAAACGGATAACGGGAATAAGTTATGGAAATAGGAATGGTGGAAAAAATAGGCGCACCCATAAAGAAAAAGCCAGCCCAAGGGAGATTGGGCCGGCTAAGGAGGTGGTTCCTAGTATTGCTATGCAAATATTTTCGTTGTTCGTTTTAAGCAGCGTGATAGTAACCAAGCTGCGCGCGCATTGATGTGATCCAATTCTAATATTTGCTAAAAATCGCCGCCGAATGACGGCGATTCATTTTTATGCCCCGGCGCTATTTTCTTCCGCCAAATTGCGGATCAGCAACGCATAATTGAGATCGATATCCTGCGGGATCGGCAAATAAACGATATGGCCGTTGCCCGGCGCCACCTCAATCGATTCGCCTTTCTTATTTTGCATGCTCTCGAGGGTGAACACCACGTTGCCGCCCGGCGTCATCATTTCGACGCTGTCGCCGAGCGCGAACTTATTCTTCACGTCGACTTCCGCCCAGCCATCACGGCGCACGCCGGTGAATTCGCCGACGAACTGCTGGCGCTCGGAGAGCGAGGAGCCGTAGTCGTAATTCTGCTGCGCTTCGTGCACGTGGCGGCGCAGGAAGCCCTCGGTATAGCCGCGGTGCGCCAGGCCTTCCAGCGTGGTGAGCAGGGTCGGATCGAACGGTTTGCCGGCGGCCGCGTCGTCGATGGCGCGGCGATAGACCTGAGCGGTGCGGGCGCAGTAGTAGAACGACTTGGTGCGCCCTTCGATCTTCAGCGAATGCACGCCGAGCTGCGTCAGACGCTCCACGTGCTGGATGGCGCGCAGATCCTTGGAGTTCATGATATAGGTGCCGTGTTCGTCCTCGAAGGCGCTCATATATTCGCCTGGCTTTTGCGCTTCAGACAGCATGAACACCTTGTCGGTCGGCGCGCCGATGCCCAGCGTCGGCTCGACGGTTTGCACCGGGATCGGTTCGTGCAGGTGCACGATATTGCCGGTGTCGTCCTCTTTGCCTTCCTCCGCTTTGTACTGCCAGCGGCAGGCATTGGTGCAGGTGCCCTGATTGGGGTCGCGCTTGTTGATGTAGCCGGACAGCAGGCAGCGGCCGGAGTAGGCCATGCACAGCGCGCCGTGGACGAAGATCTCCAGCTCCATGTCCGGCACTTCGGCGCGGATCTCGGCGATCTCTTCCAGCGACAGTTCACGCGACAGGATCACGCGGGTCAGGCCCATTTGCTTCCAGAACTTCACCGTCGCCCAGTTAACGGCGTTGGCCTGCACCGACAGGTGGATGTCCATCTGCGGGAAGGCTTCGCGCACCATCATGATAAGGCCGGGATCGGACATGATCAGCGCATCTGGGCCCATATCGATAACCGGCTTCAGATCGCGCAGGAAGGTTTTCAACTTGGCGTTGTGCGGGGCGATGTTCACCACCACGTAGAACTTTTTGCCCAGCGCATGCGCTTCGTTGATACCCTGCGCCAGATTCTCGTGGTTGAACTCGTTGTTGCGCACCCGCAGGCTGTAGCGCGGCTGGCCGGCGTAAACCGCATCGGCGCCGTAGGCGAAGGCGTAACGCATATTTTTCAGCGTGCCGGCCGGGGAGAGAAGTTCTGGTGTAAACATAGTGTGTCTCGGTCTGATTTCAGGTCAGCACCACGCCACCTGATGGCGCAGTAAAAGCGGGGGATTGTAGCCGCAGCGCGGCAAGAAATCAGCAGTTAACCGGATTTATTCAAGGGAGATTGATCCCGGTCAAACGGAAAACGCGCGGTGGCCGCCACCGCGCGGGTGAAACGGGGGATCAGGCGCTCAAATCGCGGATATCGGTGGTCGGGCCGTTTTTTATCACCGACTGGATACCGTTTTTGGCCGCGCTTTCGGAGCTGTACATTTCGCTGACGCCGATCACCTGATGGTTCTTGGCTTTCAGCACAAAGTAGGGCTGATTGCTGGCGCTGTGCTTCAGTTCGTATTGCGCTTCGTGCGGTGAATTGGTCTGCACCGAGGCGATGCCGTTCTCCGCCGAGGCTTTGCTGGCATACATCTCGCTGGCCAGAATGATCTCGCCGTTACTGGCTTTCAGGTTGAAGTGGTACTGTCCGTTCTTTGCTTTTTTCAGCTCGTAATGACCGATTGCCATGGTTCTTCTCCTGTAGGTTCCGATTCGTGATGTAAGTGTAGCCAATCGCTTGAAAATCGGCGGCTAAACCTCACAGCAGCTTAGTTGAAAAAATGCGCAGTTTTTTTGCGCCGGCGCGGAGTTTTCGCCCGAGAGGCACAGCGCCGCACGGGAAGCTAAGGGAGAAGGCGTGATTGCGCAGTGCGCCGCATAACGAGGGGAACAGGGTATCACCCCGTGAGATTGTGCGGTACTGTTTGGCCGTTTCGTCAATGTGGATGAAAAATGAGCGATACATCTTGGCATCGACACGCTACAGGCATATGCTTTGGCCTATGCCTGCTGTGGAGGTGTCGAGATGGAAAGGATCGCAAAGCTGTTTAAAAACGGCAGAAATCAGGCGGTGAGGTTACCGGTGGAATTTGAATTTGATACGGATCGTGTCTATATCCGTCGCGATCGGGAGGGCAACGTGATTTTATCCAAATATCCGGCAAAGCCGGACAGCTGGGCACCGCTGCTGAGCATTATCGCCCAAACGCCGGTGCCGCAAGAGTTTCTTGGCGCGGAAGATCGTCAGCAAGGGGTTGCAGACCGCGATCCCTTCTCAGAGGAAGAGTAGGCGATGTACATGTTTGATACCAACACCGTCAGCCACTTGTTTCGGCAGCATCCGCAGGTGCTTAACGTTATGGAAAAGCTCCCGCCTTCTGCCGTATGTATTTCCAGCGTCACGGAGGCGGAACTGCGTTACGGTGTGGCTAAACGGCGGAACAAGGCGTTGCAAAGCATGGTCGAGGCCTTTCTTGCTGCGGTGACGGTCTATGCATGGGATAGCGAGGCCGCCCGCTGCTACGGTGAAATGCGGGCAAACATGGAGAGAAAGGGCAAAATCCTGGGCGCGATGGATCAACTGATCGCCGCTCACGCGCAGAGCCGTGGCGCGACGCTGGTGACCAACGATCGCGCATTCGCCATGGTGCCCGGGTTGGCGGTTGAAGACTGGACGCGCTGATTTCCCCCTAAACCCCATTCATCAGCCGGCAGGGCTCGGCTTCCCAGCGGTAGCCCACGCCGTATACCGAGCGGATAAAGGATTTTTCCCCATCGATCAGTTCCAGCTTGCGGCGCAGGTTTTTGATGTGGCTGTCGATGGTGCGGTCGGTGACCACCCGGTAGTCGTCGTACAGGTTGTTCAGCAGCTGCTCGCGTGAAAACACGTT
The DNA here is from genome assembly GCF_052166845.1 of Serratia sp. CY71090. Taxonomy (NCBI): domain Bacteria; kingdom Pseudomonadati; phylum Pseudomonadota; class Gammaproteobacteria; order Enterobacterales; family Yersiniaceae; genus Serratia; species Serratia sp. CY71090. The sequence continues at coordinate 64,404 of NZ_JBJNOA010000008.1, read as the reverse complement.
GCCCGGCTGGCTGGCTAGCGTTTTCAGCAGGCGGAACTCCGCCGGCGTCAGATCCAGCAACTGCCCCTGATAGCTGGCCTGGAAGCGCGGTTCATCGATATGCAGCAGGTCATCTTCCCGCGCGTTCTCCTGCGGCCGATAGCTGCGGCGCAGGATGGTTTTCACCCGCGCCACCACTTCGCGCGGGCTGTAGGGTTTGCAGATGTAATCGTCGGCGCCGATCTCCAGCCCCAACAGGCGGTCAATCTCTTCAATTTTCGCCGTCACCATCACGATGGGCACGTCGCTGAAGCGGCGCAGCTCGCGGCACACCGTCAGCCCATCGGCCCCCGGCAACATCAGATCGAGCAAGATCAGCGCCGGCGGATGCTGGTGCACGGTTGGCACCACCTCATTGCCGTTGGTCAGCCAGCGGGTGGCGTAGCCCGCCGCCTGGAGATAATCCACCAGCAGCTGGCCCAGCTTGGGCTCATCTTCAACAATCATGATCTGCACGGGTTGATTCTGAATGTCCATCAGGGCGCCTTATTTTTTATCGGGGTAGCAAATTCTACTGTAATGCGCACGCCGCCTAAAGGCGAATGCTCGGCGCGGATTTTCCCGTCGTGCGCTTCCACGATGTTGTGGCAGATCGCCAACCCCAGCCCGGAACCGCCGCTGGCGCGGTTGCGTGAACCTTCCGCCCGGTAGAAACGTTCGAAAATGCGCGTCAGTTGCTGATCGCTGATGCCCGGCGCGCTGTCCTGCCAGTAAAGGAGCAGCCGCCCCGGCTGCTGCTCGACGCCGATCTCCAACCGGCCGCCGGCGTCGGTGTAACGCAGGCTGTTTTCCAGCAGGTTATTGAACAGTTGGTTCAGGCGATCGGGATCGCCGAACAGCGGCGCCTGGGCCGGCAGATGGGTGACGATCTCCAGCCCTTTGGCGCGGAAGCGTTCGCGGAAGGCGGCGACGGCGATCTGCACCAGGTGCACGCAGTCCACCGACGCCTTGCGATAGGCCAGCGCGCCGAGATCGGAGAGCGACAGCTGGTGCAGGTCGTCGACCAGTTTGGTCAGGGTGGATACCTCGGCCTGCAGCGAGCTGAGCGACGCCGGCGTCGGCTGGCGCACGCCGTCCTGCAGCGCCTCCAGCTCGCCGCGCAGCACCGCCAGCGGCGTGCGCAGCTCGTGCGACACGTCGGCCATAAAGGCGCGACGCATCTGCTCGTTTTTTTCCAGCGAGGTGGCCAACTGATTGAAGTCGTGCGCCAGCCTGCCCAGTTCATCCTGGCTGCTGACCGCCACGCGGGTGGTGAAATCGCCGGCCGCCAGGCGGTGGGTGCCCGCCACCAGGCGCTTGACCGGGGCCAGCATGCCGCGCGACAGCAGCCAGGTCACCGCCGCCGCCAACAGGGTGGAGAGCGCGACGATAATCCAGCTGGTGCGCCGCTGCTGGCGATCGAAGTTGATGTCGGTATTGCGCGTCAGGCGCTCGACCGGGGTGGTGAGCACCCAGCCGACGATCTCGTTGTTGTAGCGGATCGGGTGGCGTGGCCCCTCCTTCGGCAAGGGGCCCGAATGCCCGACCAAGCGGTTGAACTGGCTGTCCACCACCCAAAACTGGGTGCGCCACCCCTTGGGCGGCAGATTGTGGCTGCTGTCGCTATTCTGCTCGAACGAACGCATGATCTGGTAGACCACCTGATCGTTGTTGCGCAGGAATATCCAGTTGCCATGATGGCTGTACTGTTCCTCCAGCGCTTCGCTCAGCATGTTGATGCGCTGCTCGTTGCTGCTCTTGATGTAATCGATAAAGCCGCGCTCAAAGCTGACGCGCACCCCCCAATGCATGGTGATCAACACCAGCATGCAGGTAGCGAAAATGGCCAGGAACAGTTTTCCGGTAATGCCTATCCTCATTGCAACCTCGTTGAGCCGGTACCCGGCTCTTTGGTCAGCGTGCGGTTGGGCGCGCTATCGGCCGGCACGCGCGCGAAGGCGAGCGCGGGCAGAGCGATAATCAACGCCATACAGCAATAGCTGTAAATAAATGCGCTGTGGATGGCCGGGCTATCGGCCACCACCTGGTGATGGGCGAAGCTGCCGATCAAGATGCCGGCGACGCTGACGCCGAGGCTCATCGACAGCTGCATGACCATCGACAGCAGGCTGTTGCCGCTGCTGGCCAGCCGGTCCGGCAGATCTTTCAGCGTCAGGGTGTTCATCGCCGAGAAGCGCAGTGAGTTGATCATCCCCTGGAAGAACAGCACCACCGGCAGCAGCCACAGCCAGCCGAGCATCGCCGCCAGCAGGAAGCTCAGGCTGACCAGCGCCAGCAGCAGCGTGGCGGCCACCAGCACGTTGCGGTAGCCGAAGCGGTTGACTACCTGCACCACGATGCGCTTCATGCCCATGCTGCCGATGATCATCGGGATCATCATCAGCCCGGCGTGGAACGGCGTGAAACCCATGCCCACCTGCAGGAACAGCGGCGTCATGAACGGCAGCATGCCGCTGCCGATGCGCCCCAGCAGGCTGGCCAGCAGCCCGATTTTGTAGGTCGGGGTGCGCAGCAGCCGCAGCGAGAACAGGGCGCGGCTATTGCCGTAGGCATGCCAAACATACCCTAACAGCGCCGCTGCGCCCAGCGCCACCAGGCCGGCGATGGCGCCGCCGGACAGCCCCATGCCTTTATGGCCGTCGAGCGCCAGCGTCAGCGACGCCATGCCGATCGCCAGCAGGATAAAGCCGCTGAGATCGAAGCGGCGGGTCTGCATTTGGTAGTTGGGCATCAGCAGCAGCGTGGCGATGGCGCCCACGATGCCCACCGGAATATTGATCAGGAAAATCCAGTGCCAACTGGCGTATTGCACCAGGAAACCGCCGAGCGCCGGCCCCATCAGCGGGCCGATCTGGCCCGGCAGCGTCACGAAGGTCATCGCCGCCATGTACTGCTCGCGCGGCACGATCTTCATCACCGTCAGGCGCCCGACCGGCACCATCATCGCGCCGCCGACGCCCTGAATCACGCGCGATGCGATCAGCTCGTTCAGGGTTTCCGAGCGGGCGCAGAGGAGGGAGCCGAGGGTAAACAGCACGATGGCGCTGAAAAACACTCGCTGTACGCCGACCTTGTCCGCCAGCCAGCCGCTGGCCGGCAGCGTCACCGCCACCGTCAGCACATAGGAGACGATCACCGACTGCATGCGCAGCGGGTTCTCCCCCAGGCTGGCGGCCATCGAGGGCAGGGCGGTGTTGACGATAGTGCTATCCAGCGTCTGCATAAAGAAGCCGAATGCCACTATCCAGAGTTGCCAGCGTACGGTGGCGGCGTGTTTCATCAGCATCGGTCGGCCATTAATGGGGCAGTGGAGCCAGTTGCTTGTTGCGGCGGAACTTCGCCTGCAGCCGGTCGAAGTAAAGGTAGACCACCGGGGTGGTGTACAGCGTCAGCAGTTGGCTCATCACCAGGCCGCCGGCGATGGTGATGCCGAGCGGCTGGCGCAGCTCCGCGCCGTCGCCGCGGGTCAGCACCAGCGGCAGCGCGCCGAACAACGCCGCCAGCGTGGTCATCATGATCGGCCGGAAACGCAGCAGGCTGGCCTGGAAAATCGCCTCGCGGGCGCTGATGCCGCCGTTGCGCTGCGATTCGAGCGCGAAGTCGACCATCATGATGGCGTTTTTCTTCACGATGCCGATCAACAGCATGATGCCGATCAGCGCGATCAGGCTGAACGGCGCGCCGAACAGCTCGAGCGCCAGCAGCGCCCCCACGCCGGCGGAAGGCAGCGTGGAAAGGATGGTCAGCGGATGGATATAGCTCTCGTACAGCACGCCGAGCACGATATACACCGTGGCGATCGCCGCCAGGATCAGGATCAACTGCGACTTCAGGGTGTCCTGGAACACCTGGGCGGTGCCGGCGAACGCGCCGCGCACCGTAGACGGCACGCCGAGCTGAGTCATGGTGCGCTCGACCGCGGCGGTGGCGTCCGACAGGCTGCCGCCGTCCGGCAGGTTAAAGGAGACGGTCGAGGCGGCGGACAGCCCCTGATGGTTGACCGACAGCGGCGCGTTGGCCGGCCGCCAACTGGCGAAGTAGGAGAGCGGTATCGCTTTGCCTTCGTTGTTGATGATGAACATTTTGTCCAGCGAACTCACGTCCTGGGTGTAGGGTGGCGCCACTTCCATCACGACTTTGTATTGGTTGAGCGGTTGGTAGATGGTCGAAATCTGTCGCTGGCCGAAGGCGTTGTTCAACAGGTTGTTGGCGTCGGACACCGAAATGCCGAGGCGCGCCATGGTTTCGCGATCGTAGACCAGATCCATCTCCGAGCCTTTATCCTGCTGATCCGAGTTGACGTCCGCCAGCTCGGGCAATGCGGCCAGTGCGGTGCGGATCTTCGGCTCCCATTCGCGCAGCGCGGCGAGATCGTCCGCCAGCAACGTATATTGATAGCTGGCGTTGGCCTGCCGGCCGCCGACGCGGATATCCTGCACCGCCATCAGAAACAGGCTGGCGCCCGGTTCTTTGGCCAGGCGGGCGCGCAGGCGGGCGATCACTTTCTGCGCGTCGTCGCTGCGTACCGACAGGGGTTTCAGTGAGATGAACATCGAACCGCTGTTGGTGCGCGAACCGCCGGTAAAACCGGTGACGTTTTCCACGTCCGGATCTTCGCGCACGATTTTCATGAAGTCTTCCAGTTTGCCGCGCATCGCCTGGAACGAAATGCTTTGGTCGGCCTGGATAAAGCCCATCAGACGCCCGGTATCCTGTTCCGGGAAGAAGGTTTTCGGGATGCTGATATACAGCCAAACGTTGAGCGCAACGGTGGCGAGGAACACCGCCAGCACCCAGCGCGAGTGGCCGAGCACCCAGTTCAGCGAGCGCCCGTAGCCCTGCTGCAGCCCCAGCAGCATTTTACCGAAGCCGCGCGCCCGCCGCTGCGAACGCGGCGGCTGGTGGCGCAGCAGGTAGGCGCACATCATCGGCGTGAGCGTCAGCGAGACGATCAGCGACAGCCCGATCGACACCGACAGAGTGACGGCGAACTCGCGGAATAGCCGGCCGGGCAGGCCTTCCATCAGCAGCAGCGGGATAAACACCGCCACCAGCGAAACGCTCATCGACAGCACGGTGAAACCGACCTCCCGCGCGCCCAGCAGCGCGGCGTTGATCGGTTTCATGCCGGCCTCGACGTGGCGGGAAATGTTTTCCAGCACCACGATGGCGTCGTCCACCACAAAGCCGGTGGCGATGGTCAACGCCATCAGCGACAGGTTGTTGAGGCTGAACCCGCACAGATACATGGCGGCGAACGAGCCGATCAGCGACACCGGTACGGCGACCGCCGGGATCAGCGTGGCGCGCCCGGAGCGCAGGAAGATGAACACCACCAGGATCACCAGCCCGATGGCGATCGCCAGCGACTGCTCCACCTCGGCCAGCGACGCGCGGATGGTCGGCGAACGATCCTGCGCGACGTTGAGTTGAATCGAGGCCGGGATATTTTCCTGCAGGGCGGGCAGCTCGGCGCGAATGCGATCGACGGTTTCGATGATGTTGGCGTCCGGCGTGCGGCTGATGGCCAGAATGATCGCCGGTTTGGCGTCGGTCATCCCGGCGTTGCGCACGTCTTGCACCGAGTCTTTGACCTCGGCCACGTCGGCTAAACGCACCGCCGAGCCGTTGTTGTAATGAATGATCAGCGGACGATAAGCATCGGCGGTTTTCAGCGCGTCGTTGGCCTGGATCTGCCAGCGCTGCTGCGGGTTTTCCACGGCGCCCTGCGGGCGGCGCACGTTGGCGTTGGCGATGGCCTGCCGTACGGTGTCCAGCGACACGCCCTGATTGAACAGCGCCGAAGGGTTCAGCTCCACCCGCACCGCCGGCAGCGAGCTGCCGCCTACGGAAACGTCGCCGACGCCCTCGGTCTGGCTGATCTTCTGCGCCAGCTGGGTGGAGGCGAAATCGTAAAGCTGCCCCTGACTGTAGGTGTCCGAGGTCAGCGTCAGGATCATGATCGGCGCGTCGGAAGGGTTGACCTTGCGGTAGCTGGGGCGGCTCGGCATGCCGGTCGGCAGCAGGCTTTGCGCGGCGTTAATCGCCGCCTGCACGTCGCGCGCGGCGCCGTTGATGTCGCGATCGAGATCGAACTGCAAAATGACCCGGGTACTGCCGAGCGAGCTCATCGAGGTCATTTCGTTAACCCCGGCGATGCGGCCCAGCGCGCGCTCCAGCGGCGTCGCCACCGAAGACGCCATGGTTTCCGGCGAGGCGCCCGGCAGCGACGCGCTGATCGAAATCACCGGAAAATCCACCTGCGGCAGCGGCGACACCGGCAGCAGGCGAAAGCCGATCGCGCCGCTGATGGCGATGGCCAGCGTCAGCAGGGTGGTGGCCACCGGCCGGTGAATGAACAGGGCGAAGAATTTCACGGCAGCTCCTGCGTATCCGGCTGGCGATGCGTGTTGCGCGCCAGTTTGTCAAACAGCAGGTAGATCACCGGCGTGGTGAACAGCGTCAGGATCTGGCTCATGATCAAACCGCCGACCATACAGACGCCGAGCGGATGCCGCAGCTCCGCGCCGACGCCGGTGCTCAGCATCAGCGGCAGCGCGCCGAGCAGGGCCGCCAGCGTGGTCATCAGGATCGGCCTAAAACGCAGCAGACAGGCCTGATAGATGGCGTCGCGCGGCGATAAGCCCTGCTCGCGTTCCGCCGCCAGCGCGAAGTCGATCATCATGATGGCGTTCTTCTTCACGATGCCGATCAGCAGGATGATGCCGATGATGGCGATCACGTCCAGCTCGCTGCCGGCCATCATCAGCGCGAGCAGTGCGCCGACCCCGGCGGTCGGCAGGGTGGAGAGGATGGTCACCGGATGAATGAAGCTTTCATACAGCACGCCCAGCACGATGTACATCGCCACTACCGCCGCCAAAATCAGCCACAGCGTGTTGCCGAGCGCCGCCTGGAAGGCCAGGGTCGCCCCCTGGAATTGGGTGGTGATGTCCCTTGGCATGTTGAGATTTTTTTCCGCCTGGGTGACCGCGTCCACCGCTTCGCCGAGCGAGTAGCCGTCGGCGACGTTGAACGAAACGGTGGCCGACGGGAACTGATCGAGATGGTTGACCGACAGCGGGCCGAAGCGCTCTTCGATTTTGGCGATGGCGCTCAGCGGCACTACGGCGCCGTCGTTGCCGCTCAGACGGATCTCATTGAGCGCCGCCAGCCCCGGTGTCGCGCTGACGTCGTGCTCCAGCACCACGCGGTATTGGTTGGCCTGGGTGTAGATGGTGGAGATCAGGCGCTGGCCGAACGCGTTGTACAGCGCATTGTCCACGTCGCTCATGGTGACGCCGAGGCGGGAGGCCGAATCGCGATCGACGTTGACGTAGGCCACCAGCCCCTGATCCTGCCAGTCGCTGGTGACGTCCGCCAACTGCGGGGTTTGTTTCAGCTCATCCATCAGCTGCGGCACCCACAGGCTGAGATCGTCCAGCGACATCGCCTGCAGGGTGAACTGGTACTGGGTGCGGCTGACCTGGGTATCGATGGTCAGATCCTGCACCGGCTGCAGGTACAGCTTCACGCCGGGGAACTGCGCCGTTTGCTGCTGCAGGCGGCTGATGATCGCCGGAATGCGGTCGCTGCGTTCGCTCAGCGGTTTCAGGTTGATCTGCAGCCGGCCGCTGTTGAGCGTGGCGTTGCTGCCGTCGACGCCGACGAACGAGGTCAGGCTTTCCACCGCCGGATCCTTGAGGATCTGCGCCGCGACCTGCTGCTGGCGCTCGGCCATGTTGCTGAACGAGACGCTCTGCGGCGCTTCCAGCGTGCCCTGAATGATGCCGTTGTCCTGCACCGGGAAGAAACCTTTCGGGATCAGCAGGTACAGCAGCACCGTCAGCGCCAGGGTGCCCACGGCCACGCCGAGCGTCAGCCAGGGATGGTTAAGCACCGTTTTCAGCCACTGGCCGTAGCGCGCGATCACCCGCTCGAAAAAGCGTTCGGAGGCGGCGGAAAAACGGTTCTGCTTGCGCAGCGATTCGTGGCTGAGCATGCGCGCGCACATCATCGGCGTCAGCGTCAGCGACACCACGGCGGAGATCAAAATCGCTACCGCCAGCGTGACGGCGAACTCGCGGAACAGGCGGCCGACGATGTCGCCCATGAACAGCAACGGGATCAGCACCGCCACCAGCGAGAAGGTCAGCGAGATGATGGTGAAGCCGATCTCGCCGGCCCCTTTCAGCGCGGCGTCGAGCGGCTTTTCCCCTTTCTCGATGTAGCGCGAGATGTTCTCGATCACCACGATGGCGTCGTCCACCACGAAGCCGGTGGCGATGGTCAGCGCCATCAGCGTCAGGTTGTTGATGGAGAAGCCGAGGAAGTACATGGCGGCGAAGGTGCCCACCAGCGACAGCGGCACCGCCACGCTGGGGATAATGGTCGCCGGCACGTTGCGCAGGAACACGTAGATCACCATCACCACCAGCGCGACTGCCAGCAGCAGCTCGAACTGCACGTCGCTGACCGAGGCGCGGATGGTGGTGGTGCGATCGGTCAGCACCTTGACATCGACCGACTTGGGCAGGCTTTTAATCAGCGTCGGCAGCATTTCGCGGATGCTGTCGGCGGTGGTGATGACGTTGACGCCGGGCTGGCGTTGGATGTTCAGCACGATCGCCTGCTGCTGGTTGGCCCAGGCCGCCAGCCGGGTGTTTTCCGCCCCTTGTTCGATGGTGGCGATATCCTGCAGGCGGATCGCCGCGCCGTTTTGATAGGCGACGATCAGCTGGCGATAGTCGTCGGCGGATTTCATTTGGTCGTTGGCGGACAGGGTGACCGATCGGGTCGGGCCGTCAAGGCTGCCTTTCGCCGAGTTGACGTTGGCGTTGCTGATGGCGGCGCGGATGGTTTCGCTGTTCAGGCCATAGGCGGCGACCGCCGCGGCGTTTAATTTTACGCGCACCGCCGGGCGTTGGCCGCCGGCCAGGGTCACCAGGCCGACGCCGGTCACCTGAGAAATTTTTTGCGCCACGCGGGTTTCCACCATGTCTTCCACCTGCGTCATCGGCATGGCGGTGGAGGTTACGGCCAGCGTCAGGATCGGCGGATCGGCGGGGTTAACCTTGCTGTAAATCGGCGGGTAGGGCAGATCGTTCGGCAGCAGGTTGGTGGCGGCGTTGATCGCCGCCTGCACCTCCTGCTCCGCGACATCGAGCGGCAGCGTCAGCTGGAATTGCAGCGTCACCACCGAGGCGCCGCCGGCGCTTTGCGACGCCATTTGCTTCAGGCCGGACATCTGGCCGAACTGGCGTTCCAGCGGCGCGGTAATGGCGGAGGTGACCACGTCCGGGCTGGCGCCGGGGTATAGCGTCACCACCTGAATGGTGGGGTAATCCACTTCCGGCAACGCGGATACCGGCAGCGCGCGATAGCCGATAATCCCCGCCAGCAATATCGCCACCATCAGCAGCGTGGTGGCGACCGGGCGCAGAATAAACAGGCGGGACGGACCGCCGCCGGCGTTGGGAGGCATCACCTGCATCAGGACTTCCTCTGAACGTCAGGTTCGCGCTTGGCTTTTGACGTCGCAGGCGCGTCGTTCGGCGCGAGCACTTCCACCTGCATGCCTTCGGTCAGGCGATCGATGCCGTCGGTCACCACCCGATCGCCGGCGTTGAGGCCGGCGCTGATCACCACCTGCCGGCTGTCCTGCACGCCGGCGGTGACCCGATGTTTGCTGACCTTATTGTCTTCGCCGAGCGTCCAGACGAAGTTGCCTTCGTTGCCCATCTGCAGCGCGGCGGTTGGGATCACCACCGCATCGTGCAGGGTATCCACCTGCAGCCGCGCGTTGACAAACTGGTTGGGGAACAGCGCGTCATCTTCGTTGGCGAAACGCGCTTTCAGCTTGATGGTGCCGGTGGCGGTATCAATTTGGTTGTCCAGGCTCAGCAGCGAACCGGTCGTCAGCTTGTTCTGGTTGGTGCGATCCCAGGCTTCGACGCTCACCGGCCCGGCTTTTTGCGCCTTGAGCAGATCGGCGATGTTGCCTTCGGGCAGCGTGAACACCACGTCGATCGGGTGCGTCTGCGTGATCACCACCAGACCGGTGGTGCTGCCGCTGGTGACGTAGTTGCCGACGTCGACCAGTTTCAGGCCGACGCGGCCGTCGATTGGCGCAGTGATGCGGCTGTAGGTGATCTGCAGTTTGGCGCTGTCGACCGCGCCCTGATCGGCCTTGATGGCGCCTTCGGTTTGCTGCACCAGCGAGGCCTGCGTATCCAGCTCCTGACGGGAAATCAGATTGGTTTTCACCAACTGCTGATAGCGCGCCAGATCGCGCCGGGCGTTGGCCAGCGTGGCCTGATCTTTCGCCAACTGTCCCTGCGCCTGGGTCAGCTGCACCTGGAACGGCCGGGGATCGATCTCCGCCAGCAGATCGCCGGCTTTGACCTGCTGGCCTTCGGTAAAGTGGATCGCCATCAGTTGGCCATCGACCCGGCTGGTGACGGTCACGGTATTGGCGGCGGTGGCGGTGCCCAAGCCGGAAAGATAGCGCGGCACCGTCTGTTGCGTGGCCGTCGCCGCCTGCACCGGCGACATCGGCGCGCCGCGCCGCTCGCCCGCCGCGCGACCGGCCCCCGCTTTGCCGCCGGCCTGCTGCGCGCCCGGGGCCGTGCCGGCCGGCGGTTGAGCGGCGTTAAAATAACGCCAGGCGAAGACGGCGGCGATGACCAAGATGGCCGCAACCAGCAGGCGCGGCATCAGGGAACGGCGTTGGGGTTTTGCATTCATGGTGGTGAAAATTCTCTCCAAAAGGCAGGGGTGCGGGCACTCATTGCCACAAAAATGACACTCCTTACAGGATACTAGTTTAGCCAGCGGGGACGGCATAAAAATGAAGGAAATATGGAGGAACCGTCAGCATTGTCTTAATAAGTGGGTGATTTGAGCGTGCTATGTTTATAAGTGATTTGTTTCAGCTTATAGCCAATACGTTTTAACGGTTTCCTGCATTTGGCGCTAATAATTAACAGGCAAATCATTTAACCCATGGAGCCTTTGTGATGAGCAAGAAACAACTGGGCCGTTCGGGCATTCAGGTGCCGGCGTTGACCTTTGGCGGCAACGTGTTCGGCTGGACGGCGGATCAAGCGACCTCGTTCAGCCTGCTGGATGCGCTGGTGGACAATCAGCTCAACTTTATCGATACCGCCGACGTTTATTCCAGCTGGGCGCCGGGCAACCGGGGCGGCGAATCGGAAACCGTCATCGGCGAATGGCTGAAGAAGAGCGGCAAGCGCGACCAGGTGATCATCGCCACCAAGGTGGGCAAACCGATGGGCGAAGGCAAACAGGGGCTGTCGCCGCGCTATATTCAGCAGGCGGTGGAGGATTCGCTGCGGCGCCTGCAAACCGATTATATCGATCTCTACCAGTCGCACGACGATGACCGCGATACGCCGCTGGAAGAGACGCTGGCGGCGTTCGATGCGCTGATCAAGGCCGGCAAGGTGCGGGCGATCGGCGCCTCCAACTATCAGGCGGATCGCCTGGAAGAAGCGCTGCGGGTGAGCGAGAACAACGGATTGGCGCGCTACGAAACCCTGCAGCCGGAATACAATCTGTATGCGCGCGAAGGGTATGAAGCCGAGCTGGAAGGCGTGGCGCAGCGCCACGGGCTCGGGGTGATCAATTTCTTCGCGCTGGCCAGCGGTTTTCTGACCGGCAAATACCGCAGCAAAGCGGACGAGGGCAAAAGCCAGCGCGGCGATCGCATCGTCGAACGCTACCTGAACCCGCGCGGTTTCCGCATTCTGGCAGCGCTGGATCAGGTGGCGGGCAAACACGGCAGCTCTCCGGCGCAGGTCTCGTTGGCCTGGCTGATTGCGCGTCCGAGCATCACCGCGCCGATCGTCAGCGCCACCTCGTTGCCGCAGCTGGATGAGTTGGTCAGCGCCACCCGCCTGACGCTGGATGCGGACGACATTCAGACGCTGAACCACGCCAGCGCTGAGTAAGAGCCGCCGGCGATTTTGCTCTATGCTGAAGGGGTCAATATGACTTATTCAGGAAACTGCAATGTCTGGCGATATCATCAACGACCTCGCGGCGCTGGAACAGCTTTACGGCAAGCCCGCCGCGCCCTCGGTTTTTAAAGAAGTCAGCTATATCCACCCGGCGTACCGTCCGTTTATCGAGGCGGCGCCGTTTGCCGCCCTCTCAACCGTCGGGCCGGACGGCATGGACGTCTCCCCGCGCGGCGATCCGGCCGGTTTTATCCAGATCGAAGACGAGAAAACCCTGCTGTTGCCGGACCGGCGCGGCAATAATCGCATCGATAGCCTGCGCAATATCCTGCACGATAACCGGGTGGCGCTGCTGTTGCTGATCCCCGGCATCGGCGAAACGCTGCGGATTAACGGGCGGGCGGAGATCGTGGTGACGCCGGCGGTGCTGCAGCGCTTCGCCCACCGCAACCAGCTGCCGCGTTCGGTGCTGCGCATTCGGGTGGAGGCGGTGTTCTTCCAGTGCAGCCGGGCGATCTTGCGTTCGGGGTTGTGGGAAGAGGGCCGCCGCCTCGAACGTTCGGCGCTGCCCAGCCCCGGCCAAATCTTGGCCGCGGTGAGCCAAACGCGCTTCGACGGTGAGGAGTACGACAACGCGCTGCCGCAGCGGCTGAAGGATACGCTGTATTAATCGCCGTGGCGTTCGCGCCACGTTTGCCGGTTAAGCCGGTACAAGACGTGCTTTTGCAGCGGATGTCCCGCCGGCAGGCGCGGGTGCAGGAAGGTTTCACCGTCGAAGCGCATACCGATGCGCGTCATCACCCGGCGCGACGGCTGGTTATCTTCGGCGGTGAAGGACACCACTTCCGGCAAGTGCAGCGTGTCGAAGGCGCACGCCAGCGCGGCGCGCGCCGCCTCAGCGGCGTAGCCGTTGCCCCAGTGAGCCGCCGCCAGCCGCCAGCCGATCTCCACGCAGGGGGAGCAAGGCAGATCGTCGCCCGGCCGCGCCAGCCCGACAAAGCCGATAAAAGGCGCGCCGCCTTTCACTTCCACCGCCCATAGCCCCCAACCCTGTTGTTGCATGAAGGCGCGGATGCGTTCGGCCTGCGCGCGGCTTTCCTCGGCCGTCATCGTCGCCGGGAAATAGCGCATCACCTGCGGATCGGCGTTAAGCGCGGCGAAGGCCGGCAGATCGTCGTCGCGCCAGGGGCGCAGCCGCAGCCTGGCGCTGTCGAGGGTAAGCAAGGTGGACATGATAGGGCCTCCAATAAACAAAGGCGCGGCGAGCCGCGCCCTTGGGCTGTCAACGGAACAGCGTTTGCGCCCAGCGCGCCAGCCCGGCGGTGACCGAGCCGAAGTCGTTACCGCCGACGATCGGAATGCCCGGCAGTTGCTGTTGCAGCGCGGCGCGCAGCAGCGGCGAACGCGCGCTGCCGCCGGTCAGGTAGATCACCTGCGGCGCGGTCTGGCTGCTGGCCAGCGCGGCGCTGACCTGCTCCTGAATGCGCATCAATGGCTGCGAGATGGCGTCGGCGAGCTGATCCTGGCTGATGCTCTCCGCCAGATCGGCCTGCACGAAATTGAGCGGCGCGCTGATGGCCGTTTGGCCGGACAGGGCGATCTTACTCTCTTCGGCCGCACGCACCAGTCGGTAGCTCAGGCGCTGCTGGTACACTTTCAGCAGGCGTTTCACCTTTTCCGGCTCCGCCGCGTCGAGGATCAGATCGCGCAGCACGCGGCCGTTGGCGGCGCTGTAGAAGTCGTTTTGCGCCGGCACGTCGTTGGTCGCCACCGCGTTCCAGTAAGGCAGCGCCGGCAGGGCGATGCCCTTCGCGGTTTCGCCGCCGAGGCCGAACAGCGGCATCAGCTGTTTGAAGGCCAGCATGATGTCCAGATCGTTACCGCCGACCCGGCAGCCGCTGTGGCCCAGCAGGCTCTGCTGGCGATCGGCGCGGTCGCGCCACTGCGGCCCCATCAGCAGCACTGAGCAGTCGGTGGTGCCGCCGCCGATGTCCACCACCAGCACGGTTTGCTCTTCGCTCAGCGTCGCCTCGAAGTCCAGCCCCGCCGCCACCGGCTCGAACTGGAATTCAATGTCCTTGAAACCGGCGCGTTCGGCGGCGCGCTGCAAAATGCCCTGCGCCTGCCGGTTGGCTTCGTCGCCGCCGATGCCCTGGAAGTTGATCGGCCTGCCGATCACCGCCTGATCGATGCCGGTCTGCAGCACGTTTTCCGCCTGGCGTTTGATGTGGAACATCATGGCGCACACCAGGTCTTCGAACAGCGCGATCTGCTGCGGCTTCAGGCCGTTGGCGCCGAGGAAGGATTTCGGCGAGCGCACGAAGTACACCTCTTCCGGATCTTCCATGTAGTGCGCCAGCGCCTGCAGACCGAACAGCACGCTGTCGCCGTTGACCGGAATGTCTTCTTCGCGGTTGTAACTGATGGCGCGGCGCAGCAACTGCTGGTTTTCTTCGCTGCCGGTCGGGATCTGCCAATGGCGGTGCAGGCATTCGCTCACCGCTTCGCGGGTCGGCGCGCACAGCATCGAAGGCAGATACGGCGCGTTGTTTTCCAGCGTCAACAGCTCGGGGCCGTGGTCGCGCATCACTGCAACGGAACAGTTGGCGGTCCCGTAATCGAATCCAATAAACATCTCTTTTTTGTCCCCATGCCAATGAAGGGGGGCGACTTTACCCGAGACGGGGCCGGCGGGCAATGCGCCAATGCGCGAGTGTCGAAAAATTTAGCGGGCGCGGCGGCGGCGTGCTTAACTTAATGTCCGAATTCCGCACGTCAGCACGCCAGCCGAGCCCCATAATGCAGAAAAAACCGACCCCGAGCGTTGCCATGAATACTCAACAGCAAGCGTTGTACGACGCGCTGCGCGCGCGTGACCGCAAATTCGACGGCCGTTTTTTCGTCGGCGTCTCTTCCACCGGCATCTATTGTCGCCCGGTGTGCAGCGCCCGCACGCCGAAGCTGGAAAACTGCACCTTTTATCCGAGCGCGGCGGCGGCAGAGTTGGCGGGATTTCGCCCCTGCCTCAAATGCCGACCGGAACTGGCGCCCGGCCTGGCGCTGATCGACCTGGGCAACCGCTATGCGCAGGTGGCGGTGCAGCTCATCGAGCAGGGCTATCTGTCTGAACACAGCTGCGAAGCGCTGGCGGCGCGGCTGGGCATTTCCGATCGCCATCTGCGGCGCATTTTCGCCGAACAGTTTGGCGCCTCACCGATCGATTACGCGCAGTCGCATCGGCTGCTGCAGGCCAAACGCCTGCTGGCGGACACTGATCTGCCGCTCAGCGAGGTGGCGTTCGCCGCCGGATTCGGCAGCCTGCGGCGTTTCAACGAGCTGTTCAAGGCGCGCTATCGCCTGATCCCGTCAGCGCTGCGCAGCGGCGGCGCGCGCGGTGAACGGGCCGCCGCCAGTGGGCTGGTGTTTCACCTGGGCTATCGGCCGCCCTATGACTGGGAGCGCATGCTGAATTTCTTGCAGGCGCGCGCCGTGCAGGGCGTGGAGCGGGTCGACGGACGCCGCTACCTGCGCTCGATCGCCGTCAGCCTGGGCGGCACGGAACACCGCGGCTGGGTCAGCGTGCAGCCGGAAGAAGCGCGCAATCGGGTTCGGGTAGAGATCGCGCCTGCGCTCAGTCTGGTGACGACGGAGGTGTTGCGCCGGGTGCGCCTGCTGTTTGATCTGGATGCCGCGCCGGATCGCATCAATGAGGCGCTGGGCTCGCTGGCGGCCGATGCGCCGGGATTGCGCCTGCCGGGCTGCGTGAACAGTTTCGAGCAGGCGGCGCGGGCGGTGCTGGGCCAGTTGGTCAGCGTAAAAATGGCGGCGACCTTCGCCGGGCGGATGGCTGAACGCTGGGGGGAAGCCCTGGCGACGCCGCATGAGGGCATCACCCATGTCTTCCCCACCGCAGAACGGGTGGCGCAGCTGCAGCCCGAAGAACTGCGCCCGCTCGGGGTGCAGCTGAAGCGCGCGGCGGCGCTGATCGAGATCGCCCGCGCGCTGGGCGAAGGGCGGCTGCAGCTCGATAACGTGCTGGATATCGAACAGGGCATCAAGGCGCTGACCGCGCTGCCGGGCATCGGCAGCTGGACCGCCAGCTATATCGCGATGCGCGCCTGGTCGTGGCCGGATGTGTTCCTGGCCGGCGATTACCTGATCAAACAGCGTTTTCCCGGCATGACGCCGCGCCAGATAGAACGCTACGCTGAACGTTGGCGCCCGTGGCGTTCTTACGCCACGCTGCATCTGTGGCACAACGACGACTGGTCGCCGGAAGGGGAGAGTTGAACGCAGAGCTAGCGAGGGGGGTCGATCAGCTGCAGCAGGCGGCTCATGCCCTCGCGCATCAGGAACGCCAGCAGCTTTTCCCGCTCGGCCGGCGTCAGGTGGTAGTAATACTCGATCCAGACCCGTATCGGATCCTGGCGTTTGACGTCGTAATCCGGATGGTCGGTTTCGCGCAACGCCGACAGGCTGCGCGCGCCGAACGGCAGACTGTCGATATGGTATTCCAGCGCTTTGCCCTGTACGCCGCTGCGGCGGCGGCTGACCCAGCCTTCACGCCGGGCCATCAAATTGACCCCCTGCGGAGTTGAAGGCAACCCCGCCTTACCCATCAGTTCCCTGGCGGAAAACCATTTCTTTTCCATAGTCCCTTATCCCTGAGCCATCACATGCCGAGGAAAATCAACGGATACGCTGATAGTCGCATGGGCGCTTCATCTTACTTAATCGTTTAAGCCTCAGGTGTTATTTATATCACTAATTTTGTCTTGGTTAACATAATGTGACGGATGAGGGAATACGGCGTGGTTTGAGCGCGGCAAATGGCGGCGGGGGCTCTGGTATTCTGGCGAATCATCAGGGCTCGTTTTCAACGATGTTATCCGGTGGAAAAAGCCGGCGCGGGGCCGGCTTTTGGCGTATTACAGCAGGAACAGGGTGGCGAGACCGAGGAAGATGAAAAAGCCGCCGGTATCGGTCAGCGCGGTGATGAGCACGCTCGAGCCGACCGCCGGATCGCGGCCCAGTTTGAGCATGGTCATCGGGATCACCACGCCCATCAGCGCCGCCAGCAGCAGGTTGAGCAGCATCGCCAGCGTCATCACGCCGCCCATCGCCGCGTCGCCGTACAGCAGCCAGGTGATCACGCCCATGATGCCGCCCCACACCACGCCGTTGATGATGGCGACGCCCAACTCTCTGAGCATCAGGCGCGAGATGTTGCCGACTTCGATCTGGTGCAGCGCCAGCGCGCGCACGATCATGGTGATGGTCTGGTTGCCGGTGTTGCCGCCGATGCCGGCGACGATCGGCATCAGCGCCGCCAGCGCCACCAGCTGGGAAATGGTGTGTTCGAACAGGCCGATCACCCGCGAGGCGATGAATGCGGTGCAGAGATTGATCGCCAGCCAGGCCCAGCGGGTTTTAACCGCCTTGCTGACCGGGGCGAACACGTCTTCTTCCGGGCTCAAACCGCCCATGCGGCGCAGGTTGGTGTCGCTCTCTTCGTTGACGGCGTCGACGATCTCTTCGATGGTCAGGCGGCCCATCAGTTTGCCCTTGGCGTCAACCACCGGGGCGCTGATCAGGTCATAACGTTCGAACGCGCCGGCCGCTTCATCGGCCTTGTCCTCAGGCTGAAAGGTGGCGGGATCGCTGTCCATCACTTCGCGCACCGGGATTTCCGGGTCGTTCAGCAGCACTGCGGTGAGCGGCAGTTCGCCCAGCAGGGTGTTTTTGCGATCGGTGACGAACAGTTTATCGGTGGCGTCGGGAATGGTTTTGCGCATGCGCAAAAAACGGTGTACCGCGCCGAGCGTGACGTCCGGCCGCACCGTCACCAGTTCGAAATCCATCATCCAGCCGACGCTGTCTTTGGCGTACTGGCTCATCTCGCGCACCTGAGCGCGCTGCTCCGGCTCCAGCGAGGTCAGTAACCGGCCCATCAGGTTACGCGGCAGGTATTGCGCCAGATAGGCCTGTTCGTCCACGTCCAGCGTTTTGATCGCTTTGAGCAGGTCTTTATCGCTCATTTCCTCGATCAGGCTGTCCCAGACCGGTTCGGCGACTTCCACCAGCGTCTGGCCGCGCTTGCTGTTGCCCACCAGCCGCCACAGCGCCATGCGTTCGTCCTGCGGCAGCGCCTCCAGCAGGTCCGCCAGGTCGGCGGCGTGCATGTCGTCCAGCAGGCCGGTGATTTCCGCCGTCTGGTTCAGCAGTTCGCTTTGGCTGAGGGCGTGTTCATCCCCTGGCCGGCCGAGAATGCCGTCGACCAATTCCTTATTGTTCAACAACAGAGTGAGAATGCGCTGGCGGTGTTCAGCGACTTTTTTGACGTTATGGGTTGCGGCTGACATGGTGTTCCTTAACGGGCGCTCGGCGTTCCTGACGCAGGCTCATTAAAAGATAGAGCATAGCGAGTGCCGGAGTCATTTTTATGAAACGGACGGGGCGCGGCGGTTATTCAGAGGAGGCGTCCTGTTGCGGCGCGCTGACTTCGGCGGCGTTTTGCGCAGCGGCCTGCTTTTTTTCCTGATGATGAGGCACCGCCACCACGGCGGCGTACAGCAGTCGGCCGACTAAAATGATAAAGCTGATAAACAACACTATCTTCGTCATCTGTCCGGTGGTTTTCTTGCGCATATATCACCCGGTATGCCGGTGTCCTGTGTTATTCGCTCGAGAATTTGTAACCGGATTTTAGGCGCTGATGACAAAAGTTGTCCATTTTTTTCCGGCGAGCGGCGCGGCGTATTAGGGTTTCGTTTAGGTTGGCGGAGCGGGGGCGGAAAGAAAAACCCCCTGGCTGGCAGGGGGCGGGGGATCAGGCGGAGCGCTGTTCGTCTTGCGAACCTTCTTCGTCGATCAGCAGCTTCCAGCCGACGACGTCGTTCCAGTAGGCCTGCTCGCGCTCGAAGTCCAACTGCACCAGGTTGTTTTGCGCCAGGTAGCCGGCCGGGAAGCGCAGCGTCCAGTGGTTGTCGTCGGTGGTCAGGCGCAGCGTTTCCGGCGTGGTGGTCGACTGGCGCTGGTTGTTGAGCAGGGTGCTCAGACGCAGCAGCTGGATCAGCGGCAGGTAGTGTTTCTTTTTGAACAGGTTGAGGCGCGGCAGCTCTTCCAGCTTGATCGCCTTGCGGTGGAAACGCACCAGCGCCGCCAACAGCAGCTGCTGTTCCTGGTTGAAGCCGGGCAGGTTGGAGTTTTGCAGAATGTAGGCCGAATGGCGATGCATGCCGCTGTGGTTGATGCTCAGCCCCACTTCGTGCAGCATGGCGGCCCATTTCAGCAGGGCTTCCAATTGCGGATGCACCAGCTTGGTGTTTTGCGCCATCCACTGCGAATAGAGCAGCTCGGTGGTTTCCAGCACCCGCTTGGCCTGTTCGCGGTCGATGTTGTAGTGATCGGCCAGGCTTTTGGCGGTGCGGCTGCGGATGTCCTGGTGGCGGAAACGGCCTTCCATTTCATACAGCACGCCTTCACGCAGCGCGCCGTCAGACAGGCGCAGATCGCGGATCGCCAGCGCATCGAACACGCCGCACAGGATAGCCAGCCCCGGCACGAACACCGATTGGCGATCTTCCGACAGCCCCGGCAGGCTCAGCGAGCTGAAGCTTTTGAACTGCAGCACCTGTTCGGCGAGCATTTCCAGGCGTTCCAGGGTGATCAGACCGTCTTTTTCACCCATCGCTACCAGCACTTCGTGGGCGGCCTTGATGGTGCCCGAGGCGCCCAGCGCGTACTGCCAGCCCTGAATGCGGTACTGCCAGGCCAGCGTTTCCAGCTTCTGCGCCGCCGCCAGCCGCGCGCGGCGGAAGTTGTTTTTGCTGATCTCGCCGCCCGGGAAGAACAGCTGGGCGAAGCTGACGCAGCCCATGCGGCGGCTTTCCGCCAGCAGCGGCTCGAAGTCTTCGCCGATCACCAGCTCGGTGGAGCCGCCGCCGATGTCGATCACCAGCTTGCGGCCTTTCTCCGGTTGAGTGTGCTCCACGCCCATGAAGATCAGGCGCGCTTCTTCCTGGCCGGCGATGATTTCGATCGGGTAGGGGATCACTTTGGCGGCGCGCTTGAGGAACACTTCGGCGTTCACCGCCTGGCGCAGGGTGTGGGTCCCGACGATGGTGACGTTATCCGCCGGGAAGCCCTGCAGCCGTTCGGCAAACAGCGCCAGGCAGGCCAGGCCGCGTTCTATCGCCTCTTCACTGAGTACGTTGTTGCTGTCCAATCCGTCGGCGAGATGCACCCGCTGTTTTAAACGGCCCAATACCTGTAAGGCGCCGTTGACGACGCGGGCGATCACCATGTGGAAACTGTTCGACCCGAGGTCGATGGCGGCGATTTCCTGCGGTTTGTTCGTTGCAGTGTTTTTTAGCGGCATAGTTGCTGGCCTACTGTCCTGGTTGTTCCAGAGCTTTTAAATACTCGTAAATAGCCACCTGGGCGCGCACTTTGCGGCGGTTGCCGCGCGGCACGTACTGGTTGCTCAGTTCTTTATCCACATAACGGGCCTTGACCGTATCGCTGAACAGGATCTCCAGAATGTCCAGAACGCGCTGTTTCAGCGCCGGATCCAGCAGCGATACCGCCACTTCGATACGGTAATCTATGTTGCGGGTCATCCAGTCGGCGGAGGACAGATACACCCGTTTGTCACCTTTGTTGTCGAAAACGTAAACCCGATCGTGTTCCAAAAAGCGATCGACGATGCTGATCACCTGAATATTGTCGCTGATCCCCGGCAGGTTGGGAATCAGGGAACACATGCCCCGCACCAGCAGACGGATCTTCACGCCGGCGCCGGACGCGGTATATAACCGATCTACCAGCCCTTTATCCACCAGATTATTTATTTTCAACATAATGCCGGCCTGTTCCCCGGCCTGGGCGTTGGCGATTTCGTTGTCGATCAGCTCATACAACTTCAGGCGCGAGTTCTGCGGCGACACCATCAGGTTATCGAAGGTGACCGGGCGGTAGGGGTTCTCGATAAAGTTGAATACCCGGCGCACTTCGTTGGTGATGCGCGAGTCGGCGGTCAACAGCGAATAGTCGGTGTAGATGCGCGCGGTTTTTTCGTTAAAGTTGCCGGTGCCGATATGAGCATAGCGCACAATTTCATCGCCTTCACGGCGCGAAATCAGGAACAGTTTGGCGTGGATTTTCAGCCCCGGCGCCGAGAAGATCACGTGCACGCCGGCTTCGGTCAGGCGCTTCGCCCAATGAATGTTGGCCTCTTCGTCGAAGCGCGCCTGCAGCTCGACCACCACCGTGACCTTTTTGCCGTTGTGCGCGGCGTGGATCATCGATTCGATGATGCGCGAGTCTTTCGCCACGCGGTAGATGTTGATTTTGATCGCCAACACGCTCGGATCGAACGACGCCTGGCGCAGCAGCTCCAGCACGTGTTCAAAGGTGTGGTACGGGTAGTAGAGCAGCACGTCTTTTTCGCGAATGGCGTCGAAGCCGTTGCGGAAACCGTCGAACCAGATGTGGCGCAGGCGCGGCAGCGGCTTGTTGACCAGATTGGCCTTGCCGACGTTCGGGAAGCTGATGAAGTCTTTAAAGTTGTGATAGCGGCCGCCGGCGATCACCGAATCGTAGTTGGAGATGCCCAGCTTGCCGCGCAGCAGCTCCACCATCTCGTTCGGCATGTCGCGCTGATAAACGAAGCGCACCGGCTCGGCGGTGAGGCGCTGTTTCAGGCTGGAGGACATCAGTTCCAGCAGGCTGGATTCCATTTCGGTGACCAGATCGTATTCGGCGTCACGGGTCATCTTCATCGAATAGGCGTTGAGCGCGTCGTAGTCGAAGAAGCCCTTGAAGATATCGTCCAGGCAATAGCGCAGGATGTTGTCGAGCAGGATCATCGGCTTACGGCGGCGCGGCGCTTCCGGCGGCAGATTGACGAAGCGCGGCACCTTGTCGGACGGGATTTCCAGCAGCGCATAGTCGATGCGCGCGCCGCGGATGATCTCCACCGCCAGATAGGTGTAATCGTCTTTCAGGAACTGCACCAGGTTGGTGTCGTGGTTGATCAGGATCGGCGTGATGTGCTGGCGCAGGTGCTGTTTGAAATATTGCCGCAGCCAGATTTGCTGGTTCTCGGACACCTGGCGTTCGTTGATCAGGAAGATCTGGTTGCGCGCCATTTCCAGCAGCAGATCGTTGTACAGACCGTCGAACTCCTGATCGGTTTTCAGCACCTTGGCCTGGATCTTTTTCAGCAGATGGCGTGAGGAACCGGCGGAACCTTGCTCTTCGCTGATCAGGATGCGCCGTTTGAGATCGGCGAAGCGGACTTTATAGAACTCGTCGAGGTTGTTGGAGTAAATGCCCAGAAAACGCATACGTTCAATCAGGGGATTGCTCTTATCTGCGGCTTCCTGCAACACGCGCTCATTAAAGGATAACCAGCTTAGTTCTTTTTCGATGTAGAGCTTTTCCTGACCCATTGCCACTCCAGTTCAAATTTAGAATAGGATCCGGGACGCAGCGCCCGGATGCCGCTCTAGTGTCCTTCATCATTATTGCGAGAGATTGACAGGAAAGTCCAACATATCCATTGCGTTGGCGCGCGGCGTTTTTCGGCGGCAATAAATTTTCCCCGCGGCGGGATGCCCGGCAGTGAAATGATCAGCATGAAATGACGGTTAGCAGGCTTATTCTTGGCGTTATAAAGCGTGTTTATGGTCATTTTTCAGCAATATATCAAATTCATATTGTCTGATGGCAGTGTAAAAAACCTGAGTTATGGCGGGTAACTTTGTCATGCAAACGTCATAAAACTGACATAAGATGCCCGGTTATCTTACGGCGCAAGCCCGATTACATCAGCGACAGCGAGACACATGACACAGACGACGGCCAATCAACATCCCCGAGATCGCATGCGCGGGCGCATCGACCGCGGCGTGCAGGCGGCAGTGACCGCCAGCGGGCTGATGGTGCTGATGACGTTGATGCTGATCTTCGTTTATCTGCTGTTCGCGGTGCTGCCGTTGTTCAAACCCGCCTCGCTCGGCCAGGCGCAGCCGCTGCCGTTCACGGTATCGGCCCCGGCGCTGGCGCTGGGCATGGACGTGCAGCAGCGCGTCGGTTATCGCATCGACGCGCAGGGCGCGGGGCAATTTTATCGTCTGACGCCGGCGCCGAGCGGCCAGGCCCAGACGCCGCTGGCGCAGCAGACGCTGTTGGCCAAACCGACGCTGCTCGCGCAGGCCGCCGGCGAGCGCGATCTGTTCGCGTTGGCGCAGGCCGACGGCCGGTTGGTGGTGGCGCGCGCGGATTTCGCCACGGCGGAAAACGGCCGGCCGCAGTGGCAGTTCCCGCTCGGGCAGCAGCCATTGGCGCTGGATCCACAGCGCAAGCCGCTGAAACTGCTGTCGCTGGCGGATGCGCATCGCGGGCAGTATCTGCTGGCCGGAGTGACCGACGATCGGCGGCTGGTGTTCGGCCGCTTCAGCCCCGACCGGCCGCCGCAGTTCAGCGAGCGGCCGCTGGATCACGACGCAGAGCAACTGGTGCTGACGCCGGATGGCCGCCAGCTTTATCTGCTGACCGGCAACCGGCTGGCGCGTTATCAGATCGACGGCGCACAGCTGCAGCTGCGTGAAACGCGTACCCTTGGCGAACACGCCCCGTATCAGATGACGGCGCTGCCCGGCGGCAGCGCGCTGCTGATCAAGGGCGCCGACGGCAACCTGCGCGAGTGGTTCGAGGTGGAAAAAGATCGGCGCTGGCGCCTGACGCCGGTGCAGCATTTCGACCACGGCGCCGACGGGCAGGAGCTGACGGTGGCTGAGCCTTACCGCCGGGTGTTCGCTACCCTGCGGCTCGATGGCGGCTTCTCGCTGTTCTCCGCCATTCAACCGCAGCCGCTGCTGAATACCCGTTTGGGCGCCGAGGTGCGGCAGATGGCGTTCGCGCCGCGCGGCGATGGCCTGCTGCTGGAGAGCGCGCAGGGCTGGCAGCGCTATGCGCTCGACAACCCGTATCCGGACGTCACCTGGCGTTCGTTGTGGGGCAAGGTGTGGTATGAGAACTACCCGCAGCCGGCCTATGTCTGGCAGTCCACCTCCGGCGAAGACAGTTACCAACCCAAATTCAGCCTGATGCCGGTGATCTTCGGCACCTTTAAGGCGGCGGCTTACGCGATGCTGTTCGCCATCCCGCTGGCCTTGGCCGGCGCCATCTATACCGCTTACTTTATGACGCCGGGGCTGCGGCGGGTGATCAAACCGGCTATCGAAGTGATGGGCGCGCTGCCGACGGTGGTGATCGGGCTGGTGGCCGGCATTTGGCTGGCGCCGATCATTGAGCAGTATCTGTTGGCGGTGCTGGCGTTGCCGCTGCTGTTGGCGGCGGCGGTGTTGCTGTGCGGCGCGTTGACCCATCGCTTTATGCCGCGCTGCCGGCCGGGTGTCGATCTGCTGTTGCTGCTGCCGCTGCTGGCGTTGACGGTGTGGCTGGCGCTCAACCTGGGGCCGCGGCTGGAGGTGGCGTTGTTCGGTGAGCCGCTGCATTTCTGGCTGGGGGATAATTATGACCAGCGCAATGCGCTGGTGGTGGGAGTGGCGATGGGTTTCGCGCTGGTGCCGATCATCTTCTCGCTGGCGGAGGACGCGCTGTTCAGCGTGCCGGCGACCCTGAGCCAGGGTTCTTTGGCGCTGGGCGCTACCCAGTGGCAGACGGTGATCAAGGTGGTGCTGCCATCCGCCAGCGCCGGCATTTTCTCCGCGCTGATGATCGGCTTTGGCCGCGCGGTGGGGGAAACCATGATCGTGCTGATGGCCACCGGCAACACGCCGATTATCGACGGCAGCCTGTTCCAGGGGCTGCGCGCGCTGGCGGCCAACATCGCCATTGAAATGCCGGAGGCGGTCTCCGGCAGCAGCCATTACCGCGTGCTGTTCCTGACCGCGCTGGCGCTGTTTGTCTTCACCTTCGTGTTCAACACGCTGGCGGAGGCGGTGCGCCTGCGGCTGCGCAAGCGCTACACGCCGAATCAGGAGGCGCCATGAAGAACTGGGTGAAGAGCGGGTCGCCGTGGATATGGCTGACCGCCGGTTCGGTGGCCGTCAGCCTGCTGGCGCTGATCGGCATTCTGTTGCTGCTGGCCGGACAGGGGATGCGCTATTTCTGGCCGAGTCCGGTTTATCAGTTCGAACTGAATCAGAACGGCGCCGGACCGGTGACGGTGATTGGCGAGTTGTATCAGCAGCAAAGCATTTCCCGGCGCCAGCTGGCCGAGGCGGGCGTTACGCCGTCGGGCGAGGCGCAGAGCGTCGAACGCTATCTGATTAAGGTCGGCAATCGCGAGCGCGAGGGGCAGGATTTCCGCACCTTGCTGGCCAGCGATATCCGCAGCCAAAGCACGCCGCGCAGCCTGTTGGTGCTGGAACGCGACAGCCACGGCACCGCCTACGGCTATCTGGCGGGGCTGCTGGAAGACGGGCAACCGCTGACCGGCCGCCATCTGGGGCAGGCGTTGCAGCAAAGGCTGCCGCAAATCGCCGCGCTCTCGCGCCAGGCGCACGACATTCAATTCCGCGACATGGCGCGCATCAATCAGCAGTTTGACGCGCTGCGGCTGCGGGAAAAACGCCTGCAGCGCGACGATAAGCTGGACGCCCGCGCACAGGACGCCATCAAGGCCGAGCGGCTGGAGCTGCAGCGGCAGTATCAGCTGTTGTCCGAACGTCTGGCGGGGCTGAACCGCGATCGCCAGCGCGATGCGTTGCTGCTGCGCGACATGCACGGGCAGACGTTGACCATTCCGCTCAGCCAGGTGCGCGATGCCTGGTACCCGAACGCCATGAACACCACCGAGAAGCTGGCACACTGGGGCGAGCAGGTGAAGAAGTTCCTAACCGACAGCCCGCGCGAAGCGAATACCGAAGGCGGGGTGTTCCCGGCCATTTTCGGCACGGTGTTGATGGTGATCCTGATGTCGATCGTGGTGATGCCGTTTGGCGTAATTGCGGCGGTATATCTGCACGAGTATGCCGGCAACAATCTGCTGACGCGGGTGATCCGCATCGCGGTGGTCAACCTGGCCGGGGTGCCTTCGATCGTCTACGGCGTTTTTGGCCTCGGCTTCTTTGTTTACATGATTGGCGGCACGCTCGATCAGCTGTTCTATCCTGAGTCCTTGCCCAACCCAACCTTCGGTACGCCCGGCGTGCTGTGGGCGGCGCTGACGCTGGCGCTGCTGACGCTGCCGGTAGTGATCGTCGCCACCGAGGAAGGGCTGTCGCGCATTCCCGCCTCGCTGCGGCAGGGCTCGATGGCGCTGGGCGCCAGCCGGGCCGAGACGCTGTGGCGCATCGTGCTGCCAATGGCGGCGCCGGCGATGATGACCGGCCTGATCCTGGCGGTGGCGCGCGCTGCCGGGGAGACCGCGCCGCTGATGTTGGTGGGGGTCGTGAAATCGGTGCCGGTGCTGCCGGTGGACGAGATTTTCCCGTATCTGCACCTGGAGCGGAAGTTCATGCATTTGAGCTTCCAGATCTACGATATGGCATTCCAGAGCCCGAGCGTAGAGGCGGCGCGACCGCTGGTGTTCGCCACCGCCTTCCTGCTGGTGACGATCGTGGTGAGTTTGAATCTGGCGGCGATGGGTATCCGCCATTCGTTGAGGGAGCGGTACCGAGCATGGTCGCAGTAACAATGACGCTATTTTTGGGGAGTGCGTAATGGGTTTGATGACGCCAGGCAGTTTGCCCCGGCTGGATGTCCAGCATCTCGACGATGAACAGACCGCGCTGGCGGTCAACGGCCTGAACCTGTTTTATGGCGATAAACAGGTGCTGCACGATATTTCGCTGCGTATCCCGAAGCACCGGGTGACGGCTTTGATTGGCCCCTCGGGCTGCGGTAAATCGACGCTGCTGCGCTGTTTCAACCGCATGAACGATCTGGTGGATAACTGCCGCATCGAGGGCGAACTGCAGCTGAACGGCGCGGCGATCTCCGGCGCGCAGATCGACGTGGCGGCGCTGCGGCGGCGGGTGGGCATGGTGTTCCAGCGGCCGAACCCGTTCCCGAAATCGATCTATGAAAACGTGGTGTACGGCCTGCGGCTGCAGGGCGTACGCGACCGGCGTTTGCTGGATGAAGCGGTGGAGCGTTCGCTGCGCGCCGCCGCGCTATGGCATGAGGTAAAAGACCGGCTGCGTGAAAATGCGTTCCGCTTGTCCAGCGGCCAGCAGCAGCGCCTGGTGATCGCGCGCGCCATCGCCATCGAGCCGGAAGTATTGCTGCTCGACGAGCCGACCTCGGCGCTGGATCCGATCTCCACGCTGACCATCGAAGAGCTGATTTCCGCACTCAAGCAGCGCTATAGCGTGGTGCTGGTGACGCACAACATGCAGCAGGCGGCGCGCGTCTCCGACTACACCGCCTTTATTCATCAGGGGCGGCTGGTGGAATACAACGACACCGACGCGATTTTTACCTCGCCGCGCCAGCGCCGCACCGAAGACTATATTACCGGGCGGTATGGGTGAGGGATGAGCGGCGCAAACCGGTGGGTTTACGCCGCTCATTGAATTTAAAGTCCAGCAGATATGGTTCGGTATCGCAATAAAAATCCTTTCATAATTATTTTTCCTACATTATTCATGCTATATAGAGGGTTCTCGATAAAAATCGTACCCTTGGTGATTTTTTAATTCATCATTTCATTTGTTTCTGCGTTTTATCGATGGATTAATAACTGTCTATAAAAGGAAATTATAAGCATGAATATTGATGAGGTTTATATCAAAGAATTATCTCTCCAGTTATTACCCCTACTGATCTCTGGAGTGGCATGGTGGTTTTTACGTTGGTTAAAGGGATATGATTCCCGACGACGTTGCCAGTTTGATAGCGTCAGCGATGTAAAACGCGTGTCCGTCCTGTCACGTATTCAGAAATTGCGGGATGCGCCGCAGAGTGGCATGACGTTGCTGCAAATTAAAGCGCTATATGAAAGTATTGGGATCCGCCTGCCGGTATGGGTGGCGCATCAACTAGTGGACTATTTGGGCCGTGGACCGGTGGCATTGAACGACCTTGCGTTGAACAGTTTCTTGCGTCGTACTTCGCTTACAGCTAGCAAAAATGAAGACAACAAAGTATTTGCCCTTGATGTCAACCAGTTGTGTAAGCAGCGCTTTTTTGTGCTGATATTCTTTGTCGTCAGTGCGTTGGCTATCGCTTACGGTGTCTATACCAGCGTGCTTCCGTTGGGGGCAAGCGAAGCCACTGCCAGTAATATATTTTTGTTTTCATTATTCTTTTTCGCCTATTTGTTCTTGGCGTTGTTCGTTGTGGCTTGGTCAATTAATGAATGGGGAACCCTGCAGCATGCCAAGGCTTTCTGGCTGAAGTGGCAGCCCCACCTGTATCAGAACGAAGCGGAATATCAGGCGCATTGTCAGCATGCGTGCAATGTTGCGGCACAGGAAAACGTACCTGATATCACTTTGGAGACCGTTGCTGATTTGCCACCGGCCGAAAAGCCACAGCGTGGATGGCTGATGCGTAGGCTGGGCAAGAAAGATAATTAACTTCTAAGCGCCATATCAGAACATGGCTCTTAACGCGTTTTATCGGCGAGTCGCAGCACCAACCCCACCAGCAGCAACGCAGCGCCCGAGGCATAGAGCGGGAACCAACGCGTCCACCAGAGCGGGGAGAACAGCGGGGTGCTATTGGGATCTGCAGGCGCGTAGCCGCTATAGGTATTCAGGCCGGCGGCGATGGCGAGCATCGCCAGGCCGATAAAAAGCAGCAGGTTTGAGACGGTCGTCATGGCATTTTTCCTTTGTAGAGGCAGAGGGTTACTCTTACTATCACTATTAATTATTTTTCGATTAATTATCTTGAGGAGTATTATTTGCTTTCGTATTCATCAGATTATTTCCTGACGATAAAATAGCATGCCTTAATACTAGCCACTTATTTCCCAATAAAAAACCCGCCTGGGCGGGTTTTCTCTTTTTTCTCGCGAATTGTCACTTCACCAGCGGCTTATCATTGGGCGTTTTGAACTTCGCCAGATATTGCGGCTGGAAAATGCACATGCGCAGCACGGTGCGGTATTCGCCGTTGACGAAGAACTCGTCGATCAGCTCGCCTTCCACGTTAAAGCCCAGCTTGCTGTAGATGTGGATTGCCTTCGGGTTCTCCTTATCGACGATCAGGTACAGCTTGTACAGGTTCAGCACCGAGAAGCCGTAGTCCATCGCCAGGCGGGCGGCGGTGCTGGCGTAGCCTTTGCCCTGGTGGGCGGGATCGATGATGATCTGGAACTCAGCGCGGCGGTGGATGTGATCGATCTCCACCAGCTCCACCAGGCCGACCTTGGCGCCTTCGTGCTCGATGATAAAGCGGCGCTCGCTCTGATCGTGGATGTGTTTGTCGTAGAGATCGGAAAGCTCGACAAAGGCTTCGTAGGGTTCTTCAAACCAATAGCGCATAACGCTGGCGTTGTTGTCCATCTGGTGGACGAACGACAGATCGTCCCGTTCCAATGGGCGTAACCTGACGCTGGCAGTGCTGGACATGTGGGCTCCTCTGTGCCGTGAAATTGTGCAAAGTATAACTTCACAGAATGGATGAAGGCGAAAAAAAACGGCGCCGCGTGGGCGCCGTTTAGGCAAGGTTCAGGCTGCGCGCATCAGTCGGCGGCGTGACCCTGCTCAGGCAGGCGTTCGCCGTCCAGCCAGGCGGCGCCATCGCGCATCGCCAGGCGGCCGTCGACGAACCAGCTCACCACCAGCGGATAGATCGTGTGTTCCTGGGTTTGCACCCGTTCAACCACGTCATCCTCTTCATCGTCAGCGAAAATCGGCACCTTGGCCTGCAAAATCACCGGGCCGCCGTCGAGCTGTTCGGTCACGAAGTGCACCGAGGTGCCGTGTTCGCTGTCGCCGTTGTCGATGGCCTGACGATGCGTATGCAGCCCCGGGTATTTCGGCAGCAGGGAAGGGTGGATGTTCAGCATGCGGCCGGCATAACGCTGCACGAACTGCGGGCTGAGGATGCGCATGTAGCCGGCCAGCACCACCAGATCGGGCTGATGTTGGTCGATGGCGTCCGCCAGCGCGGCGTCGAACGCCGTACGATCGGCGTAAGCCTTGGCATCCAGCGCCTGGGCGGCGATGCCCGCCGCTTCGGCGCGCTGCAGGCCGTAAGCCTGCGCCTTGTTGCTGAATACCGCCACGATCTCGGCGGCGATGCGGCCCTGCTGGCAGGCGTCAATCAGCGCCTGGAGATTGCTCCCCTGGCCGGAGACCAACACCACGATCTTTTTCATCAGTTGATGACCACTTGTTGTTCGTCGGAAGAGGCGGTCAGTTTACCGATTTTCCACGCTTTTTCACCTGCCGCGGTCAGCAGCGCGATGGCCGTTTCCACTTCGGCTTCCGGCAGGGCGATGACCATGCCTACGCCGCAGTTGAAGGTGCGGTACATTTCATGACGGCTGACGTTGCCGGCCTGCTGCAGCCAGGTGAACACCGCCGGCCACTGCCAGCTGGCTTCGTCGATCACCGCCTGCATGCCTT
Organism: Serratia sp. CY71090; assembly: GCF_052166845.1. Lineage (NCBI taxonomy): Bacteria > Pseudomonadati > Pseudomonadota > Gammaproteobacteria > Enterobacterales > Yersiniaceae > Serratia > Serratia sp. CY71090. The sequence continues at coordinate 33,827 of NZ_JBJNOA010000008.1, read as the reverse complement.
CCGGCAGCACGCGCGGAATGTTTTCCCAGAAGCCACCGCCGGTGAGGTGAGCGATGGCGTGGACGTCCGCCTTCTCGATCAGTTCCAGCACGGACTTCACGTAAATCTTGGTCGGCGCCAGCAGGTGGTCGGCCAGCGGCTTGCCTTCCAGCTGAGTGGCGGTCGGGTCGGTGTTGCTCACTTCCAGGATCTTGCGCACCAGCGAGTAACCGTTGGAGTGCGGGCCGGAAGCGCCCAGGGCGATCAGCGCATCGCCGGACTGCACTTTGCTGCCGTCGATGATCTCGGATTTTTCGACTACGCCGACGCAGAAACCGGCCACGTCGTAATCTTCGCCGTGGTACATGCCCGGCATTTCAGCGGTTTCGCCGCCCACCAGCGCACAGCCGGACTGCTTGCAGCCTTCGGCGATGCCGGTGATCACGCTGGCCGCGGTGTCCACATCCAGCTTGCCGGTGGCGTAGTAGTCGAGGAAGAACAGCGGCTCGGCGCCCTGAACCACCAGATCGTTGACGCACATCGCCACCAAATCGATGCCGATGGTGTCGTGGCGTTTCAGATCCATCGCCAGACGCAGCTTGGTGCCCACGCCGTCGGTACCGGAAACCAGCACCGGCTCGCGGTATTTCTGCGGCAACGCACACAGGGCGCCAAACCCGCCCAGACCGCCCATCACTTCCGGGCGACGGGTCTGTTTAACTACACCTTTGATGCGATCTACCAATGCGTTGCCTGCATCGATATCGACACCTGCGTCTTTATAGCTGAGAGAGGTTTTGTCGGTCACTGCGCGATTCCCCACGACGGTTTGCGGTTTGAAAACTGTGCTTCCGATGTTGATTCCGGAATAAGGCGCGGCAATTCTAACAGCGCAGGCAAACGTTTGCGAGCGGCTTGTGAACCGGCTCCGCTTTTTCGTCATCTATACTGATATTCAAACTTTTGTTGATCCCGATCGGGCTATTGTGGGTGGCGCAGCGAAAAAAAGGAGGTATAATCCCGCGATTTTTTTGGCCGCAACCACCTTAATAGGAGAAAAATGATGAAGATCGTTGAGGTGAAACACCCGCTGGTAAAACACAAGCTTGGCCTGATGCGCGAAAATGACATCAGCACCAAACGCTTCCGTGAGCTGGCCTCAGAAGTGGGTAGTTTACTGACCTATGAAGCGACCGCCGATCTGGAGACGGAAAAAGTCACCATCGAAGGCTGGTGCGGGCCAGTTGAAGTGGACCAGATCAAAGGGAAAAAGATTACCGTAGTGCCAATCCTGCGCGCCGGTCTGGGCATGATGGAAGGGGTGCTGGAGCACGTGCCGAGCGCGCGCATCAGCGTGGTGGGCGTTTACCGCGATGAAGAAACCCTGGAGCCGGTGCCGTACTTCCAGAAGCTGGTTTCCAACATCGAAGAGCGTATGGCGCTGGTCGTCGACCCGATGCTGGCCACCGGCGGTTCGATGATCGCCACTATCGATCTGCTGAAGAAAGCCGGCTGCCACAGCATCAAGGTGCTGGTCCTGGTGGCGGCGCCGGAAGGCATCGCCGCGCTGGAGAAAGCGCACCCGGACGTTGAACTGTACACCGCCTCCATCGATCAGTGTCTGAACGATAAGGGCTACATCGTGCCTGGCCTGGGCGATGCGGGCGACAAGATATTTGGTACCAAGTAAACATTTGAGCCGACTTAATGAGTCGGCTTTTTTTTGACTAAAACCTATAAAACCAATAAACCGAGGAAAAACACACATGACCCGTCGCGCCATCGGCGTCAGCGAGCGCCCGCCGCTGCTCCAGACCATTCCGCTCAGCTTCCAGCACCTGTTCGCCATGTTCGGCGCCACCGTGCTGGTGCCTATCCTGTTCAAGATCAACCCGGCGACCGTGCTGCTGTTCAACGGCATCGGCACGCTGCTGTATCTGTTCATCTGTAAAGGCAAGATCCCGGCCTACCTCGGTTCCAGCTTCGCGTTTATCTCGCCGGTGCTGCTGCTGTTGCCGCTCGGTTACGAAGTGGCGTTGGGCGGTTTCATCATGTGTGGCGTGCTGTTCTGCCTGGTGGCGCTGATCGTGAAAAAGGCCGGCACCGGCTGGCTGGACGTGATGTTCCCGCCGGCGGCGATGGGGGCGATCGTCGCCGTCATCGGCCTGGAGCTGGCGGGCGTGGCGGCCAACATGGCGGGGCTGCTGCCGGCGGAAGGCACCAGCGCCGACTCGACCACCATCACCATTTCGCTGGTGACGCTGGCGGTCACGGTGCTCGGTTCAGTGCTGTTCCGTGGCTTCCTGGCGATTATCCCGATCCTGATCGGCGTGCTGGTGGGCTATGCGCTGTCGTTCTTCATGGGCGTGGTGGATTTGACCCCGATCCGCGAGGCGCACTGGTTCGCGCTGCCGACCTTCTACACCCCGCGCTTTGAGTGGTTCGCCATCTTCACCATTCTGCCGGCGGCGCTGGTGGTGATCGCGGAGCACGTCGGCCACCTGGTGGTGACCGCCAACATCGTGAAAAAAGACCTGATCCGCGATCCGGGCCTGCACCGCTCGATGTTCGCCAACGGCATCTCGACGGTATTCTCGGGCTTCTTCGGCTCCACGCCGAACACTACCTACGGCGAGAACATCGGCGTGATGGCCATCACCAAGGTCTACAGCACCTGGGTGATCGGCGGCGCGGCGGTGCTGGCGATCCTGTTGTCCTGCATCGGCAAGCTGGCGGCGGCGATCCAGGCGGTGCCGGTGCCGGTGATGGGCGGCGTTTCCCTGCTGCTGTACGGCGTGATCGGCGCCTCGGGCATTCGCGTGTTGATCGAGTCCAAAGTGGATTACAACAAAGCGCAAAACCTGATTTTAACCTCGGTGATCCTGATTATCGGCGTGAGCGGCGCCAAGGTGCATATCGGCGCGGCGGAGCTGAAAGGCATGGCGCTGGCGACCATCGTCGGCATTGGCTTGAGCCTGCTGTTCAAGGTCATCAGCCTGTTCCGCAAGGAAGAAGAGGTGCTCGACGCGCCGGACGAACCGGCAGAGCAGAAGTAACGAAAAGGGCAGCCCAGGGGCTGCCCTTTTGACTGATGGCATTCGCCTCAGCTGCGAATTTTGCGGTACACGAACAGCACCACGATGGCACCGATAACCGCCACCACGAAGCTGCCGAAGTTGAAGCCGTCAACCTTGCCGTAGCCGAAGAAGGTGCTGATATAGCCGCCGACCACGGCGCCGACGATCCCCAGCACAACGGTCAGGATAAAGCCGCCGCCGTCTTTGCCGGGCATGATCCACTTAGCTAAAATACCGGCGATCAGGCCGAAGATAATCCAGGAAATAATCCCCATTTACTGCTCCTTACTTTATTGCTGAGTATGGCTTATTGCTGGGCGGCCGGTTGCGTATTGCCGTTCACCGCCGCATCTGTTTCTTGTTTCAACTCTTGCGCTTTGTTTTCGGCGCTGTTCTTGATGGCTTCGGTCTTGGCCTTGGCCTGCTCGGTCAGATCGTTGGCGCCGTTGATGGCGTCGTTTTTGATGGCCTTGGCCTGATCCACCAACTGCTGGCTCTGCTTGCCGGCGTCATCTTTGATCGCGGCGGCCTTGGCCTTGGCGTCGTTGGTGATGGCGTCCGCCTGCTTGGCGGCGTCTTCTTTAATCGCCGAAGCTTTGTCCTTCAGCTGGTCAGCCTGCGTGGCAGCCTCTTTTTTGATTTCATCCGCCGTCGCTTTCGCCTTGTCCGTCAGATCGTCCGCTTTTTTCTGGGCGGCGTCTTTCATCTGCTCGGCGCTGTCTTTGGCTTTATCCAGGTTGGCGTCAACCTTGGACGAGTCATCACAGCCGGCAACCAACAACCCGATAAAGGAGGCCAACAGCACTTTATTCCATACTTTCATCGTCTATATCCTTGCAGAAACCTTGTTGATGGTGATTGCGTTTAGCCTACCTATACTAGGCCAGATTTGGCTTAAATGACAAATTTAACCTGCGCAGGCATGGGGTTAGGGAATGATATCGGATAATTCTTGCCTTGGCGGGAGCCGCAGCCAATCAAGCGGCGCTTAGGCATTGTTCACTATTGCGGCATAAGATCCTGCCGGTTCAACAGCGCCCGTTTTCTGTGTTAAACTGCCCACGTTTTTCTGCCAGTTTTGGTTGAGGTGCTTCTCTGAATACGCCGGCACAGCTTTCACTGCCACTTTATCTTCCCGATGATGAAACTTTCGCCAGTTTTTATCCGGGCGAGAACCCATCCCTATTAGCCGCGATCCAATCCGCCGTCCGTCAGGAACATGGCAGCTATATCTATTTCTGGTCGCGTGAAGGCGGCGGGCGCAGCCATTTGCTGCATGCGGCCTGCGCCGAGCTTTCGCAGAAGGGGGAAGCGGTGGGCTATGTGCCGCTCGACAAGCGCGCTTACTTCGTGCCTGAAGTATTGGACGGCATGGAACAGCTGGCGCTGGTCTGCATCGACAATATCGAATGCATCGCCGGCGACGAAGAGTGGGAGATGGCGATCTTCAACCTTTACAACCGCATCCTGGAAACCGGCCGCACCCGTTTGTTCATCACCGGGGATCGCCCGCCGCGTCAGCTGAACCTGCGTTTACCTGATTTGGCTTCACGTCTGGACTGGGGGCAGATCTACAAGCTGCAGCCGCTGTCGGACGAAGAGAAGCTGCTGGCGCTGCAGCTGCGCGGCAAACTGCGCGGCTTCGAGCTGCCGGAAGACGTGGGCCGCTTCCTGCTGAAGCGGCTGGATCGCGAGATGCGCACGCTGTTTATGACCCTCGATCAGCTCGATCGCGCCTCGATCACTGCCCAACGCAAGCTCACCATTCCGTTCGTTAAAGAAATTCTGGGGCTGTAGCCGCTACCGTAAAAGAAAGGGCGCAATAGTCCGCGCCCGAATTCGAATTTACAAAATCTCCAGCACCTGCTCCGGTGGCCGGCCGATGCGCGCCTTGCTGCCTTTCACCACGATCGGGCGTTCGATCAGTTTCGGGTTCGCCGTCATCGCCGCCAGCAGTTGCTCTTCGCTCAGGCTGTCGTCCGCCAGCTTCAATTCCTTGTACAGATCTTCTTTTTTGCGCATCAGATCGCGCGCCGATGTGAAGCCCAGTTCTTTCAATAGTTTTTTCAGCTCATCGACCGTAGGGGGCGTATCGAGGTACAGCACTACCTTGGGATCGACACCGTGCTGCTCCAGCAGCGCCAGGGTTTCACGGCTCTTGGAGCAGCGCGGGTTATGGTAAATCGTGACGTTTTTCATGGCGTTCATTCCTTGTTGAATCAGCTGCGCTGGTATTGGCGGAAGCGCTGTTGCAGTTGGCGCAGCTGGTCGATGCGCGCATCGTAGCGCGCCTGTTTCAGGCTGCCGAGTTTCTGCAGCGAGCTGGCATTGCTGAGCAGGCCGATGGCCTGATCGAGCCGGCCGGTCAGCGCCAGGCTTTCGGCGCGGGCCGACAGCTCTTCATCGCGCAGCCCCTGAGCGGCGCTGGCCTGCGCCAGCAGATCCCAGCCGTTCGGATCGTCCGGATGGGCAAAGGTGTAGCGGTTCAGGATCTTCGACGCCTGCGCCGGCTGGTTGCCTTCGACATAGGCGTTGGCCAGATTGAGCTGCAGCACCGGGTTGTTGCTCTGGGCGGCGTTGGCCGCCTGCAGGCGTGCGATGGCCTGCGGCGCGCGTTTCTGACCGAGATCGATGTCGGTCATCAGGTCGATCAGCCAGACGTTTTTCGCATCCTGCGCCAGCATCGGCTGAATGATGTTGCGCGCGTCGTCGTATTTTTTCGCTTCATAGAACAGAATGGCGCGGCCGTATTTGGCGGCCGCCTGTTCGCGCACGTTGCCCTTGCTGAGTGAGCCGAGCAACTCTTCGTTCAGGCCGTAGCCTTCCGAGCTGTACATGCCCAGTGCGCGCACCTTGGCCATCAGGTAATCCTGCGAAGACTGCACGATGTGTTTCGGCATCTGGTTGGCGCGGTTGCGCGCGTCGGAGAGGCGGCTGTCCGGCAGCGGGTGCGTCAGCAGCATTTCCGGCGGCTTGGAGGCGTAGCGCGACTGATCCGAGAGTTTCTGCAGGAAGTCGGGCATCGCTTCCGGATCGAAACCGGCGCGCTGCAGCACCTGAATGCCGATGCGGTCGGCTTCCTGTTCGTTCGATTGGGTAAAGCTGATCATGCCTTGCTGGGTGCCGGCCATGGTGCCGCTCAGCGCCGCCATGCCCATGGTCGGGTTGGCCATCGCCAGCAAAATGGAACCGAGTGCGCCCACCCAGGTCAGCGGGGCGTTGCGCTGCTGATCTTCCATGGCGCGCGCCAGGTGGCGCTGGGTAACGTGCGAGATTTCGTGCGCCAGCACCGAAGCCAGCTGGCTTTCGTTGTCGCTGACGCGAAACAGCGCGGAGTGCAGCACCACGTTGCCGCCGAAGAAGGCGAAGGCGTTGATCTCGTCGTTGCGCACCAGATAGAAATGGAACGGCGTGCGCACCGAATAGGCGCTGGCCACCAGCCGGTTGCCCAACTGATTGATGTACTGGCTCAGCAGCGGATCGTTGATCAGCGGGGCGCTGGCGCGCAGTTGGCGCACATAGAAATCGCCCATCGCCAGCTCTTGTCCGATGCTCAGGGTGCCGCCGGCGGAGGTGCCCATATCCGGCAACTGGTCCTGGCTTTCCGCCTGTGCTGGCGCCAGGGCGGTGGCGTTCAGCGTGCTGAGCAGCAGCACCGCTAACGCGGTTTTGGTCAACCGGTTGGTCATAGTCAGGCGTTTCCCTTAAATAATCATTTCTAAGACGTCAGCAGCAGACAAGAGTTCTTTATTCCCGCGGCGCAATCCGCGCGAAAGTGCGGCGGCTCACAAACCGCGGCGGCGGCACCCATCACATCATAGTCAGCCGCAGGCGACAAGGAAACGTTAGCCGAGCGCGAATCGAGCAAAAAAGTTTTATTTTTCATTTTGAAGGGCGCTTTTTCGTCGCTGGCGACATGCATTTTGAATTAAACGCGGACAAAGTTGATCTGTGTTTTATTGACAGGATAAACGCAGACTCATATAGTCTGCGTTATTGAAGATTCACTGACGGTCGAAAACGGACATATGGCGTACATCACAACCAGCGTTGAATATGGCATCCACTGCCTGCTGTGGCTGGTCGGCGATAACCAGCGCGCACTCAGCAGCCGCGAACTCGCCGAGCTGCAGGGCATCTCCCCCAGCTTTCTGGCCAAGATTTTTCCCAAGCTGGAAAAGGCGGGGATCGTTGCCGCCAGTGAAGGGGTGCGCGGCGGTTACCGGTTGGCCCGTCCGGCGGACGAGATCAGTTTTCTGGAAATTATCGACGCCATCGAGGGGCACAAGCCGCTGTTCGATTGCCAGGAGGTGCGCGGGCGTTGTGCGGTGTTCGATGATTCCCCGCCGGATTGGGCGGTCTCCGGCAAATGCGCTATCCATGCGGTGATGCTGCAGGCGGAGAAGGCGATGCGCGACGCACTGGCGGCGCAGACCCTCGGCGCCGTCGCGGCCCGCTTTGGCCGCAAAGCGCCGCAAGGCTTCTTCGGTGAGGTCAATCTCTGGCTCGACGAACGCATGACGGAACGCACCGCGCGCAGCGGCAAAACGGCGCGCGCCAAGACCTAAGCTCCGCCTTTCCTTAAAGAAAGCAAACACACTTATTCCCGCCTCCTCGGAAGGGGCGGGCGGGCCTTCTGCACCCTGCTACGGGAGCGGAACGGCATCGTTCATCCGAAAACACTGCGGGCACGCCTTATCGCCCGGTTAACCCTGTATGAAGGAGTCATCTCATGACGCAAAAAATAGTGATCGCCGGTTCCGGTTTTGCCGGTTTTTGGGCCGCCGTGTCCGCCATGCGCGCCATTACCCTCGCCGGTAAGCATGACGATATCGAGGTGCTCATGGTCTCGCCGACCCCAACGGTCACCATCCGCCCGCGCCTGTATGAAGCGGTGTTGGAAAACATGAACCCGGACATTTCCGCGCAGCTCGCCGCCGTCGGCGTGCGGCACCTGGCCGGGGTTGTTGAGCGTATCGATGCCGCTGCTAAAACGCTCACGGTGGCGCCGACGGCGGGGGCACCCCTTGAGTTGGCCTACGATCGTTTGGTGTGGGCCACCGGCAGCCGGCTGTCCGTGCCTGCGGTGCCGGGCTTTGCCGAATACGGTTTCAACGTCGATACGCTGGAAAGCGCTCAGCGTTTGGGCGCCCATATCAATGCGCTGGCGGCCAAACCTTCGACGCCTGCGCGCAACACCGCCGTGGTGGTGGGCGCGGGGCTGACCGGGCTGGAGAGCGCGGCGGAGATGCCGCAGCGGCTGCGGGATGCGCTGGGCAAAGACGAGAACGTGCGCGTGGTGATCGTCGATACCGCGCCGGAAGTAGGCGCGGCGATGGGGGCAGAGCCGGGGGCGGTGATACGCCAGGCGTTGGCGGAGTGCGGCGTGGAAGCGCGGGCCGGCCTGCGCGTCTCGGCCATCGACGCTGAGGGAGTGATGCTGTCGAACGGTGAGCGTATCGCTGCCAACACGGTGATCCTGGCGGCGGGCGTGCGGGCGCATCCGCTGACCGAGCAGATCCCTGGCGAGCGCGACGGCAGCGGCCGGGTGATCGGCGATGCCTTCCTGCGCGCGCCGGCGGCGGCGGGCATTTTCGTGACTGGCGATACGGTGAAGGCGGCGACCGACGATCTCGGTAATCACAACCTGATGACCTGCCAGCATGCGATGAGCCTTGGCCGCGTGGCCGGCCACAATGCGGCGGCGGAGCTGGCGGGGTTGCCGACGCATCCGTACAGCCAGCCGAAGTATGTGACCTGCCTGGATTTGGGGCCCTGGGGCGCGCTCTATACCGAAGGCTGGCAGCGCCAGGTGCGCTTTACCCGCCAGGAAGGCAAAAAGATTAAGCAGGAGATCAACACGCAGTGGATTTATCCGCCGGCGGCGGATCGCGAGGCGCTGTTCGCCATCGCCAATCCGGATTTCGTGATTGTGCCTTAAGGTCGTCAAAACGGGAGCGGCAACGTTCCCGTTCTCATTTTCCCAACGGCAGGAACGAGCGTTCCGGCACCACGGTTTTCATCACCAGCGTGGAGCTCAGGCGTTGCACGCCCGGCAGGGCGGAGAGCTTCTCGTCGTAAAGTTGCTGGAAGGCGGGCAGATCGCGGGCGATAACGTGCAGCAGATAGTCGGGATCGCCAAACAACCGCTGTGCCTGCACCACCTGCGGAATGTCCACCATGGCGTTTTCGAAGGTTTCAACGGCGCGGCGATCGCCTTCGCGCATGGTGACGAACACCAGAGCGGAAAAGTTATAGCCCAGGCTGCCGGGATCGAGTTGGGCGCGGTAACCCCTGATCACCCCAGACTCCTCTAATGCCCGCACCCGGCGGTGACAGGGAGACACGCTCAAACCGATCCGCTCGGCCAGCTCGGTCACCGACAACCGGCCGTCGGTCTGCAATTCAGCAAGAATCTTGCGATCAATCTTATCCATTTGGAAAAATTTCCCCGTTTATGCCGATTTAAGGCAAGTAATTGAAAGCACATTTTAACGTCATGAGGATATTCTTGCCATCTGTTGAACGGTTTTGACGGCCCCCGCGGCAGGCGGAGGCCGTTCTTCTTCCACGAGGAAAGCGCAATGGTTCTCTGTTCGGTGTGGCGCGGTGCGTTTGAGAGGGCGCCGGCATGACGCTCGCTCTGTTCGCCGCGTTTTGGGCGGTGTCGATTTTGTTGGTGATCACGCCGGGTATGGATTGGGCCTATGTGATCTCGGCGGGTATTCGCGGTCGGGTGGTAGTGCCCGCCGTCGCCGGTTTGCTGTTTGGCCATTTGTTGATGATTGCGATCGTGGTGGCGGGCGTCGGCGCGCTGCTGGTCGGCAACCCACTGGCGCTGACGGCGCTCACCCTGTTGGGGGCGGCTTACCTCTTGTGGATCGGTTTCAACATGCTGTTGCACCCGCCGGTGCCCGGCGCCGGTGAAGATCAGCGTTCTGATTCCTGGCTGCGCTGGGCCGGCAAAGGCGTGTGTGTCAGCGGGCTGAACCCCAAGGTGTTTCTGCTGTTTCTGGCGCTGCTGCCACAATTTACCGACGCCCGAGCCGAATGGTCGGTGCCGATGCAGATGCTGGCGTTGGGCGTCGTGCATTTGATCAGCTGCGGCCTGGTGTATCTGCTGGTGGGGTTTGGTTCGCAGTCGGTGCTGCGCACGCGTCCGCAGGCCGCAAAGGTGGTGGGGCGCATCTCCGGCGCGGCGATGATCGTCATCGCCCTCGGGCTGCTGGCCGAGCAGGCGCTGAAATAGCATTACCGTCGGTAGATGTCCGGCCGGGCGATCTGCCAGACAAAGTCGGGGCGGTTGATGGCCGAATAGCCCACTTTCTCATAGAGCCAGGGGGCGGTGCTGGTGACCAGCATGACTCGCCTCAGCGTCGCCATCAGCGGATGGGCCTGGCAACATTCCGCCAGCCACAGGCCCAGCCCGCTTTTTTGGAATGTTTCCAGCACGTACACGTCGCACAGATAGCCGAAAGTGGCGTAATCGGTGATCAGCCGGGCGAAACCGATTTGCCTGGCGCCGTGATACAAACCGAAACACAAGCTGTGGGCGAGGGACTGGCGAACGGTTTCTTTATCGATTCCTTCCGCCCATGACGAACGGGTCAGAAAAGCGTGGATGGCATCGAGATCCAGCAGGGCGGGATCGGTGCTGACGAGATAGTCCGCACGCTGCCACTCCAGTGGGGCAGGGGTTGTCATGATGGCTCTTCTCCTGTGCAAGCGTTCAGGTCAGGGTCGCCGTTCAGGCGTGCAGTTCGGCGACCGTCATGGTGAAAATCAGCGTGTCTTCGCCTTCGTTGGCGTACCGATGTGGGCCGTCCGTTTTGGCGACCGCCGAACAGCCCGGCGCAATCATGAGCTCGGTCTGTTCGACGGCAAGGCTCAAGACGCCTCGCTCAACGTGCAGCAGCTCGAAGGTGCCCGTCGGGTGGCCGCCCGATGCATAGGCTTCCCCCGGCGCCATTTCCCACCGCCACAGTTCTATCATGTTCGGGCCTTGGGTGCCCGCGAGCAAACGTGCCAAGCCGCCGCGAGCTTGCACAGGATGGCGATGCAGGGATTGGCGCCAGGGGGGGGGGCAGAACCCGGTTGAGCGCCGAGGCCGAGCGGATGTGGTTCATCCTGGAGAGCCTGCCGGCGATGCCGTTGGCGGCGCTGCACGAGGCGGGCGACGAATTGATTGCCGGTTTACGGCAAATGATGCCCGGCGTCACGCTAGAGCAACGGCTCATCGGCTGCGCCTCGTAACAGGCGTCAGCACTGGCGGCGTACCAAACCGGTGATCAAATCCAGCGCGTCGTCCGCCGCCGCGATTTCGCTTTCGCTGAGCGCCTGCCGTTCGATAAAGCTCTCGATGGCTTCCAGCAGGGAGAAGATGCTGATTTCATCTCCTATCTTGACGACTTCACAAACGCCACGCCCGATAGCCAGACAGATGGCTTCATCAAATTCACACGGTTTGCTGTTCATTTTTCCCCCTACGGCATTTGGGATTATATCGGCCATGCTACCGGTTTTTTCCCGGTGGCTGTCTGACGAAAATCCCATTTTTTCGTTGATGCTGACGGGCGCACGATCGCGGGCATTGGCGAAATTCTGATTTCCTCACCGTGGCCAAATTTCCCTTGTGACCACCGTGCCGGCGCGGTATTGTCGCCAAATGACGACAATACCGCCTCATTGTCCGCATAAAAAATTCATGACGTTATCATCCCTTCATCCCGCTGCCGTGCGGGATTTTTTTATGAGGTTTATCTCAAAGTGCGGATAACCTCGACGCGATCGCTTGCCATGTTCTGGGAATAATCCTAGCTTGAAATAGTCATTTAGGGTTAGCAATCCCTCATGACCTCCTTGTAACACTTGATGCACCAGAACGTTTTCTCCCCCGCTTAGGCGGGGGTTTTTAATGACGTGCATCGGAAAAGGCCGTGAACGTAGAACCGACAGAGTTCGTGACGATAACCAGTTTAAGCATCAGGGGACGGGACAATGAAAAATGATCTGGCGGCGGCGATCGCGATTGGCTGTGTGTTGTTGTTCGCATTGGTGGTCGGTTCGCCCCTTTCTGTCGCTACTTCGCTGTAATCTTCCGCGGCCCCGTTCGGGGCCGCTCATCGAGCCAGTCGCCGCGTCTGCGGATTTTTGCGTCGATCGCCTGCCCGCGCGATAAAATCAGCCAGATCGCTGTTGATGTATGGCGAACTTTGAGTACTCTGAGTGCTTTGCACATCCCGCGTGCGCCCGTTCTATCTATGCTTTAATCAGGCCCATCACAGGAATCGCCATGCCCGCCCGCCAAATCTCAAGGAGCCCGCTCTGATGCTGGAGATGTTATTACAGTGGTACCGCCGCCGCTTCACCGATCCTCAGGCCATCGCGCTGTTGGTGATCCTGGTTGCCGGGTTCCTTATTCTCTATTTTTTGCACGGCATTCTGACCCCGTTGCTGGTTGCCATCGTGCTGGCGTATCTGCTCGAGTGGCCGACCGCGCGCCTGCAGCGCATCGGCTGTTCGCGCACCTGGGCGGCGAGCATCATGCTGCTGGTGTTCTCGGGCGTCGCCATGCTGCTGGTGTTCGTCGTCGCGCCGACCGCCTGGCAGCAGGGCATCAATCTGATGAGCGATCTGCCGGGCATGCTCAATCAGTTCTATAACTTCGCCGCGACGCTGCCGAAGCGTTATCCGGCGCTGGTGGATGCCGGCATCATCGACATGATGGCGGAAAACCTGCGCAGCCGGTTGTCCGGCATGGGCGAATCGGTGGTGAAATTCTCGCTGGCGTCGCTGGTCGGCCTGCTGACGTTGGCTATCTACCTGATCCTGGTGCCGATGATGATGTTCTTCCTGCTGAAGGACAAAGAACAGCTGCTGAACGCGGTGCGCCGCGTGCTGCCGCGCAATCGCGGCCTGGCGGGGCAAGTCTGGAACGAGATGAATCAGCAGATCACCAACTACATTCGCGGCAAAGTGCTGGAGATGGTGATTGTCGGCGTGGCGACTTACCTGGTGTTCGCCGTGTTGGATATGCGCTACTCGCTGCTGCTGGCGGTGCTGGTGGGGTTCTCGGTGCTGATCCCCTACATCGGCGCGGTGCTGGTCACCATACCGGTGGTGGTGGTGGCGCTGTTCCAGTGGGGCGTCGGCGCCGATTTCTGGACGCTGATCGTCGCCTACCTGGTGGTGCAGGGGCTGGACGGCAACCTGTTGGTGCCCATTTTGTTCTCCGAAGCGGTCAACCTGCATCCGCTGGTGATTATCCTGTCGGTGATCGTGTTCGGCGGGATGTGGGGCTTTTGGGGCGTGTTTTTTGCCATACCGCTGGCGACGCTGGTGAAGGCGGTGATCCATGCCTGGCCGGATGAACTGCGGGTCGAGGTGGAAGACAAGGCCGACTGACAGGGAAGAAACGAAGCGCAGCAGGCCGCTGCGCTTCGTGAGAATTACTGCTGCAGGTAGTTCAGAACGATGTCGTGGTGATTGGTGGTTTTGAAATCATCAAACACTTTTTCAATCTTGCCGTTGGCATCGATCAGGAAGCTGATGCGGTGAATGCCGTCGTAGGTCTTGCCCATGAAGGTTTTCTCGCCCCACACGCCAAACTGTTGTGACACCTGATGATCTTCATCAGACAACAGCGTGAAGTTGAGCAGCTCCTTTTCGGCGAAGCGCGACAGTTTTTCCGGTTTGTCGGTGCTGATGCCCAGCACTTCGACGCCGACCTTTTTTAATTCGTCCATGTTGTCCCGCAGGCCGCAGGCTTGCACGGTGCAGCCCGGCGTCATCGCCTTCGGATAGAAATAGACCAATACTCGCTGTCCCTGGAAGTCGGCCAAATTAATTTCCTCACCGTCCTGGTCAGGCAAACTAAATTTCGGCGCTGTGTCACCGGCTTTCAATGGGCTCATCACTACTCTCCATCTTTCTCGTCATGCTGTGGATAGTTCACCACGCTAATACTGCCTTGCGCGTTCAATTCTGTACATAGGCGATGGAAGGCTTGCTCAATATTTGAGGCGTCCCGATCGCCGGAGCTGTGGGCGGTAATTTGGATATACAGCTGCGGCGGCAGGTCGCCGTCCGCCGGCTGTGTGCGCGAGACCAGTTCGGCGATATTCATCTGGCTGGAGTCGAACAGATCGGTAAAGCGTTCGATGATGTGCGGCGAGTCCTTCACTTCCACCTGCACCCACACCGTGGCCGGCATCGGCGGCCTTTCGTGCGAGTTTGTGCGCTTCATCACGATCAGCAGATCCAGCTCCGCGCCTTTTTGCGGCAGGGTGGATTCGATCAGGGTGATGGCGTTCCAACTGCCGGACAGCAGCATGATGAACGTGAACTCCTCTCCCAGCATGGCCAGACGGCTATCTTCGATATTGCATCCGCAACTGCTGACGTGGCGGGTGATGGTATTGACGATTCCGGGGCGGTCGGCGCCGAGCGCGGTAATCACGAGATAGTGTTCGTCTGACTGAGGCAAAATAGCGCTTCCTGTCGTGCTTAATGGGGTTACCATGGTAAACATAAAAAAAACCGCCTGCCAAGCGCTTACAACGCGGTTGTGCGCTTGCTTTTGGATAGGCAGCAAAAGTACCATGAGTGACTTGTTTGTGGAGGGGACGGCCAATGTTTACGGGAAGTATTGTTGCACTGGTTACGCCGATGGACGACAAAGGTGCTGTCGATCGCGCGAGCCTGAAAAAATTGATCGATTATCATGTAGCCAGTGGCACCGCGGCGATCGTTTCCGTAGGGACCACCGGCGAGTCCGCAACGCTTGCCCATGACGAGCACGTTGACGTGGTGCTGCAGACGCTGGAGTTGGCCGACGGCCGCATTCCGGTGATCGCCGGCACCGGCGCCAACGCCACCGCCGAAGCCATCGCGCTCACCACCCGCTTCGCCAACACCGGCGTGGTGGGCTGCCTGACGGTAACGCCGTACTACAATAAGCCGACGCAGGAAGGGCTGTATCAGCACTTCAAGGCGATCGCCGAGAGCACCGAACTGCCGCAGATCCTGTATAACGTGCCTTCGCGCACCGGCTGCGACATGCTGCCGCCGACCATCGCTCGGCTGGCGAAAATCAAGAATATTGTTGCTGTAAAAGAAGCGACGGGGAACTTAAGTCGCGTTAGTCAGATCCAAGTGCTGGTTGACGATGAAGATTTCATTTTGCTGAGCGGCGACGACGCCAGCGGGCTGGACTTCATGCAACTGGGCGGCAAAGGGGTGATTTCCGTGACGGCCAACGTGGCCGCGCGCGAGATGGCGCAACTTTGCGCGCTGGCGGCGCAGGGCAAATTTGCCGAAGCGCGCCGCTTAAATCAGCGCTTGATGCCGTTGCATCAGGATCTATTTGTAGAAGCAAACCCAATTCCGGTGAAGTGGGCCTGTAAGGCGTTGGGATTGATGGCAACCGATACGCTGCGTCTGCCGATGACGCCGTTGAGCGAAGCCGCCCGCCCGGTGGTGGAGCGCGCGCTGAAAAGCGTCGGTTTGCTGTAACTCTAAGGGAAATTTGATGGCTTATTCATTGCAAAAGTCGACGGTAGCAAAAGTAGTGGGCATCTCATTGGTGATGATGCTGGCAGCCTGCAGCAGCGATCAGCGCTACAAGCGCCAGGTCAGCGGCGACGAGGCCTACCTCGACGCGGCTCCGCTCAAGGCGCTGAACGCGCCGTCCGGCATGATCCTGCCGGTGCAGAGCGGCAACTATGACGTGCCGGCCACAACGGTGCAAGGCAACGTCGGCAAGCAGCTGGACATTCGTCCGCCGGTGCAGCCGTTGGCGCTGCTGAGCGGTTCACGCGCGCAATACGCCGGCGACAGCGGCACGCTGCTGCTGGAAAACAGCCCGCAGAACCAGAACCTGTGGTCGCGCGTGGTCAGCCTGCTGCAGGCGAAGAACATCGCGATCGCTTCCCGTCAGGACGCCGGTCAAACCCTGACCACCGACTGGGTGAAGTGGAACCGTCTGGACGAAGACAACCAGTACGAAGGCCGTTATCAGATCAGCGTGCAGCAGCAGGGCTACCAGCAGGCGCTGGTGGTGAAAAGCGTTGGCCTGCAGCAGCAGGGCAAGACCGAACAGGTGACCGATCAGTCTGAGATCCAGCGCTACAACGGCATGATGATCAACACCCTGATCGAAGGTCTGGACAAGCAGGATAACCTGGCGAGCTCCCAGACGGCCAGCCGTTTCGGCGCGCTGGACGTGCAGAGCGGTGCCGATGATACCGGCCTGCCGATGCTGGTGGTGCGCGGCCCGTACACCGTCGTGTGGGATCGCCTGCCGCCGGCGCTCGAAAAACTGGGGATGAAAGTGGGTGACCGCAGCCGTCCGCAGGGCACCGTCGCCGTGACCTACAAGTCCCTGAGCAGCAGCGATTGGGATGCGTTGGGCGTCAAGGATCCTGAGCTGGCGGAAGGGGATTACAAGCTGCAGGTCGGCGATCTCAACAACCGCACCAGCCTGCAATTCATCGATCCGAAAGGCAAACCGCTCACCCAGTCGAAAAACGACGCACTGGTGGCGGCATTCCAGTCTGCCTTCAGCAAAACCAGCGTTAACTAATCAAAAAGGGGCTTCGGCCCCTTTTTGTTTTGTCTATACGGTATCGTTTGCGTCGCAGGTTTGGCACAATAGTGTCCGGCACGCCAAAGAATTCATTAGGTCAATTCTATACCCCCTAATTTCGGGCCGCGCTCGGGAGACAACGGGGATACATCACTGGAGTAAGTAAGATGCAAAAGCTAGCTGAGCTGTATCGCGGAAAGGCAAAAACCGTTTACACCACCGAGAATCCCGATCTGTTGGTGTTGGAGTTCCGCAACGATACGTCAGCACTGGATGGTCAGCGCATTGAGCAGTTCGATCGCAAAGGCATGGTGAACAACAAGTTTAACCATTTCATCATGAGCAAACTGGAAGAAGCCGGCATCCCGACCCAGATGGAGCGTCTGCTGTCCGACAACGAAGTGCTGGTGAAGAAATTGGACATGGTGCCGGTGGAGTGCGTGATCCGCAACCGCGCCGCCGGTTCGCTGGTGAAGCGTCTGGGCATTGAAGAAGGTCTGGTGCTGAACCCGCCGCTGTTCGATCTGTTCCTGAAAAACGACGCCATGCACGATCCGATGGTGAACGAATCCTACTGCGAAACCTTTGGCTGGGTGAGCAAAGAGCATCTGGCGCGCATGCGCGAGCTGAGCTACCGCGCCAACGACGTGTTGACCCAGCTGTTCGACGACGCCGGCCTGATCCTGGTCGACTTCAAACTGGAGTTCGGTCTGTTCAACGGTGAAGTGGTGCTGGGCGATGAGTTCTCGCCGGACGGCAGCCGCCTGTGGGACAAAAACACCCTGGACAAGATGGACAAAGACCGTTTCCGTCAAAGCCTGGGCGGCCTGATCGAAGCCTACGAAGAAGTGGCGCGCCGCATCGGCGTGAAACTCGACTAAGCGTCGGCACCGCCATTCGGGGCGATCCGGCCGGATCGTCCCGCTATTCTGCGTTTTTCCAGAAAATTTCTACATTTCCTCCGCGGCAGACCATTTATAATGATGGATGTGAGATGACTAAAACCTATCCCACTCAGGCTTGAAGCTGCCTTTGCGCTTACGATCGCGGCGCAACTTCAACGAGCAGGGGAAATATCTGGAGTGTATTTATGCGTTGGCAAGGGCGTCGGGAAAGTGACAATGTTGAGGATCGTCGCGGGCAGTCTTCAGGTTTGGGCGGCGGTGGCGGCGGTTTCCGCGTGCCGGTGGGTGGCAAGGGCGGCATCGTCATTCTGGTGGTGGTGCTGGTGGCCGGTTATTACGGCATCGATCTGTCGCCGCTGTTGAATGGCGGTAACGTCGCACCGCAGGGTCAACAACAGAGCGCCAACATCAGTCCGAAAGACGATGAGCTGGCCAAATTCACTTCGGTGGTGCTGGCCTCGACCGAAGATAACTGGAAAGAGATTTTCCAGCGTATGGGCAAAACCTACCAACCGCCGAAGCTGGTGATGTATCGCGGCGTAACGCGCACCAGCTGCGGCACCGGTCAGGCGGCGATGGGGCCGTTCTACTGCCCGGGCGACAGAACGGTGTATATCGATCTGTCTTTCTATCAGGACATGAAGACCAAGCTGGGCGCCGGCGGTGATTTCGCTCAGGCCTATGTGGTGGCGCACGAAGTCGGCCACCACGTGCAGAACCTGCTGGGCATCGAGCCGAAGGTGCGCCAGATGCAGCAAGGCGCCAGCCAGGCGGAAGTGAACCGCCTGTCGGTGAAAATGGAGCTGCAGGCGGACTGCTTCGCCGGCGTGTGGGGTAAATACGCCGAGAAGCAGCAGATGTTGGAAGAGGGCGACCTGCAGGCGGCGCTGAATGCCGCGCAGGCGATTGGCGACGATCGGTTGCAGCAGCAGAGCCAGGGCCGCGTTGTGCCGGACAGCTTCACCCACGGCACTTCGCAGCAGCGCTACACCTGGTTTAAACAGGGCTTCGACAGCGGCGATCCCAATACCTGCAACACCTTTGCATCCCGTTAACGCCTCAAGTGCCGGAGCCTGACTCCGGCATTTTTTTCGGATTGAGATACAGCCTTATGCTACAGGCAGCGCAACAACTCATGCGGCGGCAGGGCATCCGGCGCCTGCTGGTGCTCAGCGGTGAACCCGAGTGGTGCCGCGAACAGGCGCAGCGGCTGGCGGCGGCGCTGCCGGGCGACTGGCCGTGGGTGGGGGAAAACCCGCCGCCCGGCCTGACGGCTTTGCCGAGCCGCGCGGTGCGCCAATTGCTGGGGCAGGAGCGGCTGCACGCGGTGTTCGATGCCGGTCACTCGCTGGACGTGGAGGCGTTGGCGGCGCTGTGCGGCGCATTGCGCGCCGGCAGCTGGCTGCTGCTGTTGACGCCGCCCTGGCGGCAATGGCCTCAGTTGCCGGACGGCGACAGCCTGCGCTGGAGTGATTGTCCGCAGCCGATCACCACGCCGCATTTCATTCATCATCTGCAGCATCATTTGGCCGACGACAGCGAAGTGACTGTCTGGCGGCAGGATGAGCCCCTGACGTTGGCCGCGCTGCCGGCGCGTGAGGGGTGGCAGCCGCCGGATGGCGGGCCGACCGAGGAACAACAGGCGATCTTGACGGCGTTGTTGCAGGCCGAGTCCGGCGTGTGGGTGCTGACCGCCGCCCGCGGCCGCGGCAAATCGACGCTGGCCGGCATGCTGATGGCGCAGTCGCCGCTGACCTGCTGGATCACCGGGCCGAGCCGCGCCGCCACAGAGGTGGCCGGGGAATGGGCGCAGGGGCGCGCACAGTTTTGGGCGCCCGATGCCTTGCTGGCGCAGTGCCGGGAGGGGGACGTCAGTGACGTGGGCTGGCTGCTGGTGGATGAAGCGGCGGCGATCCCCGCGCCGCTGTTGCAACAGCTGATCGGCTATTTCCCGCGCGTGTTGCTGACCACCACGGTGCAGGGCTATGAAGGCACCGGCCGCGGTTTTCTGCTGAAGTTTTGCGCCGGGCTGCCGTCCTATCAGGCGTTGAGTCTGCAACAGCCGATGCGCTGGGCGCAGGGCGATGCGTTGGAACGGGTCACGGACAATGCGCTGTTGTTCAACGAGCTGCCCGCCTGGCCGGTGGATGGTCAGGCGATCGATTACAGCCAGGCGGAGCAGCGTGAACTGTGCGCCGATCCGCAGCGGCTGGCGCGTTTCTATGCTCTGCTGAGCAGCGCGCATTACCGCACCTCGCCGCTGGACTTACGCCGGCTGATGGACGCGCCCGGCATGCATTTCGGGCTGGCGCAGGCCGGACAGGAGGTGGTCGGCGCCGTGTGGCTGGCGGAAGAAGGCGGGTTGAGCGCCGAGTTGGCGCACGACGTGTGGGCCGGCCGCCGCCGGCCGCGCGGCAACCTGGTGGCGCAGTCGCTGGCGGCGCATGGCGGCCAGTGGTGGGCGCCGACGCTGCGGTCACGGCGCATTACCCGCATCGCGACGCTGCCGACGTTGCGGCGGCGGGGTATCGCGCGTCAGCTGGTCGAGCGGCAACGCCGCCAGGCGCAGGGGCTGGATTTCCTGTCGGTCAGCTTCGGCTATACCGAGCCGCTGTGGCGCTTTTGGCAATCCTGCGGTTTCGAGCTGGTGCGCATCGGCAGCAAGCCGGAGGCCAGCAGCGGCTGTTATACCGCGATGGCTATCTTGCCCCTGAGCGAGCAAGGGGAGGCGCTGCGGCACGCGGCGCACAAGCACCTGGCGCGCGACTGGCCCTGGCTGCGGCAGCGTATCGAGCTTACGCTGGCGATCCCGGGCGATGACGGCGACACGTCGCTCGGCGAAGAGGACTGGCGCGAACTGGCCGGGTTCGCTTTCGCCCATCGGCCACTGGAGGCCAGCCTGGGGGCATTGCAGCGTTTGCTGTTGGCCAGCAGTCTGCCGCTGCCGGCGCTGCGCGGCCATCTGCAACGGCGGCAATCCCCGGCGGCCTGCGTGGAGCAGGCGGGCGTAAGCGGCCAAAAAGCCTTGCTGCGCCACTGGCGGCACGAAACGGCGCAGGCGCTGGAACAGTTGAATGCGCAACACTGCCGCTACTGGCGCGACTGGGCGCAGTCGTTGCAATAAATTGAATAACTCGCTCAATAAAACCCGATTTTCCCGATTTCTCAACGGCGTATAGTCACTGTCAGCGGTGCGGCGGCGACTGTCGCCGCACCAGGTTTGGTTACTATTAAGGAGTCATCGATGAAACATGAGCATTTCGTTGTCCAAAGCCCGGCGACCCCGGCGGCTCAGCTGATCTTGCTGTTTCACGGTGTCGGCGACAACCCGGTGGCGATGGGGGAGAGCGGCAGTTACTTCGCCAAAGACTTTCCTCAGGCACAGGTGGTGAGCATTGGTGGCCCCGAAGCGTTTGGCAACGGCGCCGGGCGCCAGTGGTTTTCGGTACAGGACGTGACCGAAGAGAACCGCGCGGCCCGCATCTCAGACGTGATGCCGCAGTTTGTGGCCGTGGTGCGTCATTGGCAGCAGCTGAGCGGCGTGGGCTATGCCGGCACTGCTCTGGTGGGGTTCTCGCAGGGGGCGATCATGGCGCTTGAGGCGTTAAAAGCGGAAACCCGGCTGGCCGGGCGTGTGGTGGCGTTCAGCGGGCGTTTCGCCGAGCTGCCTGAGCAGGCTTTCGGCGACAGCGTGGTGCATTTGATCCACGGTGAAGAGGACGCGGTGATCGCGGTGCAACATGCTCATGCAGCGGCAGAAGCGTTACGGGCCAGCGGCGTGGATTTCACGCTCGACGTGGAAGAGAACGTCGGGCATGCGATCAACCAGGGCATGATGAACGCCGCGCTGGAAAGGCTGCATTATTACGTGCCGCAGCGCTACTGGGACGAGGCATTGTCCGGCAAGCGCGGCGAGCTGATCGCCTTTCGCTAAAAACTCAGGGCGCCGATGAGCGCCCTGATGTCATTTCTTTTTCGGCCAGTCGTCTTCGTCATCCCACTGGGCGTTGTTGTCGCGGTGCGGCGGTATCTCCGGCTTGTTGGCCAGATAGCTTTTCACGTCGACGCGGCGCAGTTCCTTGATGCCGCTGACGACCATCCCCACCAGAACCAGCAGAATAATCCACCAGTAATCAGCTAACCATTGCATAGCTACTCCTTTCCTTCACTGCGTATAAAACGCGAAAAAATCGAGGGCAGATGGCGTTCGAGCCATTCGAAACCGGCGACCTCCTTGTCTTGCCAGGCCGCCAGCAACAGCGCCGGGGTCAGCAAATGTTCAGCCTCTTGCGCCAGCGGCCGGTAGCTCAGATGCCACGGCTCCACCGCCACGCCGCCGCTGTCTTCGGTAAAGGGGCGATAGAAACCGAACTCGGCCATATGCGCCGTCAGCCACTGGTTGAGCGGCGCAAAGTAACCGCCTTCTTCATATTCCCACGGCTCCAGCTGCAGCTTTTGCCCTTCCGGCAACAGCGACGGATCGTACACGTCCAAATCGCTGCCCCAGTGATGGCGGCTGGCGCCAGGCAGGGCTGACCAGCGCAGGATCGCCTCACAGCGCTCGGCGGCGGACAGCGGCGCGACGTCGATCGGTTGACTGTCCTTATCTAATACTGGCCGCTGGCCGCAGAATTTGCCATTCCAAATCGCCAACTGGCGGTCGAAGTCGCGGAAGGTGCTGGCGGGCTGGAGATCGAATCCGGCTTCACGCGCGGCCTGCTGCATCGCCAGGAAGGCATTGACCGCCTGCGGCTGCAGCCGATGGTTGCCGCTCAGCGGCGCCAGGTGTTCGGTCGAACGGCCGGTGAGCATTTCTGCGGTGATCATGCGACCAATTGCTCCATGATGCGTTGATACATGCGGCTCAGCAGCTGCAGATCCGCGGCGTTGACACATTCGTTGACCTTGTGGATGGTGGCGTTGACCGGCCCCAGTTCCACCACCTGCGCGCCCATCTGCGCGATGAAGCGGCCGTCGGAGGTGCCGCCGGTGGTCAGCAGCTGCGGCGTCAATTCAGAATAGTGCTCGACGGCGTTGACCACCGCATCCACCAGCGCGCCGCGCGAGGTGAGGAACGGTTGACCGGACAGCCGCCATTCGATGCTGTAATTCAACTGGTGGCGTTCCAGCAGCTCTTCCACGCGCTGCTTGATCATCGCGTCGGTGAGTTCGGTGCTGAACCGGAAGTTGAACTGCACGTAGAGATCGCCCGGGATCACGTTGTTGCTGCCGGTGCCGGCCTGCACGTTGGCGATCTGCATGCTGGTCGGTGGGAAGAACTCGTTGCCGCGATCCCATTCGATCGCCACCAGTTCATTCAGCGCCGGCATGGCGCGGTGCACCGGGTTGTCCGCCAGATGCGGATAGGCGACGTGCCCCTGTACGCCGTGGATATGCAGGTTGGCGGTGATGGAGCCGCGACGGCCGTTTTTCACCACGTCGCCGACGCGTTCGGTGCTGGACGGCTCGCCGACCAGGCAGTAATCCAGCCGCTCGTTGCGCGCCATCAGCGCTTCGACCACTTTAACCGTGCCGTGGGTGGCGCTGGCTTCTTCATCCGAAGTGATCAGAAATGCCAGGCGGCCCCGGTGATTCGGGTTGGCGGCGACAAAGCGTTCCGCGGCCACCACCATCGCGGCCAACGAGCCTTTCATGTCCGCCGCGCCGCGGCCATACAGCATGCCGTCGCGGATTGCCGGTTCAAACGGCGGGTTGTCCCAGCGTTTTTCATCGCCGGTCGGCACTACGTCGGTGTGCCCGGCAAACGCCAGAGTTTGCCCTTCGCCGCGCCAGGCCCAGAAGTTTTGGGTGTCTTCGAAGTTCATGGCTTCAACGGTGAAGCCGATCGCCTGCAGGCGTTCGATCATCAGTTGCTGGCAGCCTTCGTCATTCGGGCTGAGGGAAGGGCGTTTGATCAACTGCTGGGCCAGTTCGATAACCGGGCAAGTCATACGGCAACCTCGGCGATAAATTGTTGGTAAGCGTCGGCGTTGAAACCGAGCAGAGCGTGGCCGTTGCCGTCGTCCAGCAGCGGACGTTTAATGATTGCCGGCTGCGCCAGCATCAGCGTGATGGCGGCGTCGGCGTTATCACAGGCGTTGCGCTGCGCTTCATCCAGCTTGCGCCAGGTGGTGCCGCGGGTATTGAGCAGCGGCTCCCAACCCAGTTGCGCGACGAAACCGCGCAGTTGCTGTTCGGTCAGGCCGTCGGCGCGGTAGTCGTGAAAATGATAGGCTATGCCTTGATCTTCCAGCCAGCGGCGGGCTTTTTTGATGGTGTCGCAGTTTTTGATGCCGTACATCGTCAGCGTTGTCTGTTGCGGTTTATTTGCCATGGCGTAAAGCTACCTGTCTCGTCGAGTCGATACTGAGCGGCGGGCGCGGTCTTAGGCCTTCTCGCCGCCCGGCGATAGCAGAGATAATGCCAGTAAAGCGGCGGCGAGATCCAGACAACGATGCGCGCGAGAGACGATTGGGCGCCAGGGAGAGAGGTTGGCAAATTGATGAAACGGCTATCTTCGCCGGCGGAGCTGTTAAAAGACGCCGGCGAACGCGTTCTGCCGCCAATGCGGCGCGGGGGAGAGAGAACTACTCTTTATTGATTCTTATGTTTAAACGCTCGGTCAAACACCGTACGCGGGTAATATGCAACAGCGGTTTTATCCTGCTGGCGCCGAGTTTTTTCATGATTCGTGATTTGTAATGATTGGCGGTTTTATTTCTGATATTCATGGCATTGCTGATGTCGGCCAGCGATTTTCCCGTCGACCACTCCGAGAGAAAATGCGATTCGCGCTGAGAGAGTTGCGGCGGCTCGGTATAGTGACTGTAACGCTTATATAAGTCGCTGATCAGGTGGCTGAAGCGGCTCAATGATATAAGGTTTGATAATATAATGGTCTTATTGTCGACAATCACCATCTCATGCAGGCAGTCGGTAATAATGACTATTTTGTAGGTATTGGGGTTGGCATATTCATCGCGGTAACGCGCTTCAAAGTTGGCGATGGTGACATCGATAAAGCAGACCCTTCTGCGGCTAAAGCCGGCTGGTGCGTGTTTTTCCGCCCAGGTTTGGTTAATGAGTTGCCGGATGCCGACGGAGGTATAAGCGCAGTCGCTGAAAATATCAATTTCCATTTTATTATGATCCTTTTTTATTCCTAGTGTCGGTGGATATCTTAAAGTATAAAAATAAAAACAATTGAAATAATTCAATGTTGAATTTTTTTTCGTGATAATTCTTAAAATTCGCCCATGCGGTTTTTAATTTTTTGCGGTCAATTATTTTGTTGATATATAAGGGGTATTTTAAAAAAATTAAATATCTTATAGGTTAAGACGAGGTTTTTGAATAGAGTTCATCTATTGATGGGAGGTAATTAAAAGGAATTAACATAGATTATCCCTATCGTAAATTAATCATCGATCGTTTTTTTCGATCTTTATTTCGATTTTTTTTGTGTGAAAAGTCTAACTGCCAAGAAATATCTCATTAAACAGCCTAGGAAATATCTCATCAAAAATCCCAAGAATAGTCTTATTCATAAAGGTATGCATGAATAATAGACGAAACAAGAAAGTTAGGGGATAAGGCATAGCTTGATGCTTTGCGAAATCCTCTGATTGGTTTCGACATAAATTATGACTTTATGAAAAATTATTTTTCGAAGAACGATCAACGTATGTAACCACCGTTTTGCAATCGCTGCAGCGCAGCGCCGTCCGCATACACCATGCCGGTGGTCAAATCGTGAAAGCCGTACTTTTTATAGAAGGCGAGCTTTTCCGGCACGGAATAGATGAAAATCTTGCCGAGCGGCGCCAGATCTTGCATCACCCGATCCATCAACCTGCGCCCCAGCCCTTGTCCCTGAAAGCGCGGATCGATCGCCACGTCCGCCAGGTAGGCGACCGATGTCAGATCGCTGATGGCATGTGCAGTGGCGATCAACTCGTCGCCGATAAACCCCCAATAGCAAAACTGGCTGTGTTGATAAACGCGCCGCAAGGTGTGCGGATCGCGCTTGCCCAGCCCGGCGGCCTCCAGCAATTCACACAGCCGCTGCCAGTCGATGGCGCGGCGGCTCGGGTCGGTGATAATTTCCATCGTTTTCCTCTAACCGATAAGACTGAGATCGGCGGCATAGTGCCGAATGGCGCGTTGATAACCGCGGATGTCGGGGTCTGACGAGGTTTCCGCCAGCAGCAGCAACAGATCGGTCACGGCCCGTTTATTTTCACCCAGGTTGTACAGCGCCATGGCGCGAAACAGCATCAGCTCGTTGGCCTGCGGGAACTCGGCCAGGCCGTCGTCGAAAGCCCGTAGCGACGCCGAATATTCTCCCAGGGCGCGGTAGGTGCTGCCGAGACCCAGCCAGGCCTCGCGGCGCTGGGCGGGCGGCAAATCGCGAGCCAACGCCGCGAGGTAGCAGGGAATGGCCTGTTGCTCCAGGCCCTGTACGTCATACAGGCAGGCCAGCTGAAAGTGCAGCATCGCCGCTTCCGGCTCCGCCGCCAGTTGCCTTAGCGCCAGCGCGGTCGCCTCCTGATAGCGGCCCTGCGTTTTCAACTGCGAGAGAGACAAAGAGCTGGACATGATCGACACTCCATTGGCGTATTTTTATACCTTTTACACGCTATCGTGGAGAAATTGATATCACAAGGGAATAGCTGCACTGAACATTGATCAGATAAATACGAAAATGTGCGCTAAGCCCGGTTTCCGAGCCCGGCATCGTTCCCGTTTCCCTTCACATGGTCAAAAAACAGGCGTAGAATCCGCTTCGTCAAATAATTGAGGTTGTAAAGCATTATGGTTGATCGTGAATTAGGAAACTGGAAAGACTTCATTGATGAGATGTTGGGCAACTGACACAGCGTTGAAGCAGATGGCAAGGTTGAGTCATTGGAAAGTCACTGAAACACCTTGGGAACGAGATTTTCGTTCGAAATAAAGCAGCATCGGTAACCTGACGCTGCTTTTTTTATATCTCGCGGATCAGTCCCCGGTGGCCGGCGTATTGCCTGCCGGATGCGCTTTACCCGGGAAACGGCGGCGAACCAGCACAAAGAACAATGGCACGAAGAAAATCGCCAACAGGGTGGCGGAAATCATGCCGCCCATTACCCCGGTGCCGACCGCATGCTGGCTGCCGGAACCGGCGCCGCTGCTGGTAGCCATCGGCAGCACGCCGAAGATGAACGCCAGCGAGGTCATCAGGATCGGCCGCAGGCGCATGCGTGACGCGTCGAGCGTCGCCGACATCAGATCCTGCCCTTTATGGTTCAGCTCATTGGCGAACTCGACGATCAGAATGGCGTTTTTCGCCGACAGCCCAATGATGGTCAACAGGCCAACCTGGAAATAGACGTCGTTCTCCAGGCCTCGCAGCCAGGTGGCGGCGACTGCGCCGATCACCCCCAGCGGCACCACCAGCATCACCGAGAACGGTATCGACCAACTCTCGTACAGCGCCGCCAGGCACAGGAACACCACCAGCAGCGAGATGGCGTACAGCGCCGGCGCCTGCGAGCCGGACAACCGTTCCTGATAGGACATCGCCGTCCATTCCAGCCCGAAACCGGTCGGCAGTTGGCTGACCAGTTTTTCCATTTCCGCCATGGCGGTGCCGGTGCTGACGCCGTTGGCCGCCTCGCCGACGATCTCCAGCGCCGAACTGCCGTTATAGCGCTCCAGCCGTGGCGAACCGTACTCCCAGTGCGAGCTGGCGAAGGCCGAGAACGGCACCATGCCGCCCGCGCTGTTGCGCACATACCATTTGTTGATGTCATCCGGCAGCATGCGGAACGGCGCCGCGGCCTGCACGTAGACTTTTTTCACTCGGCCGCGGTCGACGAAGTCGTTGACGTAGGTCGAGCCCCAGGCGGTGGAGAGGGTATTGTTGATGTCGTCGATCGATACGCCCAGCGCCTGAGCCTTGCGCTGATCGATATCGATTTGCAGCTGCGGGCTGTCGTCCAGGCCGTTGTGGCGCACGCGCGACAGCAGCGGGTTTTGCGCCGCCAGCTGCAGCAGCTGATCGCGCGCCGCCATCAGTTTGGCGTGGCCGAGCCCGGCGTGGTCTTCCAACTCCATGTCGAAGCCGGAGGAGTTGCCGAGACCGGTGATCGCCGGCGGGCTGCTGGCGATCACCCGGGCTTCGTTAATCTTGTTGAATGCCAGCGTGGCGCGATCGATGATGTCGAACGAGCTGTTGGCGCCCGAGGTGCGCAGATCCCAGTCTTTCAGCCGCACGAACAGGCGCGCTACGTTTTGGCCGTTGCCGCCGGGCCCGGAGCCGATGATGGCGAACACCGACAAAACGTCCTGTTTCTCTTCGGTGAGGAAGTAGCGCTCGACCTTTTCCACCACTTTGGAGGTCTGCTGCAGGGTCGAGCCCGCCGGCAACTGCACCTGCACGGTGAAGATGCCGCGGTCTTCCTGCGGCAGGAACGAGGTCGGCAGCTTGATGAACAGCAGCGCCATGCCGCCGAGCAACAGCAGATAAATCACCATGTAGCGGCCGCTGGCGTGCAGAATGCGCCCCACGCCGCGCTCATAGCGATCGGCATTGCGGTTGAACATGCGGTTGAACCAGCCGAAGAAGCCGCGCTTGCCGTGATGGTGCCCTTTGGCGATCGGTTTAAGCAGCGTCGCGCACAGGGCCGGGGTCAGGATCATCGCCACCAGCACCGACAGCACCATGGCGGAGACGATGGTGATGGAGAACTGGCGATAGATGGCGCCGGTGGTGCCGCCGAAGAACGCCATCGGCACGAACACCGCCGACAGCACCAGGGCGATGCCGACCAGCGCGCTCTGGATCTGCCCCATGGATTTGCGCGTGGCCTCTCGCGGCGGCAAGCCTTCCTCGCTCATCACGCGCTCGACGTTCTCCACCACCACGATGGCGTCGTCCACTAGCAGGCCGATCGCCAGCACCATGGCGAACATGGTGAGGGTATTGATGCTGAAGCCGCAGGCGGAGAGGATGGCGAAGGTGCCCATCAGCACCACCGGCACGGCGATGGTGGGGATCAGCGTGGCACGGAAGTTCTGCAGGAACAGATACATCACCAGGAACACCAGCAGGATGGCCTCCAGCAGCGTTTTCACCACGTCCTTGATCGACGCTTTGACAAACGGGGTGGTTTCATAGGCCACTTTGGCCTCCAGCCCGTGCGGGAAGTATTGCGACAGCTCGGCGATCTTGTCCTTCACCAACTGGTCGGTCTGCAGTTCGTTGGCGCCGGAGGCCAGCTTGATGTTCATGCCGGCGGCCTGCATGCCGTTGTAGCGGCTGAGGTAGTTGTAGTTCTCGCCGCCCAGTTCGACGGTGGCGACGTTGCCCAGCGTCACCAGCGAGCCGTCCTGATTGACCCGCAGGGTGATCTGGCGGAACTGTTCCGGCGTCTGGAGCTGCGACTGGGCGTTGATGGTGGCGTTCAGCGCCTGTTTATCGACCGACGGCGTGCCGCCCAACTGGCCGACCGCCACCTGGGCGTTCTGCGACTGAATGGCCTTGACCACGTCCTGGGTCGTGAGCTGATAGCTGTTGAGCTTGTTGGGATCGAGCCAGATGCGCATGGCGTATTGTGAGCCATACACGTCCATGCTGCCGACGCCGTTGATGCGGCTGAGCGGATCCTGCAGGTTGGAGACGATGTAATCGGCGATGTCCTGCTTGTCCATACTGTTGTCGGTGGAGACGAACGCCACCATCATCAGCGTGGTGTCGCCGGATTTCGAGACCGTGACCCCTTGATTCTGCACCGCCTGCGGTAAACGTTTGATCGCTGCCTGCAGCTGGTTTTGCACCTGCTGCATCGCCTCGTTGGGATCGGTGCCGGCTTCGAACGTCAGCGTGACGGTCGCCTGGCCGGTATTGGTGCTCTGCGACGACATATACATCATGTTGTCGAGGCCGGTCATATTTTGCTCAATGATTTGGGTAACGGTGTTTTCCAGCGTTTGCGCCGAGGCGCCTGGGTAAGTTGCGCTGATGCGCACGTTCGGCGGCGCCAAATTCGGGTATTGTTCTACCGGTAAAGAAAAAATCGCCAATGCCCCGGTCAGGCAAAGAATAATTGCCAGCACCCAGGCGAAAATCGGGCGATCAATAAAAAAATTGGCCATGCAGCGCGAACCTCGTTATGACTTGTTCTATCTTTAAAACGCATCGGAAATATGCATTTCAGCGGCAGGGAAGGATTCCGGCGCTATTGCACTTTACTCGGGATAGTCGAGGAAAGCGTGGAGAAAAAAAGGAGATAGTGTAAATAACGGTAGCGGGAAACGGCGTGGGTGCCCCGGTGTCGATAATTGTACGCTATTAAGACATTTTTATTACTATCAAAGGCCTTGCGCATTTCTTCGCCGCAGGGAGCCGAAAAATAAAAACTGGATCCACCTTACAGCAGGAGCTTGGCATGGGAATTAACCCGGTATTTGCCCGTCGGCTTTATTTATGCTGGCTGATCAGCCACAGTGAGCGGCCCAATGTGCCGCGGTTGATGGCGCTGACCGGCTGGCCGCGCCGCACGTTGCAGGATGTGCTGAAGGCGCTGCCCGGCATGGGCGTCGAGCTGCAGTTCGTGCAGCAGGGCGTGCGCAACAACGACGGTTTTTATCAGTTGGAAAGCTGGGGGCCGTTCAACAAGAGTTGGGTGCATCAGCACCATCAGGCGCTGCTCAGCGCCATCGAGTAAGCGGCCCCGGCGTATTGGCCGGGGCGGGGCGATCAGTGGCTTTTGTACTCCAGGTACATCACCGTCGCCGCCACGCGAGAACGCACGTCCAGCTTGCGCAGTATGTTGCGGATGTGCACCTTCACGGTTTCTTCAGAGATATGCAATTGCGCCGCCACCTGTTTGTTGGACAGGCCGCGCGCCACCTCTTGCAAGACGT
Source organism: Serratia sp. CY71090 (assembly GCF_052166845.1). Classification (NCBI taxonomy): domain Bacteria; kingdom Pseudomonadati; phylum Pseudomonadota; class Gammaproteobacteria; order Enterobacterales; family Yersiniaceae; genus Serratia; species Serratia sp. CY71090. Next base: position 3,372 of record NZ_JBJNOA010000008.1, on the reverse strand, counting down.
CCAGTTCGCGTTCGGTCAAGGCGGTGAAGGGATCGCGCTGCTCGCTGCGCGCCAGCAAATAGTCGGCCATGGCGTCGCTGATCACGTTTTGCCCCTCGGCGGCGGCGCTGATGTGTTCCAGCAGCTGCTCCGGTTCACTGTCTTTCAGCAGATAGCCGTCGGCGCCGGCGTCGATCAGCGCATACAGATCGCTGCGCGCGTCGGAGACCGTCAGCACGATGATGCGTGCGTCCACGCCTTCGTCGCGCAGAGCCCGCAGCGTATCCAGCCCGGACATGCCCTTCATGTTCAGATCCAACAAGATCACATCCGGCACGTGCTGCAGCGCCAGCGCAACCGCCTCGCTGCCGTTGCCGGTCTCTGCCACCACGCCAAATCGCGCATCCAGTCCCAGCAGTTGTTTGATGCCGCGCCGCATCAACGGATGATCGTCAACGATCATGACTCGGTATTGCTTCATCACCATGAAATATGCTCCCTGTAGCAAGTAAAGCCACTCAAACGCGCCCGGAGGCGTGCTTCACAGTGGGACTGTCTCTTCAAAAATAGCGGCATTCTGCACCGCAAACCTCTCCGGGCGGCCTTCTGCCCGGCGGCAACCGTAACGCAGAGTGAACAGCCGCAAGGTCAGGGCGAGAATGTCAGGCAGACCGCCGTGCCGCCGCGGCTTCTGCGCCGGATGCGCAGCGTTCCTCCCAGTCGCGCCGCGCGTTCGCTCATGATGGTCAAGCCGTAATGCCCTTCCGGTTCTTCCAGACTGGCGATGCCGCAACCGTCGTCGGTAATGCTGAATACGTTGTCGCCTGCGGCGTTGACCTCGCAACACACCGCGATCTCGCTCGCTCCTGCGTGCTTGACGGCATTGAGCACCGCCTCGCGCACGATCTGCAGCGCGTGCACCTGCTGCTGGGCGTTGAGCGCCTGCGAGGGCAGCCGACAGTGTAACTGAATCCGGGCGGTGGTTAGCGCCTTTAATGGCTGCAGCAGTTGCTCCAGCGCGGCATTCAGATCCGCCTCCTGAATGTTGAGGCGGAAGGTGGCCAGTAATTCTCTCAGTTGGCGATAGGCATCGGCCAGCGTGCGATCGAAATCGTCGACAATCGTTTGCGCCGCCGGATCGTCGGCGGCGCGCCGGAGCAGCGTCAGCTGGATGCGCAGGAACGACAGCGTCTGCGCCAGCGAATCGTGCAGCTCGCGGGCGATGGTCCCACGTTCTTCCATCAACAGCAGATATTGGTGCTGCTTTTGCGCCCGGTTGAAGTAGACGCCGCGCCCCAGCATGTTGGCCAGGCTCTGCATCAGGTGAGGATGCGGCGGCTGCGCTTCGGGCTGCCATCGCAATTCACCCAGCAGTTTATCGCCTTGGGTGATCGGCAGCGCGCTCCAGGTTTGCGCCGGCGCCGGCTCTCCTTCGTTCAGTTGCCACTGGCCGTGATCGTCCGCCACGTTCAACCGGATGCAGCGCAGTCGTTCGCTTTGGCGCACGATGCGCAGCACATTCTCGAATGCCTGCTGATCGATCTGGCGCACGCTCAGCGCCTGTGAACAGCGATACAGCACCTCCAGCGTTTCGTTGGCCTGCTGCAGGCGCCGGGTTTTTTCCTGCACTTTCAGCTCCAGCGACTGATAGAGCCGGGCCAGCTCGTCAGACATGGCGCTGAAGGTTTGCGACAGCACGCCGAGCTCGTTCGGCAGCGCCACGTCCAGCTGCGGGTGGCGAAAGTCGCGCTGTTGCACGCGCTGGCTGGCGTCGACCAGATGCTGCAGCGGCATGACCACCTGGCGGCGCATAAAGCGAATGCAAAACAGCACCAGACCGATGATGGCGGCGTAGCCCAGCACGCTGACGGCGGCCACCAGGGTGAGTTTCAACTCGGAATAACGCTGCAGAGCGGAAACAAAATGATCGACGCGGTTGACGTAGCCGGCGACCTCCGCCCGGTAGGCGGCCGCTTGCCCGTCACGGATCTGCCGCTCCATCGCTTGCCACGTTCGTTGCAGCGCCAGATAGTGGTTGCGCACCTCGGCCGGGACGTAAAAGCGCGCCAGCTTTTGCAGCGCCGGCGCCTGCAAAGATTGTCGGTACTGCTGCAGGTGCAGCTCCAGCTCCGGGCTCTGTCGATCGAGATCAAAGGCCAGGCGGTAGCTTTGCATGCGCAGCGAACCGGCAATGTTGATCGCCTCGGCATCGCTCTGGCTGCCGGCGACGGTCGTCAACGCCAACCCGGTGGCGAGCACCGACAGTATCACGATGCCGAACAGCGCCCTGGCCAGGCTGCCGGTCACGGAACGTTTAACAAGCAATCACGGAATCCTTTTCTCTCAGGTGAGGGCTGCGCCAGTTTCATTCGAAAGCAAAACTATAACTTTTGCAACTAAATTGCACCGCGATTTGTATCAAGTTGTCAACAAAACGGGAACAATTGTCGTCGTGTAATCAAATGAATAGCGAAATGCCCGCCGATGTTCAGCTGCAGCTCGGTTTCCACTGAGGATTTGTCTTTGCGGATGCGATTCGTCTGTCAGATTATGCGTCTGCCCACGATGTATTTTTAATCCTGGTTTGCCCGGAGAGGCGTTGTGATTTTTGTTGCAAATCGTCTGCTGCGGCGCAGCGTAATCGCGGTATGATTTTCACGTTGCAACTCAAGGAAAAAGGGTCATGTCGTCGAAAATTGAGAATGTGAAGAAAGAGCTGTTGTCGGACAACTGGTATGTGCTGCACAAGTACACGTTCGATCTGAAACGCAAAAACGGCGGTTCGGTGCAACAGATGCGCGAGGTTTACGATCGCGGCAACGGCGCCACCATTTTGCTGTACAACCGCGCCAAGGGCACGGTGGTGCTGACCAACCAGTTTCGCATGCCGACCTATGTCAACGGCAACGAAAGCGGCATGCTGCTCGAGGCCTGCGCCGGCCTGCTGGACGCCGATTCGCCGGAGCAGTGCGCGCGCCGCGAAGCGGTGGAAGAGACAGGTTTTCAGGTGGGCGAGATCAAGAAAATCTTCGAAGCCTACATGTCGCCGGGCGGCGTGACCGAGATCGTGCACTTCTTTATCGCCGAATACCATGACGATGAGCGGCGCGCGGCCGGCGGCGGCATTGAAGATGAAGATATCGAAGTGATCGAACTGCCGTTCAGCGAAGCGGTGGCGATGATCGCCGATGGCCGCATTAAAGACGGCAAGACCATCATGCTGCTGCAGTATTTGCAGATTCATCGGGTGATGGAATAAAAAAAGCCGGTCATGATGACCGGCTTTTTTATCGGCTGGCGCCAGGCCGCTTACTTCAGCAGCGCCTGCGCCTTCGCCACCACGTTGTCCACGGTGAAGCCGAACTCGGCGAACAGCTGCTCCGCCGGCGCCGA